>JAFRDQ010000107.1 GCA_017411225.1 Oscillospiraceae bacterium
CCGCGGGATCGTAGACATAGCCGCAGATCAAGCAGACGTATTTGCCCGAGGCCTCCTGATCCGAGAAGTCATATTCCTCAAAGATCGTCTCCACCGGGTGGTCGAGATCCATCACGCGCTTGGCCTCGAGGTTCTCATAGCCCTGCGGCGTGTGCGTGCCGCAGTAGACCGTCGGCTGATTGCGCACGAACTCACGCACGCGGTCGAGCGTCTCGCGGGCAGCCGCCGCGTCGTCAAACACAACGGAGAGCTTGTTTGCATAGAGCGCCTCGTCCACGTAGGTGATGTCGCCGTGCAGCATGTAGAACAGGCCGTCGAGCTCAACGACGATGATGCTGTTGCCGTTCGTGTGGCCCTTGGCCTTGATGAAGTACACGCCGTCGCAGATCTTCTGGCAGGCGGGGAAGTTGTAGTAGGCCCCGTCCGTGAACTCCACCGGCACGAGGTTTTCGATGCCCTGCAGCTCCGCCGCGCCGATCTCATCCGCGTTCACATAGATCTTCGCGTTCGGGAACGAGCGCAGCTCGCCGGAATGGTCGGCGTGCTTGTGCGTCAGCAGAATTTTCGTCACCTGCTCGCTCTTGTAGCCGAGCGCCGCGAAGGCCTCCATGTAGGAGCAGATGTCCTTGCCGGTGTAGGCAGGGCTCTTCTCGTCCGGCTTCTCCTCCGGCGTCCCGGCGGGGATACCGGTGTCGACGAGGATCACCTCGTCCCCGGTGTCGATCAGATAGTTCTGCAGGCTGCCGCGATAGCGCACGCTCGGATCGAACGCCGCCGGGCCCTCCTCGCCGCCGAAGGCGAAGGGCTGGCCGTAAAAACCGTCTTTTCTGAATTTCACCGCTTTGATTTCCATCATAATTCCTCCTTATATTTTTGTTTGTGTTTCCGGTTTCCTGTATTCCATGCAGAGCATCGTCAGATCATCAAACTGCTCCGCCTCCTGCACGAAGTCGTCCACCGCGCGGCGCACGTTTCGGAGCGCCGTCTCGGGGTCTGCCGCCGTGTCCTGATTGAGCGCTGCGAGCATCCGCTCCGTGCCGAAGAGCTCCTTGTCCGCGTTTGTCGCCTCCGGCACGCCGTCGGTGTAAACGAACAGCTTCGTGCCGGGTCTCAGCGTCAGCTCATATTCCTTGTATTTCATGCCCTCCATGCCGCCGATGACAAAGCCGTGCTTGTCGTGCATCAGCTCGAACTGCCCGTCCGGCTGCATCAGCACGGGGTATTCATGCCCGGCGTTCGCCGCTGTCAGCTTCCCGGTCGAGAGCTCCAGAATGCCGATCCAGACCGTCACGAACATCTCCTCGCGGTTGTTCTGGCAGATGGCGCTGTTCGTGTCCGTGAGAATCTGCGCCGGGCTTTTGCCCATCTTGGCGTTGTTCGAGAGGATGATCTTCGACACCATCATGAACAGCGCCGCCGGAACGCCCTTGCCGGACACGTCCGCCATCACCATGCACAGATGATCGTCGTCGATCAGGAAGAAGTCGTAGAAATCGCCGCCGACCTCGCGGGCGGGATCCATGCTCGCGTAAATGTCAAACTCCGTCCGCTCCGGGAAGGGCGGGAAGATGCACGGCAGCATGGAGGCCTGAATCTGCGTGGCCGTGTGCAGCTCGGTTTTCACGCGCTCGCGCTCGGCGCTGATGCGCTCGATCCGGTTCATGTAGTCGTCCATCTCCGTTGCGAGTGCGGACACGTCCTCCGACAGCTGACCGATTTCATTGTGCGGCCGTACGCGCTCCAGATTGTGCACGACGGCCCGGCTGTCCTTCTCGCTGTGGTAAAGGCGGATGTTCTTCTGCACGTCCTTCAGCGGGCGCAGCAGCACGAAGTAAAGCAGCGTCAGGCAGATGAGCGAGAGTGCAATCTGATTCAGGATTGCGTAGAGCGTGTCCTTTGCCGTCATCTCGCGCATGCTCTGCTGCATGTCCGAGAGATTGTAGGTCATGCCGAGCAGCGCGGCGTGGTCGTCAAATTCGTAGAACAGGGAGTAATAGTCCATGTAGCTGCCCGCGTCCGCCATGTGGCTTGCGTTTTCCATTGCGCGCTGCATGGCAATCTGCTGGCTTTCCCCGACGGTCACGACGTGGCCGATCGGATAGACCTCCTCATAGTTCGTGCCGCGCACCGCGCCGGAGTCCGCCCCGCTGAAGAGGAAGAACTGCTGGTCATACGGCGCCTGCGTCACGACGCAGAACAGATAATCGATGTGATACGCCTGCTTGATCTGATCCAGCCGCGTAATCAGCCAGGAATAGACAATCTCGGCGTAGAGCTTTTGATCCGCCTCCGGCATCGCGGTGAGCTCCTCGGTCGTCGCGTAAACCAGAGAGAGCTCCGGCTGATGCTCGATCAGCACGCGGCTCATTTCCGCCGTCGCACTCTCGGCGGTGAACAGCTCGTCATAGTGGATCTCCATCGTGTCCGCGTGGGTATACCAGTAGCGGATCAGCCACTCCCAGGCGGGATATTCCTTCACAGAGCGCATCACCTCGTCCGCCACCTCGGCGGCGTCCTGCTCCGTCTGCTCCAATACATATTGGCTGGAGAGCGATTGCTCCGTGAAATAGGTCATCATGCCCGTAATCAGAATCCCGGCCAAAAACAGCGCCGCGACCTGAATGATGATGCTGCCGCTCCATTTCCGGGCGCGCATCGCCCCACCTCCTCCGCTGGATTTTTCGAAGCATTATAACACACAATGCATGATTTTACCATCACAAAAACCGAAAAATATCAAGCTGCACCATTCATCCCATTATCTGTCATTGCGAACCAGTGCGCACACTGGTGTGGCAATCCGCTCCCCGCGTTCCAATCTCAGAGGAACTAAAAGAAAAAGGCGAATGCGCAGCATCCCAATCCCGCGCTTTCGCCCCCCCGTTATCCATATAATTCCCGGTCGCCCAGCCATTCCTCTCCGGGCAGCCGCCACCGAAGCTGCTCCGCGCAGACCGTCGTGTCGCCGCCGTCGCTCCAATAAAAGCAGCCGTTCTCCATGCGCATGACCGCATCCAAGATCTCGCACGTGTAATCCGTGCCGACAGGGGAGAGCGTCAGCGTTTTCAGCCCTGCAAACTCCAGCTCGATCACGGGGTGCTCTTTCGATTGGCACTGAATAATCATCCGGAGCACCCGCCGGCCATTCAGCGGAACCATCCCCAGATTCGCAGCGACATATGCGCCGCTGACGTATCGCAGCTCCTTGATGCAGCCGTCGTGAAAATGCCCGGTCAGCGCCGCGAACGCCTCCAATGCCCGCTCGTCCAGAATCTCATTCCAGTCGCTCATGTGATCCTCCAATCTCATCCGGCGTCCAATCCGCCCGCTCCGGGAAGGCGTCGAACAACACGATGTTTTTCTCCTTCTTATGGGCAGACCATCGTCTGTGATTTGCAAAGAACGTCACGTCGATGAACATGCCGAGGAGAAAAATCCGGCTTTGCTCGGCTTCTCCACAGTTGTCGGGAAGCAAAACCTCATACTCGTTTTCCTCAAACCACACTTCTTCATTCTTTGCAATCAGCGCGATCTGCGCGCCGTTTTTTACAACCGAGCACCGGTTGTCATTGTGCAGGTGAATCTCATACCGGTCGTCGCCAAAAGCGATCTCATAACCGGCAGAAGCCGACAGTCGACGGGATCTGCCGATTTTCTTCCCATTGAAAAACAATTGAAAGGGAACGAATACCGCCAATCCGAGAATCGGGATTGCAGCCAGGATCTGAAGAAACAGGTTTGTTTGCCGCATCTCATACAGCAGCTCACCATTTTTCAGCAGTTTCAAACGATGAAACAACAAATCCAGCGTATTTCTGCCTGTGCCTTGAACATCCCCACGTTCGCGGATCTGATAAGTCGACCGAAACAGATGCAGTTTTCGGGAAAGATGGAGTATCATTTTCGTTCACCAATCAATTCGTTTCAACGTAATACCAGTTTTCTTTTAACTGTTCTATGTTCACAACGGTCTCGTTGGCCCGAATCAGTTCCTCTCCGCCGGAGGAATAAATCAATTCAAAGGAGCCGGACATCATGCCGCGGAATACCCAGAAGCAAATGACCTGTCCGTTTTTATCATTTTGATAGACAAACACCTCGCCGTCGGACGAGAGCCTTCTGTATCCTGCCGGCAGATCGACATTTCCGAGGCCGTCCGGCTGCAGCTGATGGCTCTGAATCATCTCCACAATCTCCAGCCTGTCCGCTTCAAACCGGTTCAGCTCCAATTTCACTCTCGCATCCCGGAACGGGAATTTTAATTTGAGAACGACCAGCAGCGCCAGAACCGCAAGGCTCCAAACGTTGACGTATTCTTTTCGCTTTATGATTCTGATGACGCTCATCGCCAGCAGCACAATGAAACAGATCAGGAGCGCCAGATCAATCGGAATCGCAAGCACAAACAGATGGTTGAAAAGGTGATCTCCATACCATGCCGCGGCAAAAGATACAAGCAGTAAGAGCGCTGACAGGATCAGCAGACGATATTTCTTCATATGCGCCTCCCCGGTTCAGATGAATCATCTGAATTCGTGTTTTCTGTTTTGCTGCCGGTCGAGATCTGCAAAACAGCGAAACCAGCCAAAAGCAAATCACCCAATATTTCCATCGCTGCATAAAGAATCGTGCAGCCGGTTTGCCCTTCAAACCAGACCGGCATCGGTACAAAAGAAGGGAATACAATCAAAATCACGCAATCCAAAAGACAGTATGCAGCAACAATGATGCAAGAGAGCTTTTTGATCAAGCGCCTCTTTTTCAATAATGGCAGCCCGATCACGCAAATGAGAAGCAGAACCGACAGCCAGCAGGCACAGCGAACAGCCGCATGGTCTTGGTAGATTCCGTTCAGCATGAGATACATGCACTGCGCACCGAGCGGCTTCGGCAAATAATTGCTGATTTTAAGCGGGGTCAGCAACGCAGCTATGGTATAGAAGAACAAGATGCAGTAAATCAGCCTGGATTTCTTTTTAAGTTTGATCACGCTCATCCCTCTTTTCTCTCCGCGAGATCCATGGCCGGGTCAAACACCCCGCCGTTTCAGTGTATAGATGATTGCCTCCCGAAAGGAGAGAACCGTTTCATCCGCCGGAAGAATGGCCGCGTATTTCAGCAGCACCAGCAAGGCGTCGGTGTCCGCCTGCTCCAGATCCGGGAGCGGCTCACTTTGAAGCGCCTGCTCCAGCCGCGCGTATCTGGGGAACACAAGCTGCATCGCCGCGGAAACCTCCGGCGAGAGCGTGGTCATGCCCGCGTCCGCAAAAATGAAGTCCGGCTTGTGACGGATTGCCGTTTGAAGGATCCGCTCGCGGTCTGCCCGCGACAGGCCGCGCAGATAGAAAAACAAATTAGTATCAGGAGCCGAGCGCATGAACAGGACAAAAATGACCCCGGCTGCGGTAAAGACGCCGTAATAGAGCCCGTCGGACTTGTCTGAGAGAGAAGCGATGAGAAGCAGCAGCGCAAGCGCAGCCACAGCAATCGCAGACCGGATGACCGTCTGCGCGCGGGAAAGGAAAACGCGCCCATACTTGCGCGTCTGCCGGAACGCACCCACCATATCAAACACCGAAATCCCGGCGCAGACGAGAAACAGACAGAGCAGCAATAGTTTCAGGATCGGACGGACAGACATCATAAATCCCTCATAATACGGTCTTGTTCACCGATCTATCTTCAATAGATCTCCAAAGAAATCATACCATATCCATCCGAAATGCGCAAGCAGAATTTGACTTTGGGCAATCTCTGATTTCTCCAAAATCAATGTGGGGCGAATTCGAGAATGGCTCGAATTCGCCCCATGTTCATCGAAAGCACCGGCGCCTTCAGGCTGTTTTTTCGGCGGCAGTTACAGGGTTCTCTTGTTTCTCCGTATGGCGGCCAGCCTCTCCATGTCCCCGTGCCGGATCTCGTGGTCGAGCGCGGCGAGGATCTTTTCCTTCCGCTGCAGGAAATGCGGCCCGCTCAGATTACTGCCTACGACGGTGTGGTGCGTGATGAACGAGCAGTCGCACGTCAGGTGCTCCGCGAAGAGCCGCAGCTCCTCCAGCATCTCCTTTTCGTTCAGCGGGTCAAACGCCCCGCGCTCTGCCTCGTCCTTCAGCGGCGTGCCGGGAAAGAGCGTGAGCCCGCCGGTGCCGACGAGCATCGGCCTGCACTGCGAGAAGATTTCAGCCGAATGGATCGCGTGCTCGCGGCTGTGGGACTTGCCCGCGACGCCGTTTAAGAACGTCATCCAGTAGTCGATCCCGGCCTCCTCCAGCTTATGGCACTGCTCCAAAATGTCCTCCGCGTGGTAGCCCTTTTGGATGCGGTCGAGTGTCCAGTCGTCGCCGCTCTCCACGCCGAGGGAGATCTCTCGCATGCCGAGCTCCCTGAGTGCCTTGAGCTCCTCGACGGTCTTATTGCGCAGATCGGTCACGCGCCCGGCGAGATAAATATACTCCATCTTCGGCAGATAACGGCGGATCATCTCAAAGATTGCGGCGAGCTTGTCATAGCGCAGCACGAGGGGGTTCGCGCTCAGCAGCTGGATCGTCCTTGCGTTCGGGTCCATGGCGGCAATCTCCTGCAGATCCTGCTCGATCCACTCCATCGGCGACATGCGGAAGGGGACCTCCTTATACATGGTGCAGAACTTGCAGGAATTGTGCGTGCAGCCCTGCGTGATCTCCAAAAGCGGCCACGTCGGCCAGTAGGGATTGCGATAAACGGTTCCGGTAAAATGCATGGTGCGCCTCCTCAGAGCTCCGTCACGAAAGACTCGATCGGGTTGCGCTTGAAGTGCCAGCCGTTCGGCTTTGCCCGGTCGTTGGGGTAGCCCATGGCGAACATCATCACGGGCACGATGTTCTCCGGCAGACCGAAGGTATCCACCACGGCCTTGGAGTCAAACCCGCGCAGCCACACGCTGTGCACGCCCAGCTCCTCGGCGGCGTACATCATCGTCGTCGCGGCGATGGAGGCGTCCTGCTCGCCGGAGTTGTAGTCCCGGTAATACCGGTCGCCGGGGTTGCGCCAGACGGTGCGCATATCATAGCACACCAACAGCATCAGCGGCGCGTTGTAGTGAAACGGCGTCACGGCCCTTGCCTTCGCAAGCGCCTCCTCCGAGCGGATCACGTAAAAGCGCTGCGGCTGATAGTTGCAGGCGGTGGGCACGATGCGCCCCGCCTCCAGAATCTGATCGAGCTTCTCCTGCTCCACCGGGCGGGAGTCGAAAAAGCGCTCCGAATAGCGGTTCTTTGCCAGTTCCATGAATGTCATCGTGAAAACTTCCTTTCGTTTTTTTCTTGCCCTCATTGTGCCACTGCGTCTTGACAATGTAAACTTATAAAAATATAATTTTATAAGAAAACCTTATGAAATGGTGGTTCTATATGGACAGAACGAAGCTTTGGATCGCGGAGAACATGAAAAAGCTGATGGCGGCAAAGCCGATTGAAAAGATCCGCGTTACGGAGATCTGCCGTCTGGCGGAGATCACGCCGCCGACGTTTTACTATCACTTCCGGGATAAATACGACCTCGTGGCGTGGATCTTTTATTGCGACGCCTTTGAGACCGACGTGCTCGGGCTCGAGGAGGCCGCCGCCGGCCTGCGGAAGATGAAGCAGGAATACCTCTTTTATAAACGCGCGTATGAGGACAGCTCCCAGAACGCGCTCTGGAGCTACATGCTCGAATATTTCGCGGAGCGCTATCTCGCCCTCGCCAGGGACAAACTCGGAACGGATGTGCTGGATGCGGAGCTTCGCTTCAGCATCCGCCATTACTGCTATGGCTCTGTCGGCATGACGCGCGAATGGCTCCTGCACGACAACATCACCCCCGCTGAGACCGCTGTGAAGATGATGTTCGCCTCCATGCCGGAGAACATGCGGCAGATTTTCTTTGCCGATTGAACAAAGCCTTCCCCCTCGGGGGAAGGGGGACCGCGCTTGCGCGGTGGATGAGGGGAGTCTTTTTTCAGACTCCAATAGAATGACTTTACAGAATTACACACAAACCTCCCCGCGCCTCAAAAACGGCGCGGGGAGGCCTCTTTTTATAAACAAAGCGTCTGTTATATGGCTATTTAATCAACAAATGCACGTCTGTCGTTACGAAAAAACCGGCCTGTGCTGACAAAATCGGACCTTTGTAAATACAGAACACAAATTGCCTGAATTGTCGATTAACTTGTTCTCCTGTATCATGAAGTCAGAAAGTTAACAATCCGGTCGGGAGAACAAAACCGGGTTGTTGCATCGGAAAAACACGACTATGAAAAAGGAGAGATCATGATGAACAAGTATCCGACCACCTTTACTCCTCTGAAGATCGGCAGCGTCACGCTGAAGAACCGCCTCGTGCAGGGTCCCGTCTCTGTCCCGACGGAGGACCTCACCGACAACCTCACGCCGGACGGCGCCGCGTTCCTCGTCGAGCGCGCCAAGGGCGGTTTCGGTCTCGTCATCCAGACTGCTGCCTGGGCGGACATGGAAGTGGAGGGCCTCGGCCCCGGCTTCATGATGACCCCGCTGAGAAATCCCGCCGTGTTCATGAGCCGCTGCGGCGTGCTCACCGAGAAGATCCACAGCTACGGCGCCAAGATCTTCTGCCAGGTGACCATGGGCATGGGCCGCAACGTACCCGGCCTGAAGGCCGCGTCCCGCGTGCCGGACTTCTTCATGCCCGACCAGATGCATGAGGCGCTGACCGTGGAAGAGATCCAGAAGAAGATCCAGTACATGGCGCAGACCGCCGCGATGCTGAAGAACGCCGGCTATGACGGCGTCGAGGTCCACGCGATGCACTGGGGCTACCTCATCGACCAGTTCGCCATGGCGCTCACCAACCAGCGCGACGACCAGTACGGCGGCTCTCTCGAGAACCGCGTCCGCGTCTGCAAGGAGATCGTCGAGGCCATCAAGGCCGCCTGCGGTCAGGACTTCCCTGTGACCATGAAGATGGGCCTCAAGAGCTTCATCAAGGGCTTCAACCAGCCCACGCTCGATGGTGCCGACGAAGCCGGCCGCACGCTGGAGGAGTCCATCGAGATCGCAAAGCTCCTCGAGAGCTACGGATACGACGCCCTGCACGTCAACGCCGGCATCTACGATTCCTACTGGAAGGCGCTGCCCACGAGCTACGAGCCCAAGGGCAAGATCATGGAGCTCGCCAAGGAGCTCAAAAAGCACGTCTCCATCCCCGTCATCGTCTGCGGCCGCATGAACGACCCTGAGCTCATCGAGTCCGTGCTGGCGGACGGCCAGGTCGACGGCGTGGTCATGTCCCGCGGCGGCATCGCCGACGCCGATTTCCCGCACAAGATGGAAGCCGGCAGAATCGACGAGATCCGTCCCTGCCTCGCCTGCTCCGTCGGCTGCAACGGCCGCGCCATGGCCACCGGCAAGCCCGCCTGCTGCGCGGTGAACCCGGCCGCCGGCCGCGAGGAGACCTATGCGCTCACCCCCGCTGTGAAGAAAAAGAAGGTCGTCGTGGTCGGCGGCGGCGCCGCCGGCATGGAGGCCGCACGCGTTGCCAAGCTCAGAGGCCATGACGTGGAGGTTTACGAGAAGTCCGATGTGCTCGGCGGCCACCTGGTCCACACCGGCCAGCACGACTTCAAGCAGGAAGTCGCCGCGCTCAACAAGTGGTATCAGAAGCAGCTCGAGCTGCTGGAGATCCCGGTGCACATGAACACCGCCGTCGACGCGGAGCTTCTCAAGTCCGTCAAGCCCGATGCTGTCATCCTCGCCGTCGGCTCCTACGCCATCATGCCCAAGTGGCTCGAGGGCGTGGATCACGAAAAGTCCGTCTCCTGCATCGATGCGCTCATGGGCAACAAGCCCGTTGGTCAGAACGTCGTCATCGTCGGCGGCGGCATGACCGGCTGCGAGCTCGGCTATGACCTCGCCCGCGAGGGCAAGAAGGTGCAGATCGTCGAGATGGCGCCTGATATCCTCATGGCCGGACCTCCGATGCCGATTGCCAACGGCATGCACCTGCGCATGCTCCTCGGCGCCACGGGCGTGGAGCTCCTCACCAGCACGAAGATCGCCGCCATCAACGATGAGGGCGCCGTGGTCGAGACCGCGGACGGCGAGAAGAAGACCCTCCCGGCTGACACCGTCATCCTGGCCATGGGCCTCCGTCCGGAGAACAGCCTTGCCGCCGACCTTCGCGGCGAGGGTATGGAGATCTTCGAGATCGGCGACGGCCGTCAGGTCGTGAACATCATGAACGCCGTCTGGGACGGCTACGAGGTCGCGAAGAACCTTTAATTAAAACAACGAATCAAGGGGCTGCCCCGGCAGCCCCTCACGGAAAACGAAAGGGGTGAACGTCCTTGACAGATTTCTGGACACGGCAGCATGCCAAAAACTGCGCCTGCGGCGCCTGCAATCTCCCGAATTTCCTGGAGCTTCTGGGTGAGGGCAAGAAGCGGGTCAATCTGATCGGCGGCTTTCTCGGCTCCGGCAAGACGACTCTGGTCAACAACATCCTCTCCCAGCCGCTGAATCAGCGGATCGACGTGATCGTCAAGGAATTCGGCGCCATCTCGGTGGACGATAAGCTCCTGAACATCGCAAAGGACCGGATCCACCCCTTCACCGGCGCTGCGATCCACACCGATCAGCAGACCATGCTCATCAACTTCCTCGACGCCCTTTACGGCAAGAGCGAGCAGCACCCGTTTGACCACCTGCTCATCGAGGCCAGCGGCGCGGAGAGCGCCGAGCAGCTCCTGCAGATCTTCTACCTGCCCCGCACGCGCGACTGCTATGAGCTCGGAAGCTACATCTGCGTCGTCGACGGCGAATTCGGCAGCCTGAACCTGCACGACTTTCGCATCGCGCGCGAGCAGACGGCCTTCGCGGACTTCCTGATCATCAACAAATGCGATCGGGCGGACAGGGAAGCGCTCGCCGCGCTCAAGCGGGAGCTGCGGATCATCAACCCCTTCGCGGAGATCATCGAGACCAGCTTCGGCCAGGTGGACGCGTCCGCGATCATCGTGCCGGACCGCATCGCGCAGCTTCGCAGCATCGACTTTGACAGACAGGAGGATGAAACCGTGGAAGGCTTTGCGTCTATCGCCATTCGCATCTCCGAGCCCCTGGACATGGAAAAGGTCAACGCCTGGATCCGCGACACCTACGCCAAGTACGGCAAGCAGCTGCTGCGCGGCAAGGGCTATTTCAACATCGCCGGCAGCGACTACCGGTTCGACTTCCAGTCCGTCCGCACGAATTTCCACGCAAAGACCGAAGAAGAATGGAACCCGGACGAAGAGAGAGAATCCGTCGTCGTGTTCATCGGCGCGGAGCTTCCGGATCAGGAAGAGCTCAAGGCGGGGCTTCTGGCCTGCACTGCGAGTGATACAGAAAGGAAATCGGCATGAAATATAAAATTCTCGGCCAAAGCGGCCTGAAAGTTTCGCAGATGTGCCTCGGCGCGATGAACTGGGGCAGCGTCACCGTCGGCGGCTCCACCGATGAGGAGGCCAAAAGCTGCTTCGACGCCTTCGTGGAGCAGGGCGGCAACTTCTTCGATACCGCCAACATGTACCATTACGGCCACTCCTCCGAGCTCCTCGGCGACTTCATCCACGCCGAGCGCGACCGCTTCGTCATCGCCACCAAGTGCACCTTCCGTCCGCACCCGCTGGAGATTAAATATCCCAACGATCCCAACGGCGCCGGCCACAACCGGAAGTACCTCGTGCGCGAGGTCGAGCGGGAGCTGCAGCGCCTCAAGACCGATTACATCGATGTGCTTTATCTGCACTCCTGGGATTTCTCCGTGCCGGTCAAGACCCTCATGCAGACGCTCAACGACCTCGTCCGCTCCGGCAAGGTGCTGCATCTCGGCGCCACGAACGTGCCCGCCTACCTCGTCATGGAGGCGAACATGATCGCCCGCCAGTACGGCTGGGCGGAGTTCGACGCCTGCGAGTGCCAGTACAGCCTGCTCAGCCGCAGCATCGAGCGCGAGATCATCCCCATGTGCGACCACCTCGGCCTCTCGGTCACGGTCTATGAGGGTCTCGCGGGCGGCCTGCTCTGCGGCGATGAGGAGGAGATCAAGCAGCGCTTCAACGGCACGGCCTATCCGCTGCCCACCAAGCGCGAGCTCGCCCTCATGCACGAGGCGAGCGTCGCGGCGAAAGAAGTCGGCTGCTCGGTGCCGCAGGTGGCGCTGGCGTGGCTGCTCAGTAAGGGAGATAACATCATCCCCATCATCGGCGGGCGCATCGGCGCGCACGTCACGGATAACCTCGGCGCGCTTAACGTCAAGCTTCCCCAGGCGACGATCGACCGTCTCGACGAGGTCTCCGGCTATGAGATCGGCTTCCCGCAGGAGATGATCCGCGTCTGCGACGTCTGGGTCTACAACGGCCAGTTCAACAACATTGAGATGGAAGTGCCCAAGTGGTACGGCATGAAGCGCACCAGAACCTCCATCGGAGATTTCGTGGATTAAAAGAAAACACAAACCGATATACATTCTGATTACTGAAAAGGAGAGACTACTATGGCATCCAAGGTTTATTACATGAATGACCGCGCCACCCACGGCGGCGAAAGCGTTCCCTTCAAGGCCGTCAAGCTCCTGCGCGACGCAGGCCTGAAGGACATGGTCAAGCCCGGCGCCACCGTCGGCATCAAGATCCATACCGGCAACTACGGCAACAGCGCGAATCTGCGCCCCCAGTGGGTGCGCGCCATCGTCGAGGAAGTCCAGCGCATGGGCGCCAACCCCGTCATCGTAGAGACCAACCTGAACATCAACGCCATGGGCGGCGACCGTCAGGACACCAAGCAGCACCGCAAGATCATCAACCGCCACGGCTTCAATGAGCAGACCATGGGCTGCCCGATCTGGCTGTGCGAGGGTCCCTTCGAGTTCGACGACGTCAAGTGCGAGGTTCCCCACGGCGTCTATCTGAACCACACCTTCACGCCCCGCCGCATGACGAAGCTCGACACGATCATCGTCGTCAGCCACTTCAAGGGTCACCTGCAGGGCACCTACGGCGGAGCCATCAAGAACATCGGCATCGGCATGGCCTCCAACCGCGGCAAGAGCGCCACCCATTTCCTGAACCATCCCGAGTTCGGCCTGCACTCCGGCGTCGTCAATCAGGAGGTCGCCCAGCAGATGATGCAGGCACCGCACCCGAACTTCATCGACGGCATCATCAACAACTGCGCCTTCGACTGCTTTGCGGTCGAGGACGGCGAGTTCGTCTTCCACCGCGAGAAGTGCAAGGACTGCTCCGCCTGCTACTATCCCACGCTCTTCTCCGGCCTGATGCAGTTCAGCAACACGCTCATGACCACCACGCCTACCTGCATCGCCGACTCCTGCGCCGGCATCATGAACAAGCTGGGCAAGGAGAAGTTCATCTTCGTCAACTACGCCTACGATATCACCCCCAGCTGCGACTGCGACAACAAGCATGACGCCGCCGTCATCCCGAACATCGGCACCTTCGTCTCCAAGGATCCCGTCGCCGTCGATATGGCCTGCCTCGAGGCCTGCGAGGCCGCTTCCGTCAACCCCGGCTCCGCCTTCGATGCGCCGGGTCTCGCCGAGCCCAACAGCGACCGCTTCACCCACGGCTCCAGCCTGGCGCAGGTCAGCCAGTGGTGCCAGATCAACTCCGGCGTGTTCAACGGCATCGGAGAGAGCGAATATGAGCTCGTCGAGTCCGAGCCGCTGAGCGAGGCCGAGGTCAGCAGCTGGATTCAGGACTATGACTTCACCAACCCCATCGGCAAGCGCTACCGCGATCAGATCCGCGCCTTCCATTTCGACACCGAAGGCCCCACCGCCGTGTCCGAGCCGCGTCTGCCGCTCGAGGATCAGATCAAGCGTCCCGCCGGTCTTGTGAAGAACAGCAAGATCTCCGACGAGCAGTAAAACAGACTCAAGTCTTCCAATACGATCCCCTTTTTCCCATTCTCCCAGCGTGCGGCGGCTCTGTCCGCCGCATGTGGGGGAGGGAGCCGAATCTAAACAGGAGGTTCTATCATGGAACAGACCAAAAAAGCCGGAAGCTACGGCTATGTCATCGTCGCGTCCCTGTTCATTCAAATGTTCCTCGCCGGTGCGATTCTCACCACCGCCGGCATGTTCATCGTACCCGTCACCACCGCGCTGAATCTCACGCAGGGCGTCTACATGCTCTATATGACCATCCAGTACGGCACAATGGCCGTCATGGGCATCTTCATGCCGAAGCTGCTGGGCAAGTTCAAGTTCGTCACGCTCAACCGCTGCGCCATCGTCATCATGGCCCTCGGCGCGTTCTGCATGGCCATGGCCAAGAATATCGCCCTCATCTATCTCGGCGGCGTGTTCCTCGGCGCGAGCATGGTCATCGTCACCTACCAGTCCGCCGGCATCCTGATCCCGCGCTTTTTCAAGGCGCGCGTCGGCGTCATGCTGGCGACCGCCACCATGGGCATGACGATCGCGGGCGCGATCATGAGCCCCGTGATCTCCAAGCTCCTCACGCATGAGACGGTGCTCGGCATGGAAGCCTGGCGCGGCATCTATGTGCTGCTGGGTGCGGCGCTGCTCATCCTCGGCCTCATCAACGCCATCGCCCTGCTGCGTGAAAACCCGAAGGACGGCCTGCGCATCGGCGAGGATGCGCTCGACGCCGCCGAGGGCCAGAGCGCGCAGGAGAGTAAGGGTATCATGAAGGAAAAGGCGATCAAGAGCGTCTCCTTTGTGTTCTTTATCCTCATGGTCATCACGTTCAACTTCGCAGCCCCCGTGCAGAGCTATCTGCCGGCCTACGCAGGACTTTCCGAGGCGGCGCAGACCGCGTCGTTCGACGTCGTCGGCATTCTCGCCTCCGTCGTGCTCATCGTCTCCGTCATCGGCAACTATGCCATCGGCTTTGCCATCGACAAGGCCGGCGCCCGCGGCGGCGCGGTGCTCGCAGGCGTCTGCGGCGTGCTGGGCTTCCTCATCCTGCTGCTGGCCAAAAACAGCGCGGGCATGATGCTCGCGGGCGGCGCGCTCTTCGGCCTGTATTACCCGATCAGCGGCCTGATCATGCCGGCCATGCTCCTGAACATGTACGGCGATAAGGACTACAACCGCATCTTCCCCACGGCGGCAGCCTGGGGCCCCTGGTTCGGCGCGGTCGCCGCGTCCCTCTGGGGCTTCATCTACGACGCCACGGGCAGCTATGACACCGTGTTCGTCATCGCGCTCATCCTCTGCGCCGGCACGGCGATCTTCACGATCCTCGGCGTCAAGAGCAGCAAGAAACTCTGGAACGAATAAACGTGATCCTCCGGGCAGGCAGGGGTCTGCAAAATTGCACCTCTGCTTGCCCTTTTTGCAAATGCGTGTTAAGATTGTAACACATGGGAGGTGGGATACTTGACAGCATTTGACAGCAAAAGCAAGTTTGCCGAGGCGTTGAAGTCCCTGGCGTCCAAAAAAACCATGGAGCGCATCACCACGGAAGAAATCGTCAAGACCGCGGGACTGTCCCGCCAGACGTTTTATAAGTTTTTCACGGATAAATACGATCTCGCGTTCTGGTGCTACCAGCGCGACATCGAGCCCTTTTATCAGCAGTATCAGGACGGAAAGATCTCCTTCCGGGATATGAACCGTGCCATGCTGCAGATGATGGTGGAGGAGAAGAGTTTTTACCGCAACGTCATGGATCGCTATGAGGTGCAGAACTCCTTCTTCCAGCAGTATCACAAATACAGCTATGAAACCACGCTCAGCTATTTCGGCCGTACCAGCACGAAGATGAAGGCGATCATTGATCTCTATAATTATGGCTGCAACCTCATGCTCATGAACTGGGTCACCGGCGGCATGAAGGAGGACGTCGACTTCATGCTGGATTTGTTTGAAGAGGCCATGCCGGAATGCATGAAGCACATGCAGGAATAAAGGAAAAGAGGGAACCGCGATGAGTCAGAAAAGCATCATTGAGATATTGGAATCCGTCAGCCGCGGCGAGCTCACGCCGCACGACGCCGTCACGAAGCTGAAGCTTGAGCCGTTTCAGGATCTCGGCTTTGCCAAGATCGACCACCACCGCGAGCTGCGGCAGGGCGTGGCCGAGGTGATCTACGGCGCGGGAAAGACCGACGAGCACATCATCCGCATCATGTCCGCCATGCGCGAGCGCGGGCAGGAGAACATCATGGTCACGCGCATCTCTCAGGAAACGGCGGACGAGATTTCCAAGGTGCACCCGCTGAAGTATAACGCCCTCGCGAAGATCGGCCTGCTCGGCGAGCTGCCCGAGCCGGACGGGGACGGCACCATCGTCGTCGCCACCGGCGGCACGAGCGATATGCCTATCGCGGAGGAAGCGGCCCTCACGGCGGAGGCCCTCGGCAACAGGGTCACCCGACTCTACGACGTCGGCGTCTCCGGCGTGCACCGTCTGCTGCATAACATGGAGCCCATCATGACCGCGCGCGTGATTGTCGCCGTCGCGGGCATGGAGGGCGCGCTGCCCTCCGTCATCGGCGGCCTTGCCGACTGCCCCGTGATCGCCGTTCCCACCAGCGTGGGCTACGGCGCCTCCCTCGGCGGCATCGCGGCGCTTTTGTCGATGCTCAACTCCTGCGCCAGCGGCGTCAGTGTCGTGAATATCGACAACGGCTTCGGCGGCGGTTATCTCGCCCACATGATCAACCACTTGAGCAATAAGGATAAGTGATTTACCATGAAAACTTTGTTTCTGGACGTGTCCACCGGCGTCGCGGGCGATATGCTCTCGGCGGCGCTGCTGGAGCTGTTTGACAACCGCGAGGAGATCGTCGCGTGCCTGAATGACATCGGCATCCCCGGCGTCGTCTTCCGCGCCGACACAGTCAAGTCCTATGAGATCGTCGGCACGCACATGACCGTCACCTGGCAGGGCGTCGAGGAAGCGCCCGGCTGCCAGCACCTGCACCACGATCATGCGCATCACCACGACCACCGCCACCTGTTCGATATCCAGCAGATCGTGGACAAGCTCAATCTCCCGTTTCGCGTCAAAACGCACGTGCGCGAGGTGTATTACCTCATCGCCGAGGCGGAGGCGAAGGTGCACGGCGAGCCGATGGAGCACATCCACTTCCACGAGCTCGGCACGATGGACGCGGTCGCGGACATCTCTGCCGCCTGCCTGATGATCGACCTGCTGCAGCCGGATTGCATCGTTGCCACGCCCATCTGCACGGGCTTCGGGTCAATTGAGTGCGCCCAC
Organism: Oscillospiraceae bacterium; assembly: GCA_017411225.1. GTDB lineage: Bacteria > Bacillota > Clostridia > Oscillospirales > Oscillospiraceae > CAG-103. Next base: position 17,249 of record JAFRDQ010000107.1, read on the forward strand.
GGCATCCTGCCCGTCCCCGCGCCCGCCACGGCGGTCATTCTCGAGGGCGTCCCCAGCTTCGCCGGGGAGATCGAGGGCGAACTCAGCACGCCCACCGGCACCGCGCTCATCCGCCACTTTGCGCAGGATTATTCGCAGCAGCCGCCCATGGTCGTGGATCGCCGCGGCTACGGCATTGGTAAAAAAGACTTTGGCCGCCTCAGCGCCGTCCGCGCGAGCATCGGGCAGTCTGTGTAACCCAAAAAACTGAAATTTCAATCCATACAGGGCATACGGCCGTATCGCCCTGCGCACCCGCGGTGCAGTCTTCGGAATGAGGATTGCACCGCGGGTCTTTCTGTCGACAGGGCAGATCTGCGATCGGCTCCCGGGCAGAAGAAGCGGTTTCACTTTTTTCTCTCCGAAATTGAGGCGATCGGGAAATTGCCTCTTGACAAATGGAAATGAAAGGATATAATTAGATTGTATAAAATATAATTGCGTAAAATAAATTAGCGGGAGGTTATGAAAGATGCGCAACGTTTTGGTCGCTTGTTTTTCCGCCACCGGCAATACTGCGAAGGTGGCGCAGAAGCTGGCAAAGCTCGAGAATGCCGATCTCTTTGAGATTCAGCCCGTGCAGCCCTATACAGCGGACGATCTGAACTTCAACGTTCCCGACTGCCGCGCCAACCGGGAAATGCAGGATGAGACCTGCCGCCCCGCCATGGTCGGCAAGGTCGAGAACATGGAGCAGTATGACGTGGTGCTTCTCGGCACGCCCATCTGGTGGGGCCGTGAGACCGCCATCATTGACACCTTCCTCGATGCGCACAGCTTCGCCGGGAAGAAGCTCATCCCCTTCTGCACCTCCGGCGTCAGCGGCGTGGAGAAGGCAGCCGAGCACATTCAGAGCCTCGTCGGCGCGGACGTGACCGTGGATGCGGGCAAGCGTCTCGGCGCGGACGGCAGCGAGGAAGAGGTCAGAATCTGGACCGAGCTTCTCAGTCTTTGAGGGAGGCGATGCAGCATGAACGAAACCTTTGATCTGCAGGGCTATCTGGCCAACGGCATTGAGCGCTTTGTGGCGGACGTCGTGAAGGCCACGCTTAAAAATCCCCGCGAGAGCGCCTATATGCTCAAATTCGCCGCCGCATCGGATGTTTTACAAACAGATTATTCTGCAAAGAGGCATTCCGTTTGAAATGAAGCTGCCGACTGCACGTCCGGTCGATGTGTCAGAACTAACTGAGGATCAGCTTCATGCAGAACTGCAAAAAGGCTATGACGATGCAATGTCTGGCCGTGCAAAGCCTGCATCAGATGTGTTTGCGGCGATTCGCAGAGATTACGGCGTATGAGCTGTTTTGTCCGTATTTCCGATCAAGCAGAGAAGGATCTGCGCTCTATCTTTGAGTAAGCTGAAGCTCAACAAAGTGTTCACGCACGCTTTGGTGTGCCAGAGAACACAAAACCGCGTTTTCCAAAGCGAGAATTAGAAAGCAAAAAACGCCGCAACCCGTTGAGATTACGACGTTTTCTGGCACCCTGGAAGGGATTCGGACCCCCGACCTGCCGCTTAGGAGTTTTCGCTCACGTTTCGTACCGCATAATACGCGATGCCTTAAAATGCCCGCAAACCCGCATGAATCAATGTTTTCTTGAAGAACAACATGTTACGGAGTGCTGGGCAGTACCGTGCTAATATACCAGTTAAAGGTGCCATTTTTGAGGCTCTTATTAGCAGGTTGTTAGCCTGATTAGTAAGCCAATGATCAGTAGATGCTTTAATATATTTGTCCATAAAGTGTTAAACACAATTACGATGGCGTTTCAAAATTATTGAAGCGCCATTTTGATCTCTCACAGAAAGGGAGTTTTTACGATTGGCTCTATTCGATTACCAATTCAACTCAATCCAACTAGACATTTGTTGTAAAGGATGTTAATATAATATATAGTTATTATAATATTGTATATGAATTGAATTACTGAGGAATATGATTTCTATCAAAGCTTGTATTATTAGATAGAATAGGAAATACTAAAAATTAACCGGAGATGTGGAGAGATCAAATGGAGACCGTTCCTGTATTTCCCTGTAATTTGATTAGACTATCTTTACCTATAGCAATATCTCCTGAAAACTTGTTTGCCATTTGTGCTTAACGTGCTTTGTGAATCACAGATAAGCTGTTTATGATAATTCAAAGGAGCATTATATTTGTGATCTATTTGAAAAACTGTAATGCTTGTGAGAAAGGATTTTTTACTAATAAATATTATACACGAATTCAGACTATAGATAAATAAGAAGGTGAATTTATGTTAAGTGATGTGAGTTTGATAAAAGTACTCGAGAATGATGAAATACAGGTTTGGGTATCATTTGAAAAAAAAGACGATGGGGTTATCTCACATAAGCAAGAACAGAACATTCTGTCATCTTCATTAAAGAGTAATATTTACTCTGACAGGCTTAAACTAACAATGGGTCCAGTTGTTAAGGCATTAAATAACAAGCCAAGTAATTCAAAGACAAGGTTTAAAAACAAGAAAGATTGCTATGATTTGAG
>JAFRDQ010000012.1 GCA_017411225.1 Oscillospiraceae bacterium
CGGTCGCTGCTTGACTTCCGAGGCGCGTTGTGTTATTCTACTAACAGTATTGGTCAACCAAAATACCGATTCCGTCCTTATCACTTTGGCAGTCATTTTTATGATATGTGCGCGCGATCGGCCGCGCGGCTCTCCTCCTGCCGATCAGCCCGTCTTTGCCGTCCGGAAAGCGGCAAAGACAACAAACAAATCCGGCTTTTCCTCGGAAAAGCCGGATTTGTTTATTCTTTCGGAATCGCCTTGATCTCGGCGGATTTCACCTCGCCGTTTTCAAGCTCCAGCAGCGCGTAGGTCGGCGTCTCGCCGAGACCGGAGGTGCCGGGATTTATCAGCCACATGCCCGCGATCTGCTGACAGAGCGCCTTGTGCGAGTGGCCGAAGAGTACCACGTCCGCCCCGGCGAAGTGGCCGGTGTTGAGGATCGGGTCGAGATCGTATTTCACCCGCTGGCGGTGTCCGTGCGTGGCATAGACCTTCACGCCCTCGAGCGTCACCTCGCGCACCTCCGGCTGCGTCGGCGTGTGGTCGCAGTTGCCGCAGACCACCAGTAGCGCCTGCACCGGGTCCTGCCGGTTCACGCTCAGCGCGTCCTTCTCATTGTCGCCCAGATGAAACACCAGATCCGGCGCCTCATTTTTGATCGCGCGGAGCATCCCCCGCGTCCGTCCGTGCGTATCGGAAAACACCGTGATTTTCAAGCAGTCATGCACCTCCGTCAAAGACTTGGAATATAGATATAACATAGGGTAAAACCAATCCATTGTCAAGGAGGAACCGACCATGCAGGACTTGGAGCGGCTGCAGAAGGAGCTGCAGCGTCAGGGCAAGCTCGATGCGGTCCGGCGTCTTGCCGCCTCGCCGGAGGCGTCCGCGCTGCAGGGCAGGGTCAGCGGAGCGGATCTGAACGATCCCGAGGCCGTAAAGGCCGCGCTCTCCCGGCTGCTGCAAACGCGGGAGGGGCAGGCGCTCGCGCGCAAGATTCAGGAAGCGATGGAGCATGGATGAGCTGCAGGAGCGTCTGAGCCGCCTGCTTGAGGATCCGGAGGAGCTGCGCCGCATGACGGACATGGCGTCCCAACTGCTCGGCGGCGGGGAAGCATCAGAGCCGGATGCGCCGAAGCTGCCGGATCTCTCCTCCGTCATGGGGAAGCTCCGCGGCGGCAGCTCCGATACGCAGAAGCTTCTGCAGGCCATGAAGCCGTTTCTCGCGCCGGAGCGTCAGGCGAGACTCAGCCGCGCCATGCGCGCTGCCAAGCTCGCCTCTCTGGCGTCCGCGGCCTTCACACAGCTCGGAGGGGAGGATGGGGATGAACCGATATAATGCCGCCACCGGCAGACGCGAGTACCTGCCGGAACAGGAAGGCATACCGCCGAAGGCAGAAAAACCGCCGCGCCGGGAAGTTCGGCGCGGCGGGAACAATATAGATTTATCGGCAATCTTCAATCGCCTCTCGCCGCAGCGGCTCGAGCAGGAGGATCTGATTTTGATGCTCATTCTCTTTCTGCTCTGGCGGGAGAGCGGCGAAACGGAATTGCTCATCGCATTGGGCGCGTTCTTATTGCTCTGAACCCGGCACGAACGGCGCGGGGGCCTCGCCCCGGCCAAAGTGGTGCAGGATTGCCTGCGCAATGCGCGGGCAGGCGTGGCCGTCGCCATAGGGGTTCACGGCCTTGGCCATCGCGTCATAGGCGTCCCGGCTGTCGAGCAGCTCCTGCGCCAGACGGAGAATCACGTCGGTCTCGGTCCCGGCGAGCTTCACCGTTCCGGCCTCCACGGCCTCGGGGCGCTCCGTCTCGCGCCGGAGCACGAGCACGGGCTTGCCGAGTGCCGGGGCCTCCTCCTGGATGCCGCCGGAGTCCGTCATCACAAAGAAGCTCTTTGCCATGAGCCGGTGCATGTCCATCGCATCGAGCGGCTCAATGAGGTGAATGTTCTCGATCCCGCCGAGATACTGCTTCGCCGCGTCGCGCACCACGGGGCTCAGATGCACCGGGTAGACGATCAGAATGTCCGGGTTCTGCTTTGCCAGCTGCGCCACGGCAGTGAAGATCTGCGCCATCGGCTCGCCGTAGTTCTCGCGCCGGTGGCAGGTCAGGGCGATCAGCCTTTTTCCGGAAAAATCAATTGCGTTCAGCTCGGGGGAGGTAAACTGCTCTCCGCGCACGGTGTAGGCCATCGCGTCGATGACGGTGTTGCCCGTCACGTAGAGATCGCCGATCACGCTCTCGCGCTTCAGATTTCCCTCGTTCGAAGCCGTCGGCGCAAAGTGCAGCGTTGCGATCCGTCCGACGAGCGAGCGGTTCATCTCCTCCGGGAAGGGGCTCCAGCGGTCGAAGGTGCGAAGCCCGGCCTCCACGTGGCCGACCGGGATCTTTTCATAAAACGCGGCGAGCGCGCCGGCGAAGGTCGTTGTCGTGTCGCCGTGGACAAGCACTACGTCGGGCTTTGCCTCGCGGAGCACAGCGCGCATCTTGTCGAGCACGCGCATCGTGATATCCGTCAGATCCTGACCCTTCGACATGATGTCGAGGTCATAGTCCGCCGTGACGCCGAACTGCTCCATCACGCTGTCGAGCATCTCGCGGTGCTGCGCCGTGATGCAGACCAGACTTTCGATCTCCGCATGCCGCTGCAGCTCCAGCACCAGCGGCGCCATCTTGATCGCCTCCGGCCGCGTGCCGAAGACGGACATGACGCGAATCCGATTATTTTCCATCGGTTTTTTCTTCCTCCTGCATTTCCTGTTCGTGGTGGTGCTTCACCGTGCTCTCCACATAGGCCCACACCGAGACCGCAATCGCAAGCGCGAGAATCAGCAGCAGAATGCGCGCCATGCCGCTGGTCGTCAGCGTCACGGCGGCGAGACCGAGCGCCGCGCTCACGGCGTAGAGAATCGCCACAGCCTGCTTCTGGTTCAGGCCGAGATCCATCAGCTTGTGGTGGAAGTGGCCGCGGTCGGCTTGAAACGGGCTCTGCCCGTGCACGATCCGGCGCACGAAGGCAAACAGCGTGTCCGAGAGCGGCACGGCCAGCGCCAGCACCGGCACCACAAAGGTGACCACGGTGTAGAACTTGAACAGTCCGAGCACCGAAACCGTGCTGAGCACATAGCCCAGCAGCAGCGATCCGGTGTCGCCCATGAAGATCTTCGCGGGGTTGAGGTTGTAGGGCATGAAGCCGATGCACGCGCCCGCGAGCGCCGCGACGATGATCGCCACGTTTGGCTCCGCCACGCGCAGCGCCACGACAAGGATCGTGATGCAGCTGATCGTGCTCACGCCGACGGCGAGCCCGTCGAGACCGTCGATCAGGTTTACGCTGTTCGTGATGCCCACGATCCAGAGGATCGTGATCGGGACTGCCAGCCAGCCGAGCAGCACGCTCTCCGTCTGGCTGAACACGTTCGGGTTCATCACCACGCGGATCACCACGCCGTGGATGACGGCGATGATGGCCGCGATGATCTGCGCGAGGAACTTCGTGCCCGGCTTGAGGGAGACCACGTCGTCCATCGCGCCGGTGGCCACGATGATGATCGCGCCGAGCAGAATGCCGCGCACCTCCGTTGTGATGTCCGCAAAGAGCAGCACGCTCAGCAGAAACCCGAAGAAGATGGCAAGCCCGCCCATCCGGGGGATCGGATGGTCATGAATGTGCCGTTTGTGATCCGGCACGTCGATCGCGCCGACCTTGGCCGCAAAGGACTTCACAGCCGGCGTCACGGCGATGCTGATCAGGAACGCAATGAGGATCGCCGAGATCACCTTGATCCACGGCGCTGCGTCAATGAGCATAGTAGTTTCTCCTGGATATCTTTAGAATCTGGCGACAAAGCCGACCTTCTTGTAGACCTTGCGCAGAGTTCTGTTTGCAATGCGCTCGGCCTTCTGAGCGCCGTCGCGATAGACGCTCTCGAGATAGGCCTTGTCCTTCATCAGCCGCTGCGCCTCCTCGCGGATCGGGCGCAGCGTCTCGATCACGGCCTCGCCCACGGCGGGCTTGAAGGCGCCGTAGCCGAGCCCGTCGAACTCGCGCTCGATCTCGTCGAAGGTCTTGCCCGTGCAGGCGGAGTAGATGCTCATCAGGTTCGCCACGCCGGGCTTTTCCTCGGGCGCATAGCGCACGCAGCGCTCGGTGTCCGAGTCGGTCACGGCCTTCTTGAACTTGCGCGCGATGTCCTCCGGCTTCTCCATCAGATAGACGCAGCCGTTCTGGTCGTGGTCAGACTTCGACATTTTGCTCGTCGGCGTCGTGAGACTCATGATGCGCGCGCCGACCTTCGGGATATACGGCTCCGGGATCTTGAACACGTCGCCGTAAACGCCGTTGAAGCGCTCGGCCACGTCGCGGCAGAGCTCCACGTGCTGCTTCTGGTCGCCGCCGACCGGCACGTAGTCCGGCTGATAGAGCAGAATGTCCGCCGCCATCAGCGCCGGGTAGGTAAAGAGACCCGCGTTGATGTTCTCGGCGTTCTTCTGGCTCTTGTCCTTAAACTGCGTCATGCGGCTGAGCTCGCCGAACATCGTGAAGCAGTCGAGCACCCAGCCGAGCTGCGTGTGCGCGGGCACATGGCTCTGCACAAACAGCGTGTTCTTCTCCGGGTCGAGCCCGCAGGCAATGTATTGCGCCAGCTGCTCCATCGTCCGCCGCCGCAGATCCGCCGGGACCTGCCGCACCGTGATCGAGTGCAGATCGGCCATAAAGTAATAGCAGTCAAACTCCTCGGCCCGCTCCTTCCAGTTCTTGATCGCGCCGAGATAGGAGCCCAGCGTCAGATCGCCGGAGGGCTGAATGCCCGAGAGCATGACTTTTTTCTTTACAGTTTCTTCCATGACAGGACCATCCTTTGTTTTTACAGTCATCGACCATTCTACCACATCTCCCCCCTGAATACAACCTGAAATGCGATTTAATAACCTGCCATCAGCACCAGCACCGCCGCAATCGCGCCCTGCAGCAGCTTCCCCGGCAGGTAGTACCGCCCTGTGAGATCGCTTTCGGAAATGACGCCCAGCGTCTGGCACCAGACGGCGAGGCCGCCGAAGGAAAGCGAAAACGCCGCGAGCGCAAGGTTTCCGCCCGTCGGCGCAAGGCCGCGCATCGCGCCGAGCCCGCTGCCGATCTCGAGGAGTCCCGTGAAGAGCGCTCTTGCCGCCGTGAGCTCCAGCCCCGTGTCGGCGGCGAGCCGCCCCGCCAGCGCCGGAAGATAACCGATGTGCGTCAAAAGCCCTGTCAAAACGGAAAAGAGCACCACAAACGCAGAAACGGACAGCAGCGCCCGCGCCGCCTGCTCCACCGTCTCCGGCAGCGCCTTTGAGACGCTGGCGACCGCGATGTAGCTCCGCTCCCGCGGCGTTTCGCGCTTTGATCGTTTTGAGACCAGAACGCCGACCAGCGCCGCCGAGAGCACGTGCGCGCCGTAGAGCAGAAAGCCCGCCTTCTGCGAGTGAAACACGCCCATTCCCGCCGCGCCCAGCAGAAACGCCGGCCCCGTGTTGCTGCAGAAGGCGAGCGCGCGCTCGCCCTCCTCGCGCGAGATCGCCCCGTCCGCTCTCAGCTGCCCGATCGTCGCCGCCCCGAGCGGATAGCCCCCGATGATCCCCAGCAGAAACGCCGACACGCAAGCGCCGTCTACGCCCCAGAGCCGCGCCGCCGGCGCCTCCAGCAGCCGCCCCAAAATCCCCGGCAAACCCCACGAGCGCAGCAGCCCGGACACCACAAAGAAGGGCAGCAGGGAAGGAATCAGCATCTCCGCGCACAATTTCAGGCCATGGTAGGCATAATCTGAAGCCTCTTCCGGACAAAAGACCAGCAGTACCATTGCAGCGCAGGCAAAGAAAAGAGGAACACATCGCTTCAATCGAACTTTAAACTCCACACTCCACACTCCAAACTCCACACTTCACCGTCCAAACTCCACTCTCATTCTATCTTTTCTGTTTCGCTCATATGCTCGCTGTGGAGGTGGTTTCATGCGCGGCGTTACGGATGTGATCGATCTTGCGGCGGAGCGGCTGGAGATCCCGACCTTCGGGCTCCACGGTCTGCCGCGCCTCACGCTCACCGGAAACCGCCAGCTCCTTGTCGAGCAGCACCGCGGTCTCACGCGCTACAGCAGCGATGTCATCGAGCTCGCCCTGCAAAAAGGCCGCATCCGGATCGAAGGAAAAAATCTCCGCCTCGTCGCGATGGACAAAGAAGCAGTGCTGATCGCGGGGGAGATCAAGGGTCTGGAATATTTGGAGAATTAGGAATTAGGAATGAGGAATTAGGAATTGACAAACTTGGATTACTCCTCATTCCTAATTCCTCATTCCTAATTGTCTGCATTGGAGGTCGCTTTGACTAACTGGTTCCGTTTCCTCTCCGGCACGGTGCGCGTTCGTGTCCGCTGCGCTTCGCCGGAGCGGGTTTTGAATCTCTGCGCGCGGGAGAATCTGCCGGTCTGGGAGGCGCGCTGTCCCGATCCGTGCACGCTCACCGCCGTCATCCCCGCGCCGAAGCTCAAGCGCTTTACCGCCCTCGCCGAACAATGCGGCGGGGAGGTGGCGCACGGCGCGGCGCGGGGCATGCCGCGCATCCGGCGTTTGGCGCGCCGGCGGCGCTTCGTGCTGATCCTGCTTGCGCTCGTCTCCGCGCTGGTGCTCTTCTCCTCGGCGTTCATCTGGGAGATCCGCATCACCGGCAACGAGACCGTCCCGACCGGCGAGATCCTCCGCGCGCTGGACGAGTGCGGCTTTTCCTGCGGCAAATGCTGGCTCTGGTTTCAGAGTCAGGCGCTGCAGAGTGAGCTGATTGAGCGCCTGCCGCAGCTCGAGTGGGTCTCGTTTCAGATCCGCGGCAGCCGCGCCGACGTCATCGTCTACGAGGCCGAGTGCGCGCCGGAGATCATTGACAACGACGAGCCCATCGATCTCATCGCCGCGCACAGCGGCGTCATCGTGCGCATGACCGTCCTGCAGGGGCAGGCGGAGGTGCAGCGCGGCGACTTTGTCGAGCCCGGGCAGACGCTCATCTCCGGCCTCGTCGCCGACCGCCTCGGCGGCGTCCGGACGGCGCACGCGCTCGGCGCTGTCCGCGCCCGCACGGACTGGGAGCTCACGGCCATGCTTCCCAAAACCGCGCGCACCCGCACGCCGAGCGGCAGGGCAAAGCGCCGCTGGGCCCTCATTTTCGGGAAAAACCGCCTCAATTTCGGACAAACCAGTGGAATTCCGAGTGTGGATTGTGATATAATGTATCATGAATTGGTATGCGCCATACCCGGCGTGTTCCGCCTGCCCGTCTCGCTCCTGTGCCAAACGCGGCAGCCCATCACCGAAACGCCCCGCGCACGAGACGCGCAGGAAGCCCGCAGCATTCTGGAGCAAACCCTTCGCCAAACGCTCTCAGGCCGCATCGGCCCCGACGGCGAGATCGTGGATCTGCACTTTACCCCCGGCGAGACGGAGGACGCCTTCCTCCTCACACTCCGGGCGGAATGCGAGCAGGAAATCACAACAGAGAGGAAACCCACGCATGATCGAACAGACGATACAGGTCGACCGCATTGAGGACGTCATCAGCGTCTTCGGCTCGTTTGACCAGAATCTCCGTCTCATCGAGTCGGAGTACGGCGTCCACGTCACGGATCGGGACGCAAAAATTCATATTACCGGCGAGCCGGAGGCCGTCATGGAGGCGCAGAAGGCGCTGACCGGCCTTCTGCAGCTCGCCGCCAAGGGCGAGGAGATCACCGAACAGAACGTGCGCTACATCTTCCAGCTCGTCCGCGAGGGCAGGGAGCAGAAGATCGGCGAGCTCGCCGGGGACGTCGTGTGCATCACGGCCAAGGGCAAGCCCATCAAGGCCAAGACGATCGGCCAGCGCAATTATCTCGACGCGATTGAGCGCAACACGATCACCCTCGGCATCGGCCCCGCCGGCACGGGCAAGACCTATCTCGCCGTGGCCGAGGCGGTCGCCGCCTTCCGCGCCGAGAAGGTCAACCGCATCATCCTCACGCGTCCCGCCGTCGAGGCGGGGGAGCGGCTGGGCTTCCTGCCCGGCGATCTGCAGAGCAAGGTCGACCCGTATCTCCGCCCGCTCTATGACGCCCTCTTCGAGATGCTCGGCGCCGAGACGTATCAGAAATATCTCGAGCGGGGCAACATCGAGGTCGCCCCGCTGGCCTACATGCGCGGCCGCACGCTGGACGACAGCTTCATCATTCTGGACGAGGCGCAGAACACGTCGCGCGAGCAGATGAAAATGTTCCTCACGCGCATCGGCTTCGGCTCCCACGTCGTCATCACCGGCGACGTCACGCAGATCGACCTCCCGCCGGACAAGACCTCCGGGCTCAAGGAAGCCATGCGCATCCTCGACGGGATCGACGATATCGCCATCTGCCGGCTCACGCCGCAGGACGTCGTGCGCCATGCCCTCGTGCAGAAGATCATCGAGGCGTATGACCGCGCCGCGCACGAGCCCGAGCCTGCGGAAAAGAAGCCCGCGCCGAAAAAGCCCGCCGCGAAAAAACCGACCGGGAGGAAGAAAGCATGAGCCATTTCCTCGAATTTACCCGCAGCCGCACCGGCCTCGGCTATCCGCGCACGAAGGCGCTCTTAAAGGCGGCGATCGAAGCCGCGCTCACCGCCGAGGGCGTGGATGAGCCCTGCGCCGTCGAAATCCTCCTCACGGACGATGAGACGATCCACGAAATTAACCGCGAGCACCGGGGCGTCGACCGCGCGACGGACGTGCTGAGCTTCCCGATGAACGAGCTGCAGCCCGGTCATTTTGACCCGGACGCCTGTGAATACGACTACGAGCGCGAGTGCATCCTCCTCGGCGACATGGTCATCTCCATGGAGCGGTGCGCCGCGCAGGCGGAGGAATTCGGCCACAGCTTCGCGCACGAGGTGCAGTATCTCGCCGTGCATTCCACGCTGCACCTGCTCGGCTACGACCACGAGGACGAGGGCGAACAGAAACGCCAGATGCGCGCCAGAGAAAAAGAAATCATGCAGAAACTGGAGAAAAAGATATGATTACAAAAACCGCCATGATCACCATCTGCGGGCGTCCGAACGTCGGCAAATCCACGCTCACAAACGCCCTCGTAGGCGAGAAAATCGCCATTGTCTCGAATAAGCCGCAGACCACGCGAAACCGCATCTCCGCCGTGGTGAACCGCGGCGATACGCAGTTTGTCCTCATGGACACCCCGGGCTTTCACAAGCCGCGCACCCGCCTCGGCGACTATATGGTCAAGGTCGTGCGCGAGAGCGTCGCAGACGTCGACGCGGTCGTCCTCGTCGTCGAGCCGATTGCGAGTCTCGGCCCGCAGGAGGAGGCGCTGATCGAGCGCATCCGTCAGTCCGGCGCGCCGGCCGTGCTCTGCATCAACAAGATCGACACGGTCGAAAAGCAGGACCTGCTCGCCGTCATCGCGGCCTACAGCGCTGTGCATGAATTCACCGCCATCATCCCGATCTCCGCCCGCACCGGCGACGGGCTCGATATGCTCATGGACGAGCTGGAGAAGTTCGCCGAGCCCGGCCCGCAGCTCTTCCCGGACGATATGATCTCCGACATGCCCGAAAAGCAGATCTGCGCCGAGCTCGTGCGCGAAAAGCTCCTGCTCTGCCTCGACAAGGAGATCCCGCACGGCACCGCCGTCGAGGTCACGAAGTTCTCCGAGCGCGAGAACGGCATCATCGACATGGACGTCACCATCTACTGCGAGAAGGACAGCCATAAAGGCATCATCATCGGGAAAAAGGGCGCCATGCTCAAAAAAATCGGCGAAATGGCCCGCACGGACATCGAGGCCTTCATGGGCACGAAGGTGTTCCTCCAGACGTGGGTCAAGGTCAAGGAAAACTGGCGCGACTCCAACGCGCAGCTCAGAAACTTCGGCTTCACCGAGCAGTGATCGAACGCAGGCACCCCAGACTGAAGGAATTCGACTACCGCACGGCGGGAGCGTATTTCATCACCATCTGCTGCGAGCATCGGGAGATGTGGTTTGGCGAAATAGATCAGTCTGAGCAGCGGCTGTCAGAGTATGGCAGAATCGCAGCGCAGGAAATCGAAGCAATTCCTGAACGATATGCCTACATGGAGATTCCCAAGTATGTAGTCATGCCGAATCATTTGCATATGATTCTGTTGATGCATGACGGCAATGATGAGCGGCTCAGTGTTCCACAGCTGATCGGCATATTGAAAGCTCGGATTACACAATTGTGTAAGGCTGCCGGTTATCCGAATCGAAGATTGTTTCAGGCCTCTTTCCATGATCATGTGATTCGCACAGAACAGGATTATGCGGAGGTTTGGCAATACATCGAAGAAAATCCGCGCATTTGGGCGGAGGATCGATTCTACAGGGAGTAAGCCTTTCAGAGGCGGGCGCTGACGCAACCCGCCCTACG
>JAFRDQ010000108.1 GCA_017411225.1 Oscillospiraceae bacterium
ACGTCATGTATGAGGGCATCGTGCAGGCGCACGAGCATCTGCAGCCCGTGCTCGACCTCATCGACAAGATGGTCGCCGAGATCGGCAAGCCGAAGTTCGAGTATGAGCATGCCTCCTTCGACGAGGAGCTGTTTGACCTCCTGTGCACCAACGAGATGGAAGGCATGGAGCACTGCATGGACACGGACGACAAGAACGTCCGTGAGCAGCGCGTGAACGAGTGGATCACCGCCGTGCAGGCCAAGTACGAAGAGGAGCATCCGGACATGATGCAGTTCATGGACGAGATCCTCTATAAGATGCAGAAGAAGATCGTCAAGAAGTGGCTGCTCGCCGGTCACCGCGTCGACGGCCGCAAGATGAACGAGATCCGCCCGCTCGCGAGCGAGGTTGGCGTGATCCCGAACGTCCACGGCTCCGGCCTCTTCACCCGCGGCCAGACGCAGGTGCTCAGCATCGCCACCCTCGCCACCCTCTCCATGGCTCAGAAGCTCGACACGATCTGGGAAGAGGAAGAGAAGCGCTTCATGCACCACTACAACATGCCCTCCTACTCCACCGGCGAAGCCCGTGCCAGCCGCAGCACCAACCGCCGCGAGTATGGCCACGGCGCCCTCGTGGAGAAGGCGCTGCAGTCCGTCATCCCCGAGATCGAGGACTTCCCCTATGCCATCCGCGTGGTGTCTGAGGTTCTCTCCTCCAACGGCTCCACCTCTCAGGGCTCCATCTGCGGCAGCACCCTCGCCCTCATGGACGCCGGCGTGCCGCTCAAGGCGCCGGTTGCGGGCATCAGCTGCGGCCTGATTCAGGACGGCGACGATTTCACCACCTTCATCGACATTCAGGGCGTTGAGGACTTCCACGGCGAGATGGACTTCAAGGTCGCCGGCACCAAGGACGGCATCACCGCCATCCAGATGGACCTCAAGAACGACGGTCTGAAGCACGAGATCGTGAAGAACGCCTTCGAGATCACCCGCGAGGCGCGTCTGCAGATTCTCGATGAGATCATGCTCAAGGCCATCCCCGAGCCGCGCAAGGAGCTCGCCAAGACCGCTCCGAAGATGATCCAGATGAAGATCAACCCCGACAAGATCCGCGAGGTCATCGGCTCCGGCGGCAAGGTCATCCAGAAGATCACCGCCGATACCGGCTGCAAGATCGACATCGACGACGACGGCTCCATCTTCATCGCCTCCGAGGACATCGAGGCCTGCCGCGCTGCGCGCGCCACGATCGAGAACATCGTCTTCGAGCCCGAAGTCGGCGCTCTGTACTACGGCAAGGTCACGAACCTCCGCAGCGAGTTCGGCGCCTGGGTCGAGCTGGCCCCCGGCAAGGACGGTCTCGTCAAGATCAAGGATCTCGAGTTCAAGCGCACCGAGAAGGTCGAGGATGTGCTGAACATCGGCGACATGACCTGGGTCAAGGTCATGAACGTGGACGACCGCGGCCGCGTGGACCTGAGCCGCAAGGACGCCATGCGCGAGAAGGGACTCATGTAAAACGCAAAAAGAGAGCCTGCCTGATCGGCAGGCTCTCTTTTTGAATACTCGCGCTCCATCGCACGGGGCGTTGCCCCGCTTGGTCGGCGCGAGGGCTCGCCGCGTCGCCACAAGCTTCATATCCCTTGTTTCCCCGCAAGCGGGAAAGCAAGCTCATTACGCTGCGGCTCCTTACCAAATCAAAGCCATTGCTTTGATTTGGAGAGGAAGAATGGGGGCGCGGATACAGAGCCGTCGCGCTTTAGCGCGACTGCGGCGTGGAGCAAGCCCGTTCTGACGACGCCTCAGGGAGTTTTTGCCGCGGCAAACCCACGGCAAAAACGATTTGAATGGATTCGCGCAAAGCGCGAACTCTACGAGGTTGGCGGACACATTCCATTTACCTGCCTCGCAGAGTTTGCCCGACAGGGCAAATCAATTCAAATTGTTTTTCCAGCGACATGTGCGGTGGAAAAACTCCTTTGGGCGAGCGCGACGCTCGCCCCTCGCTTCGACCAAACGGGGCAGAGCCCCGTGCGATAAAAAGCGAGTATATCAAAAGAGAGCTGCATTGCAGCTCTCTTTTGAGTTTTACTTCCACGGGAACTGGACAAGGCCGATGATATAGAGCGCGATGATCGCGATCGGCACGACGAACTGGAAGATGGGCTTCATCCAGCCTTTGACCTTCAGGCCCCTGCCGGCGTTGGCTTCGGCCACGAACTTGTCCCAGCCCCAGCCAACCTTATAGCAGCAGAAGACCGAGAAGATCAGCGCGCCGAGCGGCAGCAGGTTGGTGCTCACGATGAAGTCCCAGAAGTCCAGCCACGCGGTGCCCTCCGCAAACGGCTGGAAGTGGAACACGCTGTAGCCGAGCGCGGTTGTGAGCGCGAGCACGAAGATGCCGACGCCGCAGGCGATGCAGCCCTTCGGGCGGCTCCAGCCGGTCAGCTCGCGCACGCAGGCGAGGATGTTCTCGAATACGGCCAGCTCCGTGGAGAACGCGGCGAAGACCATGAACAGGAAGAACAAGGAGCCCCAGAAGCGTCCGCCCGCCATGTTGTTGAAGACGGTGGCCATCGTGTTGAAGAGAAGCGCAGGGCCCGCGTTGACCTCAAGATTGTAGGTAAAGCAGGCGGGGAACATGATCAGGCCCGCCACGATCGCCACGAAGGTATCGAGGATGATGACGTTCACGCTCTCGCCGAGGAGGCTGCGCTCCTTGCCGATGTAGCTGCCGAAGATCGCCATCGAGCCGATGCCGAGGCTCAGTGTAAAGAACGCCTGGTTCATCGCGCCGACGATGACCGAGCCGTTGATCTTCGAGAAATCCGGCACGAGATAGAACTTCAGACCCTCCTTCGCGCCGGAGAGCGTGAAGCTGTGGATTGCGAGCACGACCATCAGCACGAACAGCGCCGTCATCAGATATTTCGTCACGCGCTCCAGACCGCCCTGCAGGTTGAAGGAAAGCACGCCGAAGCCCAGCACGACCGCAATCAGCAGATAAATGACGTTCACACCCGGATTCGTGATCATCTCCACGAAGCCGAGGTTTGCGCTCTGGCCGAGCAGGAACTTGACGAAGTAGTACATCATCCAGCCGGTGACGACGGTGTAGAACGCCATCAGCGCAATGTTGCCGAGCAGGGCGAAGTAGCCGTGGATGTGCCATTTCTGGCCGGGCTTCTCCAGCTTCTGATACATGCGCACGGGGCTGGCCTGCGAGGCGCGGCCCATGGCGAACTCCATCGTCATCGCGGGCAGACCCAGCAGCAGCAGGCAGATCACATAGACCAGCACGAATCCGCCGCCGCCGTACTGGCCCGTCATCCACGGGAACTTCCAGACGTTGCCGCAGCCGATCGCGCAGCCTGCGCTCAGCATGATGAAACCGAGCCGGCTGCCCAGTCTCTCTCTGTTCTCATTCATATGTTTTGACTCCCCTCTCTTTAAATGCCTAGTGATTTAAAGGAATGTAAAATTAAGTATACCTTGAAATGATGCGAAATACAATATTTATTTTTGTTGCTTTTTGTAACTTTCTTTGCTATTATATAGTCAGAATTTCATTTTTGTAAAGGAGAATGGCTATGAAACAGATTCTGTCCCGCGCGCTTGCGCTGCTGCTTGTGCTCACGCTGCTGGCCGGATTCTCGGTGTGCTTCGCGGCGGAGGAAAGCGCAGGCGATCTGCGCCTCGTCTCGCTCGGCGACTCCGTGGCCAACGGCTACGGCACCGAGGGCTATTTTGAAAACGGCAACAACACCGTCCGCGGCTATAAGACCAAGCTGCCCTACGCCTTCCCGACGATCGTGGCCCGCGAGCTCGGCATCGACGTCGAGAGCGAGAACTTCCAGCAGCTCGCCTTCTCCGGCTTCCGCCCGGAGGAACTGCACCATGTGCTCGATGCGAGCTATCCCGGCGACGATTACACCCGCCTCTATTTCTATGAGGATCCGCTGTTCGAGCGCTGCGGCGGCGGCATCGATCAGATGCGCGAGGATTTTGCCAAGTACATCTCCGAGGCCGATATCATCACCGTGAACGTCGGCGCGAACAACTTCGGCACCTTTATGCAGATGCAGATCAGCCGCTATCAGGACGGCAAGGAGCCGATGGACGTCTCCCTCTCGCCGAGTATGCTCGCCCTGCTCGATACGCCCCAGTGGCGCGAGTTTGAGGAGAACGTCCGCGCCCAGCTCGGCGACGCCGGCACCGCGCTCGGCCTGATCGATCTCCTCCTGCGCTCCCTGCGCTATACCTACGCGGGCTTCAAGACGCACTTTGACGCCTCCATGGACTGCATCTACAAGCTCAATCCCGACGCGGAGATCGTCGTCGTCGGCATGTACAACATGGTCGAGGGCGTGCATCTGACGAATGACATGATCAACATCGGCGCCATCGTCGGCGCGTTCATGGATCTTGTCAACTTCCATATGCGCGTTGTGAGCCCTCATGCGAAGGATTATTCCTTCGCCGACGTCATGGGCTGCGAGATCTTCGGCATGCCGAAGAATATCACCGACCCCGGCTTCATCCCCGCCATCACGGAGAACTACGGCATCGCCGTCCACCCGAACGAAAACGGCCAGCAGTTCATCGCCGACCGTGTGCTCAATGCGCTGCAGATCCCGTATCAGGACGTCGATCCCGCCGCGTGGTACGCCCCCGGCGTGCGCTATGTCACGAACCACGGCCTCATGAACGGCATTGGCGGCAGCCTCTTTGCCCCCGCCGCAATCACCACGCGCGACCAGCTCGCCGCGACGCTCTATCGTCTCGCGGGCTCGCCGGACGTGACCGGCCTGACTGAGCCGTTCATCGACGTGCCGGACAGCAGCTGGGCGCATGACGCCATCGTCTGGGCATATAACGAGGGCGTCGTCAACGGCGTCACGGCGCACACCTTCCTGCCGCTCGCGGCGGTGAGCCGCCAGCAGCTGGCCACGATGCTCTGGCGCTATGCAGGCTCCACCGAGAGCGCGGGCGATCTCTCTGCGTTCTATGACCGCGGGCTCGTGGCCTCGTGGGCAAAGGACGCCATGGCCTGGGCAGTCGAGCAGGGGCTCATCACCGGCGTCACCACGCACACGCTCCTCCCGATCGGCACCGCCACCCGCGGCCAGCTTGCTACCATCTTGATGCGTTTTTCCAAGCTCTAAAAGAAACTGCACGTAGGGGAGGGGCTTGCCCCTCCCGGCGATCCGTTGAAAATGAAATAGAAAATGTGAGGCGAATTCGCACGTGTTTGAATTCGCCTCACTTTTTATTATTTTATTATAGGTTGTCGGTTGCATACATGAAAGCCGTCAGCGCTGCCATCGGCGCGGTCTCGCATCTGAGGATGCGCGGGCCCATCGCGCACACGTCGCAGCCGACCTGCCGCGCGAGCTCCGCCTCGAACGGCTCAAAGCCGCCCTCCGGGCCTGTGATCAGCGCCGCGGTTTTGGCCTCCGGCTTTGCCTCGATGGCCTCCTTCATCGTCACGCGGTCTCCCGTCTCATAGAGGAAGAGGCGCAGATCGCACTTCACGGCAACATTCAGCGCCGCGCCGAAGTCCTCCAGATAATACACCTTCGGGATCGCCCCGCGACCGGACTGCATCGCCGCCTCGAGCGCGATGCGCCGCCAGCGCTCGAGCTTCTTGTCCATGTTGTTCGCCTTTGCTACGCAGCGCGTGCAGGAGAAGAAGTAGACGTCCGCCGCGCCGAGCTCGGTGCATTTCTGCACGAGGAAGTCTGCGCGCTCACCCTTGGGCAGACCCGCGAGCACGATCGTGCGCACGCTGGGCTCGGATGCGCTCGACCGCGTCTCGAGGATCTCGACCTCGCTCTCCTGATCGCCGACGCGCACGATCTGTCCGATATAGTCGGTGCCCTCGCCGTCGCTGAGGATGATCTCCTCGCCCGGGCGCATGCGCAGAACCTTGATGTGCTCTGCGTCTCTGCCGCGGATCACCGCTCTGCCGCCCGCCAGATTCGTCGCGGCCACAAAAAATTTTGCCATAAGGCACCTCCGGATCATTTCTTGCGGCTATTGTACCGTAACATAGACAAAAACGCAAGAATGCAGTCTAAAACCGGAAATTGCGTCCAAAACGATTGACTTTTTCCGCGGAATCGATTATAAATTAGGTACAGCTAACGAATCGAGGATTTTGCATATGACATTAAAGGAGCTTGGCGTCGGCCAGACCGGCGTCATCACCGCCGTCGGCGGTGAAGGCGCGCTGCGCCAGCATTTTCTGGATATGGGCGTGCTCCCCGGCACGGAGGTCACGGTGGAGAAGCTCGCCCCGATGGGCGACCCGATGGAGCTGCGCCTGCACGGCTATATGCTCACGCTGCGTCTCGCGGACGCGGATCAGATCGAGGTCACGCCCGGAAAAAAGGAGGCGCCCGACCACGTCTGGGAGCCGATGAAGCACGGCGAGGAGCACCCCGGCCTCGGCGAGGAGGGCAAGTTCCACCCCAAGGGCAGCGGCGATCCGCTCCCGGACGACATGGTGCTCACCTTCGCCCTCGTCGGCAATCAGAACTGCGGCAAGACGACGCTGTTTAACCAGCTCACCGGCGCCAATCAGCACGTCGGCAATTTCCCCGGCGTCACGATCGACCGCAAAACCGGCGTCATCCGCGGCTATCCGAACACGCTCGTGACGGATCTCCCGGGCATCTACTCCATGTCGCCCTACAGCAGCGAGGAGCTCGTCTCGCGCGACTTCGTCCTGCAGGAAAAGCCCCACGCAATCATCAATATCGTCGACGCCACGAACATTGAGCGCAACCTCTATCTCACCATGCAGCTCTTGGAGATGAACGTGCCCATGGTCGTCGCGCTCAACATGATGGACGAGGTCACCGGCAACGGCGGCTCGATCGACATCAACGAGATGGAAATGCAGCTCGGCGTCCCCGTCGTGCCGATCTCCGCGGCGAAGAATCAGGGCGTGGATGAGCTGATTCGCCACGCCGTACATGTGGCGCACTATCAGAAGAAGCCCCTGCGGCAGGACTTCTGCGATGAGAATGACCACGACGGCGCGGTGCACCGCTGCCTCCACGCGGTCATCCATCTGATCGAGGATCACGCCGAGCGCGCAAACCTGCCCGTCCGTTTTGCCGCCTCCAAGCTCATCGAGGGCGACGGACGTGTGCTGGAGCAGCTGCAGCTGGATCAAAACGAGCAGGAGATGCTCGAGCACATCGTTCTGCAGATGGAAGCAGAGCGAAAGCTCGACCGCAGCGCCTCGATTGCCGATATGCGCTTTGACTTCATCGGCCGCGTCTGCGCCTCCACGGTGCAAAAGCCGCACGAGAGCCGCGAGCGGCTGAGATCCCAGCGCATCGATGAATTTCTCACCGGCAAATATACCGCCATCCCCGCCTTCATCGCCATCATGGGCGCTGTCTTCTGGCTCACGTTCAACGTCATCGGCGCGTGGCTGCAGGGCCTGCTGGAGCAGGGCGTCGAGGCGCTCACCGTCTGGGCCGATCACGTGCTCACCGCCGCAAACGTCAACAGCGTCATCCACGATCTCATCATTGACGGCATCTTCACCGGCGTCGGCAGTGTGCTGAGCTTCCTGCCCATCATCGTCACGCTCTTTTTCTTCCTCTCGCTTTTGGAGGACAGCGGCTATATCGCCCGCGTCGCCTTCTTCATGGACAAGCTTCTGCGCAAGATCGGCCTCTCCGGGCGCAGCATCGTGCCGATGCTCATCGGCTTCGGCTGCACCGTGCCCGCCGTCATGGCCACGCGCACGCTCCCGAGCGAGCGCGACCGCAAGATGACCATCCTGCTCACGCCGTTCATGAGCTGCACGGCGAAGCTTCCGATCTACGGCTTTTTCGTCAGCGCCTTCTTCCCGGGTAAGGGCGGTCTCATCATGGTCGGGCTCTATCTGCTCGGCATCCTCTTCGGCATTCTGGCCGCCAAGCTCTATCAGGGCACGCTCTTCCAGGGCGAGGCCGTGCCGTTTGTCATGGAGCTGCCGAACTATCGCCTCCCCGGTGCGAAGAACGTGCTGCGCCTGCTGTGGGACAAAGCCAAGGACTTCCTGCAGCGCGCCTTCTCCGTCATTCTGCTTGCAACCATCTGCATCTGGTTCTTAAACAGCTTTGACTTCCGGCTCAACCGCGTCGATTCGGCCGACAGCATTCTCGCCGGCGTCGCGGGGCTTCTCTCGCCGATTCTTCGCCCGCTCGGCCTCGGCGACTGGCGCATTGCCGTCTCG
Organism: Oscillospiraceae bacterium; assembly: GCA_017411225.1. GTDB lineage: Bacteria > Bacillota > Clostridia > Oscillospirales > Oscillospiraceae > CAG-103. Next base: position 8,227 of record JAFRDQ010000108.1, read on the forward strand.
CTCATCTCCGGCTTCATGGCCAAGGAGAGCGTGGTTTCCACGCTGGAGGTGCTCTTCGGCTCCGGCGTCGGCGCGGCGCTCACGCAGCTTTCCGCTGCGGCGCTGCTGGTATTCAGCCTGCTCTATACGCCGTGCGTCGCCGCCATCGCCTCCATCCGGCGCGAGCTCGGCGCCAAGTGGGCATGGGGCGTCGTGCTCTGGCAGTGCGTCGTCGCGTGGCTCGCGGCGCTTGGGGTGCGCATGGTCTGCATCTTCTTCGGAATGGGGTGATAAGATGAACGTCTGGGATATCGTTTTGATCGTTGCCCTCACCGTCATCGTCATCCTCGCCGCCCGCAGCGCCTTCCGCAAGGACAAGAAAAGAAGCTGCTGCGGAGGAAGCTCCTGCTCCGGCTGTACAGGGGATTGCAGCCAGTGCAGGCAGAAAAATATGTAAGATTCCCCCGAAAACCCCGTGTATAGTATCGAGCGCCCGAAGGTTGCATTCCTTCGGGCGCTGTGATATGATTCCAGAGAATCAAAACGTCTTTCTGAAAGAAGGAAAACCATGAAACAGGCCGTGGATCGGCTTTGGGTGGTGCTGCTGCTCGCGGCGATGCTGCTGAGCCTCGGCAAGGCCATTGTGCGCCCGAAGGACATCAATTACTATGAAAACCGGCCCGCCGCCGCGCTGCCCCGGTTCACCGTGACCGGACTGCTCTCCGGGGACGATCAGGACGCGCTCGAACAGGCGCTCTCCGACCAGACCGTCGGCGCGCAGGGGCTCGAGCAGCGCTGGCACCGCTGGACGGCCGCGATTCAAAAGTGGGGGCTGCGCGCCTTCATGCGGCAGTTTCAGGGGCGGTATGTGTCCTTTCAGGGCATGGAGATCTTTGATGATTACATCGTCTATCCCACGCGCTGGCTGGAGACCGAGCAGGACGCGCTTGAGAAGAAGGCGGAGGGCGTCAACGCCCTCATCGCCGCGCATCCGGAGCTCACGTTCTATGCCTATTTCATCGAAAAGGACACGGATCTCTATCTCGAGACCGATTATTCCACCGGCGTCTCAGACTATCTGCTCGATCGGCTGGACCTTCCCTCAGAGCGCAAGGCTGCCTTCCCGGTGCGCACCGCTGCGGACTTCAAGCGCTTTTTCTTCCGCACGGATCACCACTGGAACTGCGAGGGCGCAGATCAGGCCTATCGGCAGCTGATGCCCATGCTCGGCAAAACGGCCTCGCTGCAGGCGGAGGGCCCGGAGCGGATTGCGGGCGGCATGAGCGGCTCGAAGGCGCTCCTCAGCGCCGCCGAGGGCATGTTCACCGAGGACTTCTACGCCTATCGCTACGCCTTCCCGCCGATGGAGATCACCATCAATGGGCAGCCTGCCGCGGATTTCGGCGCGCAGAATGAGTCCTATGCCGACGGCGAGGTGTCCTACAGCGCGTTCTACGGCGGGGACGACGGCGAGATCTGCTTCCACACCGAGAATCCCGGCGCCGGGAACATTCTTGTCATCGGCGAATCGTTCGACAACGCAATTTTGAAGCTGCTCGCCTCCGAATATGAAAACCTTTACAGCATCGACCTGCGCAATTACGAGACCGATATCGGCCATCCCTTCGACCTCGCTTCCTATACCGCCGAGCACAATATCGACTCTGTCCTCCTGATCGGCAATCTGGACTACTGGAAGCTGGAGGAGTTCCTTCCGGGAGGTGGCGCGGCATGATCTTCAGCAGTCTCACCTTTCTGGGCGCCTTCCTGCCGCTGACGGCGCTTTTCTATCTCCTCAGCCGAAACCGCGTCTGGCGAAACGGCGTGCTGCTCGCCGCCTCCCTCGTGTTCTATGCCTGGGGCGAGCCGCGCTTTATCCTCCTGCTCCTGCTCGCGACGCTGGAGGCCTATCTCGGCGGTCTGCTCCTTGAAAAGCATCACAGCCGCGCAGTCCTCGCCGTCACGGTCACGCTGCTGGTGGGGAACCTCGCGGTGTTCAAGTATCTCGGCTTCTTCTGCGAGAATCTGAGCCCCCTGATCCCCGCGCTCGGGCGCGTTCCGGCGCTCGCGCTGCCGATCGGCATCAGCTTTTATACCTTCCAGATCCTCTCCTATGTTATCGATCTCTATCGCTGCAAGGTCTCCGTGCAGCGCAATTTCCTCTCGCTCCTGCTGTATGTCAGCTTCTTCCCGCAGCTGATCGCGGGCCCGATCGTCCGCTATGAGACCGTCGAGGCGGAGATCCGCGACCGGAGCGAATCGCTCACGGAAGCCGCCGCCGGCCTGCGCCGGTTCATTCGCGGTCTCGCGAAAAAGGTGCTGCTCGCGAACACCGTCGCGCTCCTGCCGGACACGATCTATGCCGGCGATCCCGCCGTCTTCGGCACGATGAGCTATTGGCTCGCTGCCCTGGGCTACACGCTGCAGATCTATTTCGACTTCTCCGGCTACAGCGACATGGCCATCGGCCTCGGGCGCATGTTCGGCTTCCACTTCCTCGAGAACTTTGATTATCCCTATGTCTCCCGCTCCGTCACGGAGTTCTGGCGGCGGTGGCACATCTCGCTCTCCTCGTGGTTCCGCGACTATGTGTATATCCCGCTCGGCGGCAACCGCGTGAAAAAGGGCAGATGGATCTTCAACCTGCTCGTTGTCTGGGCGCTCACCGGCTTCTGGCACGGCGCGCAGTGGAACTTCATCCTCTGGGGGCTCTATTACGCGGCCCTGCTCCTGATCGAAAAGCTCCTGCTCGGCAAATGGCTGGAAAAGCTGCCCTCCGTGCTCCGCTGGGTCTATACCTTCTTCTTCGTCAACCTCGGCTGGGTGCTCTTCGACCGCACGGACTTCGCCTCCTTGAAGTCCGCGGTGCAGACGCTCTTTGTGTATCGCCCCACCGACTGGGCGGGCGTCTTCTCGTCGGATCTGTCGCTGCTGGTGTCCTGCCTCGCGGTGATCCCGGCGCTCGCGCTCTCGTTCCCGATCCTGCGCCGCCCGCTCGAGAAGCTCCCGCGCACCCTCGGCGGCACGATCGTGCTCGATGGGATCTGCGTGATTCTGCTCGCCCTCAGCATCGCAAGCCTCATCAGCACGCAGTATAATCCGTTCATCTATTTCCGGTTCTAAAAAAGGCTGTCATATGACAGCCTTTTTTGTTATATTGAATGTAAGATTTGATCGAAAAAGCGGTCTATAGTGGTTAGAAGGGAGGTTGTTCCCCATGAATGACAGTCAGATCGTGCAGCTCTATTGGGATCGGGATGAGCGCGCCATCCCTGCCACGGACGAGGTCTATGGCGCCTATTGTTACACGATTGCGCACAATATCCTGCAAAGCCCGCAGGACTCGGAGGAGTGCGTCAACGATACTTATTTACATACCTGGAACGCGATCCCGCCGCAGTGGCCGCGCAGTCTCTCGGCGTTTCTCGGGCGGATCACGCGCAATCTCGCCCTGCACATCTTCCACCGCGACCGGGCGCAAAAGCGCGGCGGGGCAGGGCTGGATCTCGTGTATGAGGAGCTCTCCGAGTGCATCTCCGCGCGCGAACAGGTGGAACAGGCGATGGAGGAGCGCGAGCTCACCGCGGCGCTCAATGATTTCCTCGCCGCCCTGCCGATGAAAAAGCGGAAAATCTTCGTCCGGCGCTATTGGTATGCCGACTCGATCTCTGATATCGCCGCGCGCATGGACATGTCCGAGAACAGCGTCTCCGTCACGCTGCACCGTCTGCGCGCCGACCTTCGCGCCTTTCTCGCAGAGAGGGGGTTTGCCGTATGAATGTGCAGCAGCTCTTTGAGGCCATCGGCAATATCGACGATCGGTTCATCGACGAGGCGGCCTCCGACGCGATCCCGCATGTAAAATGGAAGATCGCCGCAGTCGCCGCGGCAGCCGCCGCCGTCATCACCGGCACGGTGCTCTATTCCACCGCCATGCTGAACCGCCCGACGCCGGCGCCGGAGGATCTCTCCGCGCCGATCGTGACCGCCGCGCCCGACGTTCCGACCGAGACCGCGCAGCCCGCGCCGGATCCCTCAAATCCTGTTTCCATCACGCCGGAACAGGGCGGAGATCAGACCACGACCCCGGTACAGCCGACGCCGACGCAGCCGAACATACCCGACAGCCCCAGCGGATGGAGTGCGGGTCTGCCCAGTCTTCCCGGCTCGGGCGGCAGCGGCTCCGGCGCGCTGCCCGGAATTCCGCTCCCCGGCATGGGCGGCGCAGGACTTCCCGGCAGCGGCTCCGCCGGCTCCAGCCCTCCCGGCAGCGACCCGCTCCCCGGCTCCGGAACGGCCCTGCCGGAACACCCCATTGCCTACTTCGGGCGCTACAGCCACTCAGCAGCGGGGGATTTCATTGTCTTCTATGAGCCGTATCACGGCATCCCGGTGCTCACGAAGAACATCACCGGCCAAATTGTGGACGGCCACTATGCCGCCACCGTCTACGGCTTCCCGTTCGGCCAGTCGCGCTATGTGGAGCTGCAGGTCTATGCCGACGGCAGCTATGATCTGACGGTCAATTAAAAAAAGGAGTGAAAGAGATGAAGAAAGGGAGAAAACTGGTCTCGCTCATGCTCGCGGTGCTGATGTTCGCATCGCTCCTGCCGCTGAGCGCCCTCGCCGCCCTCGGCCTGCCGTTTACGGACGTGCCGCGCAACGCGTGGTATTACCCCGTGGTGAAGACAGCGTATGATCGTGGGATCACGAAAGGCACCACCGCCACGACCTTCGAGCCAAATGCGGCGGTCACGCGCGAAATGTTCCTCGTCATGCTCTTCCGTGCCGCAAACGTCCGGCTGGATCTCATCCATCAAGCGGTCTCGGCCATGTCCGATGAGGATTTTGCTGAAATCGGATTAGCAGATGTGTCGAAGGACGCATGGTACGCCGACGCGGTCTACTGCGCGTGGGGGATGGAGGTCACCAACGGCGTGGACGCCACGCACTTCGGCGCCGGCCAGCCAATCACGCGCGAGCAGATGGCCACGATGGCGGAGCGCTTTATGAACGTGCGCCTGCACGTGGCGCTCAAAGCCGCGGCGCATCCGGCAGCGGCGTTCTCCGATGCCGATCAGGTGTCCGACTGGGCAAAGAACGCCGTGGAGGCCATGCGTGTCGCGGGCGTCCTGCAGGGCGATGGGCAGCAGCGTGTGAACCCGAAGAGCCATGCCACGCGCGCCGAGGCGACCGCGGTCATTCTCCGTCTCGCGGACGCGACCGAGCGCGTCAGCTTCGTGCCGGAGGGCACCGCGTGGATCCGCGTCATCAATGACACCGGCATGAACGTTCCCAGACCGCGGCAGACCGATATTAAGGACCCACAGACGGTGCAGAGCATGATCCGCCATCTCGACAATATGCCCATTGACGGCGAGACCATCCTCCCGCCCAGCGGAGGCTGGACCTATGAGCTCGAGTTCTATGATCAGCAGGATCAGCTTCTCATGATCTGCCGATTCGATAGCAACTTTATCATTGTAAACGCTTCTGTGTTGAGCACGGTTCTGCCCTATTTCCTGCCGTGGACGCTGATGAACTGAAAATAGCAGCCGGCCGGATTTCCGCCGTAGGGGAGGGGCTGGCCCCTCCCGGCGTTACGGATGATAGGTACAGCAAACTGAGCGCC
>JAFRDQ010000109.1 GCA_017411225.1 Oscillospiraceae bacterium
AAGCAAAATCAAGCCTCACAACAAAAAGAGCTCCAATCGACAAGAGTGAAACTAGAGCAGAGTAAAAAGCGCGTTGCGGACATTGATCGTGTGATTTCTAAGCTCTATGAGGATAACGTTATCGGCAAGCTGAGTGATGAGCGGTTCATGAAAATGTCCGCGTCTTACGAACATGAGCAGAAGAATCTTGAGGTCACGATTAATGAATGCGAACAGACACTTCGGGAGGCAGACAAAGCCAAGGTGGATCTGCGCATGCTCTTGAAGGGGCTTCGGGAATTCACTGAACTGAAAGAACTGTCGCCGGAAATTGTGAATACGCTGATACAACGCATCGAGGTTCACAACAGCGACCGCTCCAGCGGAAAGATCCGTGTTCAGGTGGATATCTATTTCACAGCGATTGGATTATTCGCTATCCCGGATGAAAAGGAACTCCAAAAGCTGATGGACGATATCCGGGAAAACCCGCAGAAATACAGGCTTTCGGCCTGAGAAAAGGAAATGGTGCAGCCCCCAAAAGGGCTACACCATTCCTTGCGAATGAAAACTTCCTTATAAGGCCGTCCCACAGCCGGGTTCTTTTTTTGTTTGTCTTTACGCAGCCGGGGCCACAGCCGCGACGGCGGCAACAGGCTCGAGATACATGGCTCTGAGCTGCGCGAAATCGTCATCGGTCAGCTTGATGACGTTGCGCAGATAGGCGTCCACGCCGCCGTAGCGTTCGATGACCGTGAGCGCGACTTTGAGCCAGTCTTCACTGACGCCCTCGTACTTATAGAACTCGGAGGCGATCCACTTGCTGTGGGTGTATTTATAGGCCTTGTCGTAGCTGGCCTGACGCTCCTCGGCCATCAGGACGTTGGTGTTCAGATATTCGGCGCGCGCCACGTCCTCGCTCATGCCCAGAGCGCACATGAGCAGATAGGCCTCAATGCCGGTGCGGTCCTTGCCGCTGGTGCAGTGCCAGAGCACCGCGCCGTCCGCCGAGAGGACTTCCTTGAAGAACTTCTGCGTGCCGCGGATCGCCATGGGATCGGAGATCAGCTGGCGGTACATGGCGGTCATGTAGGTGTCCATGACGCCGGAGCGGATGGCGCGCAGCATCATGAGCCAGTCCTCGCCGGTGATGACGAAGATGTTGGGGATGGTCTGGGTGGAAATCACGAGATTTTTGGCGTCGGGAATCTTCTTATCGGGATTCATGAGGCGCTCGGGCAGCATGCGCAGGTCGATGACCTTTTCGATATCGTAGTTGCTGCTCAGCAGCGCGATATCGGCGTCCGTCGCGTCGGCGAGCTTCGCCGTGCGCAGCAGCAGGCCTTTCTTGACCTGATACTGACCGTCCGCGGTGACGTAGCCGCCGAGATCGCGGCCGTTGTTCAGGCCCTCGAGACCCGCGATCGCGTGGTGATCGTTCATCGCGGCCTGCTCTGCCGGGCTCATCGCAGCCATCGCCACGGAGCCGAGCAGCATGGTCATGATCAACGCCATGCACAGCAGCACCTTCCAGGTTTTCTTCATGGTTTGCTCCTCCTCTTTTTCCCCTGCCGGGGTCAGCAGGGTGACTTTCAAACGGATGTGTATCAATTTTACACATTTGATTGAATTTCGTCAATAGATTTTGTGCAAAATTTTAATACCCTCCCGCATGGTCACGCGGGAGGGCATTTGTTACTTTTTCGGATGCGGATTGCAGCGCCCGTAGTTTCGCGTCATGCGGGCGATCTTTTTCGAGAGATCGGCTGGAATATCCTCCGGCTGCAGCCGCCAGAGCCAGTTGCCGCCGAGCTTGCCGGGGGTGTTGATGCGGCTCTCGGCGCCGGTATTCAGCCAGTCCTGCAGCTGCGCGATGAAGAGCACCGCGACCGAGCTCATGCCGCCGCGGATCATGCCGATGTTTCGGCCTTCTTCATCGTTCAGGCCGAGATATTCGTCCGCGAAGGCGACGTCGTCGGGATCGGCCTCGTCGCGCCAGGCTGCGAGGGTGGTATTATCGTGCGTGCCGGTGTAGCAGACGCAGTTGGGGCCATAGGTGTGCGGCAGGTAGTTGCTCGGCTCGCGCGAATCGAAGGCGAACTCCAGCACCTTCATGCCGGGGAGGCCGGACTCGGTGAGCAGCGCCTGCAGCTCGGGCGTGATATAGCCGAGATCCTCGGCGATGAACTGCACATCGTGGAACCAGCCGGTGAGCCGGCCGACGAGGTCCATGCCCGGCCCCTTGATCCACTTGCCGTTTTTGGCGGTCTTGTCGCCGTAGGGCACGGACCAATAGGCCTCGAAGCCGCGGAAATGGTCGATGCGCAGCGCGTCATAGAGCTTGGCCGCGCCCTCGATGCGGCGGATCCACCAGCCGTAGCCGTCGGCGCGCATGGCGTCCCAGCGGTAGAGCGGCGTGCCCCAGAGCTGGCCGTCCTCGGAGAAATAGTCGGGCGGGACGCCGGAGACGGCGGTGGGTACGTTCTGATCGTCGAGCTGGAAGCTCTCGGGGCTCGACCATGTGTCGGCCGAGTCCATGGCGACGTAGATCGGGACATCGCCGATGATGCCGACGCCGTGGTCGTGCGCATATTCGCGCAGGAGCGCCCACTGGCGGAAAAAGAGCAATTGAATGAAGGAATAAAACTCCACGTCCTCCGCGAGCTTCTCGGCCCAGCGGCGCACGGCCTCGGGCCGGTGCATGCGCAGATCGTCGTCCGGCCACTCTGTCCACGGCTTGCCGGAGAAGTGATCCTTCGCCGCCATGAAGAGGGCATAGTCATCGAGCCAGCGCTCGTTCTCGCGCCGGAAGGCGGCGAATTCCTCCGCCATCGTCTCCCTGCCGCGGGCATATGCCTTGCGCAGAAGCGGGAAGCGATTTTCATAGAGCTTGCCGTAATCGACCTGAGAGGGATCGCTGCCGAAATCGACGCCCCGGAGCTCGCTTTTTTTCAGAAGGCCGTCGGCCACCAGAAGATCGAGATCGACGAAATAGGGGTTTCCGGCGAAGGTGGAGTAGCACTGATAGGGGCTGTCGCCATAGCTCGTCGGCCCCACGGGGAGGATCTGCCACCAGGCCTGATCCGCCTCGGCGAGAAAGTCGATAAAATCATAAGCCGCCTGCCCCAGCGTGCCGACGCCGTACCTCGAGGGCAGAGAAAAGATGGGCAGCAGAATACCGCTGCTTCGCTGCAGTTTCATAATTACAACACTCCGTTTTGGTTGATTGCCACACGGCACAATATAGCACAATGCCAAAATCCAGTCAACGGCGAGGCATCGTACCATGTTCGAGCGCTTCCGTAGGGGAGGGGCTTGCCCCTCCCGCGCAGAAGGACCATAGGCAACCCTGTATGTAAGGCGAATTCGCAGGATAAAAAAGCTGCGAATTCGCCTTACACGTTCTTAGATTGAAACCCTGATTTGCCGGGAGGGGCAAGCCCCTCCCCTACATTTTTTCTTGCGGCGTTATCCTTTTACTGCGCCGGCAGCCACGCCCTTGATAATGTGCTTCTGGCACAGCAGATAGAACACGATCACCGGGATGATGCTCATGAGGATGAGCGCCATCGTGGCGCCGAGGTCGACCGTGCCGTAGCTGCCCTTGAGGTACTGGATGTGGATCGGGATCGTGCGGTACTCGTTGATGTCCAGCACGAGCGCGGGGAGCAGATAGTCGTTCCAGACCCACATGATCTCGAGGATGCCGACGGAGATCATGGTGGGCTTGAGCATCGGGAGGACGACCGAGAAGAACGTGCGGATCGGGCCGCAGCCGTCGATCGCGGCGGCCTCCTCGATCTCGATCGGGATCGACTTGACGAAGCCGACGAACATGAAGATCGCAAGCCCCGCGCCGAAGCCGAGATAGACGATCGGGATCGTCCACGGCGTATTCAGATGGAGCTTGTCCGCCGTCTTGGAGAGCGTGAACATGACCATCTGGAACGGCACGACCATGGAGAACACGCACAGATAATAAATCGCCTTGCAGACGAGGGAGTCCACGCGGGCAATGTACCAGGCGGCCATGGACGTGAAGAGCAGAATGAGCGCCATGGAGAGCACGGTGATCGAGAGGCTGTAGGCAGCGCTCTTCCAGAACGGGTAGTTGCCGAAGGTCATGCCCTTGATGAAGTTCTTAAAGCCGGCCCACATCTCCCCGAGCGGGAGGGCGAAGGTATCGGTCTTGACATAGGTATTGTACTTAAACGAGTTGATGACCACGGTGAGCACCGGCAGGACATAGATGATGCAGATGACCGCCAGCACCACGGACATGATCGTTTTGCGCCGCCGTTCGGCGGAGAGGGGTTTGCCCTTGTCCATCACTGCTGCACCTCCCTCTTGCGGGTATAGGCGAGCTGGATGAGGCCGAGCGTCGCCACGAGGATGAAGAAGATGACGGCCTTGGACTGCGCCACGCCCTTGGACGCGGAGTTGGAGCTGTAGAACGTGTTATAAATGTTCAGCGCCAGCATCTCGGTCGTCTTGATGTTCGTGCCGTCCGGCTGGATGATGAACGGCTGGCCGCCGGTGAGGGCGAGGTTCTGGTCGAAGAGCTTGAAGCCGTTCGTGAGGCTGAGGAAGGTGCAGATCGTGATCGAGGGCATCACGTTCGGGATCGTGATGTGCCAGAGCGTCTGCCACTTGGTGGCGCCGTCGATGCGCGCAGCCTCGATCATATCGTCCGGCACGGCCTGCAGGCCGGCGATGTAGATGATCATCATATAGCCGATCTGCTGCCAGCACATGAGGATGATGAGACCCCAGAAGCCGAAGCGGGTTTCCATGAGGATACTCGTGCCGTAGCGCGAGAGGATGCCGTCGAAGATCATGCTCCAGATGTAGCCCAGCACGATGCCGCCGATGAGGTTCGGCATGAAGAAGACCGTGCGGTAGAGGTTCGAGCCGCGGATGCCCTGCGTGAGCGCATAGGCCACGGCGAAGGCGAGCACGTTAATCAATATCACGCTCACCACGGCGAAGAGCGCCGTATACCAGAAGGCATGGACGAAGGTGGCGTCCTTGAGCGCGGTGAGATAGTTTCCGAAGCCAATGAATTTTGCGTCCCGGATGAGCTTGAAGCTGCACATGGACAGGTAGATGCCCTGAATGAACGGCCAGACGAAGCCGATGATAAAGGCCGCCGTGACCGGCCCGAGAAACAGCCACGACCACTTGCGCATCGGCCGCTTGAGCGGCTGACCGGCGGGGTGCTTGTCTCTTTTGCGGACGCGGTTGGGGTTGTCGGTTTTCCTACTCAAGGGATATCACTCCTCTCAGAGGGTTGATGAAAGGGGCGGGCGAAATCGCCCGCCCCCTGATGTGTGATGCGTTGTTGGTATAAAACTGATTAGCCGTTCACAGCGGCGTACTGGGCAGCCCAGCCGTCCACGAACGCGGTCTTGACGCTCTCCCAGTTGGCGTCGGTGGGATCGGCGTTGTAGGCGTTCAGCGCGGAGACGAGGGCAGCGCGATATTCATCGACGTTGGGCTGATAGTTCGTGGCCCAGTCCATGACGTAGTTGCCGGCGGCGGTGTAGGCGTCGGCGGCGGCGAGGAAGCCGTTGGTGCTCTCGGCAGCCTGCTTGTAGGGCATGACACCGAAGGTATCAACGAGCATGCGGGAGGCCTCGGGATCGGTGACGCACCAGACCATGAAGTCCATGGTGGCCTGCTGATCGGCCTCGGAAGCGGCGCTGTTGATGGCCCAGTAGTTCTCGGTGCCGCAGTTCAGGCCGGCCTTCTCCTCACCCTGCACGCCGCAGTAGTAAGGAATCATGGTGGCGTTCGGCACGGCCTCGGAGACGGCAGCGTACTCCCAGGAGCCGTTGACGAAGAAGGCAGCCTTGCCGGTGATGAACTCGTTCTCGGCGTCGTGGCCGCCGGTGGCGAGATCCTTGCGGTCGGTCAGGCTGTTGGTGACGCAGAGGTCATACAGGGCCTTGTAGTTGTCGAGATAGGCGCCCGTGATGCTCTCGGGGCACTCGGTCCAGGCAGCGCCGGCGGCCTGCTCCTCGTAGAAGTACTCGAGGTTGGCCATGTGGCCGGTGAAGCGCCAGGAGGAGGAGTCGTCCATATCGCAGGAGGTGAAGGCGTCGAAGCCGAGCTCGTCCGCGCGGGCGTGGATGTCCTCCACGACGGCCTTGAGGCTCTCAAAGTTCTTGATCTCGTCCATCGTGTGGCCGGCCTGCTCGATGAGGTCGGGGTTCACGATGATGCCGTAGCACTCATAGCAGTAGCCGATGGAGCAGAGCTTGCCGTCGGCGTCGCGCAGCTCATAGGCGTCGGTGTTGAGCTCCTTCGCGATGGCGGAGTCGGTCAGGTCGAGAGCATAGTCGCCCCACTCCTTGACGGCGTCCTGGTTGCCGATGACGAAGAGGGTCGGAGCGGAGGCCTTGTCCATCTCGCTCATAAGGGTCTGGTTGTAGGTACCGGAGGCGGCGGTGACGACCTTGACGGGCACGCCGGTCTCCTCGGTATACATCTTGGCGACTTCCTGCAGCACCTCGTCAGACTCGGGCTTGAAGTTCAGCCAGTAGACAGAGCCGTTGGAGGCGTCGCCCGCGGGCTCGGCAGAGCCCTGAGCAGGCTCCTGCTTGCTGCCGCAGCCTGCGAGCAGCGCGAGGCAGAGAACCAGCGCCAGAACCAATGCAAGTGTTTTCTTCATGGGTTTGTGCATCTCCTTTTCAAATTGTATGTCCCGCGGGGTCACAACTCCCCGCTTGACATAATATAGCACTGCGGCCAAACGAAGTCAACAACTATGACTAAATTTTGGCAATTTCGACGAGAAATGGCATAGGGCTGGCCTTCGACGGTGGGAGCGCAGCCCATCCCATCGGAAAACATAGTTTTCCGAATGAAATAACGTCAAACAGGGCGGCCGAGGCCGCCCCGTTTGGTGAGATAGAGAAAGATTGGAAGGGAGAAATCGGTGTTGAAGACGTTCCTCGTTCGGGGAGCTTGTTTTACGCCTTGCCGTCGCAGCCGAGCACGTTGATGATCTTGTGCTTGACGAGCTGCTTGATGTTCTCGCGGGCGGGACCGAGATACTTTCTCGGGTCGAACTCGCCGGGATGCTCAGCGAGGAACTTGCGGACCGTGCCGGTCATGGCAAGACGCAGGTCGGAGTCGATGTTGATCTTGCAGACCGCCAGACGGGAGGCCTCGCGCAGCTGATCCTCGGGCACGCCGATGGCGCCGGGCATGCTGCCGCCGTACTCGTTGATCATCTGAACATACTCCTGCGGCACGGAAGAAGAACCGTGCAGTACGATCGGGAAACCGGGCAGACGTCTGGAGACTTCCTCGAGGATGTCAAAGCGAAGCTGCGGCTTCGTGCCGGGCTTGAACTTATAAGCGCCGTGGCTGGTGCCGATGGCGATGGCCAGAGAGTCGCAGCCGGTGCGCTCGACGAACTCCTGCACGTCCTCGGGACGGGTGTAGGAGGAATCCTCGGCGGAGACGTTCACATCGTCCTCCACGCCGGCGAGCGTGCCGAGCTCGGCCTCGACGACCACGCCGTGATCGTTCGCGTATTCCCCGACCTGCCGGGTCAGGGCGATGTGGTCCTCAAAGGACTTGGAGGAGGCGTCGATCATGACGGAGGTGAAGCCGTCGTCCACGCAGCTCTTGCAGAGCTCAAATGTATCGCCGTGATCGAGGTGCAGGCAGATCGGAAGACCGGTCTCCTCGATCGCAGCTTCGACCAGCTTGACGAGATAGGTGCGGTTGGCATATTTGCGCGCGCCGGAGGAGACCTGCAGGATCACAGGGGCCTGGCATTCCTTCGCCGCTTCCGTGATGCCCTGAATGATCTCCATATTGTTGACGTTAAATGCGCCGATTGCATAGCCTCCGTTGTAGGCTTTTTCAAACATTTCTCTGGAAGTAACAAGTGCCATCTTACATCGTCCTTTCTGTGCGCGTTATCCGTTCTGATTTGCAAGCACCTTGCGGAGGTTCGCGTAGCGCGGCATGGCGTCGTCGAGCATCGGGTAGTCCGGTCTGCCCTGCACGAGCGGGCGGACGTAGTCGATGAACTCCTGCGTCAGGCCGTTTTCCTCGGCGTTGATCCACTCGGCCGGGATCTTCTTCTCAACGTTTGCCACCGCCGTGAGCGGGATGGCCGCATAGCGGCAGTGATACTTCCCGTCGATATACTCGCGCTCGAAGGCGATCATCTTGCCGGTCTCGCCATTCACCGCCTGACGCACGGCCTCCTGGCCCGCGCCGAACGCCTCGTCGATGTCGGTCTGGGAGGCGATGTGCGCGGCGCAGCGCTGCAGCAGGCTCAGTTCGATCCCTCGCACCTTGGCGTCGGTGTGCTGGCGGATTTTGTCCGCGAGCATGGCGGCGAGGCCGCCGAGCTGCACGTGGCCGAAGCCGTCCGTCGCGGAGGTCTGCGCCTCGGAGACGAAGGTGCCGTCGGCATAGTGGATGCCCTCGGAGACCGCGATGAGCACCTTGCCCTTTTCGCGGTAGACGCGGTCGATATCAGAGAGGAACTTCTCCATATCGAAGTCCGTCTCCGGGAGATACACGAGATCCGGGCCCGCGCCGTAGGCGGTGGCCAGCTGCGCGCTCGCGGCGAGCCAGCCGGCGTGGCGGCCCATGATCTCGACGACGTTGATGACGCCGTTATCATACACGCGGGTGTCCTTGCTGATCTCCATGCAGGTCGTGGCGATCAGCTTCGCCGCGCTGCCGAAGCCGGGGCAGTGATCCGTGCCGAAGAGGTCGTTGTCGACTGTCTTCGGGACGCCGATCACGCGGCAGGGATAGCCGACGGACTCCATATAGCGGCTGATCTTGTTGCAGGTGTCCATGGAGTCGTTGCCGCCGTTGTAGAAGAAATAGCGGACGTTGTACTTTTTGAAGATCTCAAGAATGCGCTTGTAGTCCGTGTCGTCGACCTCGGGGTCCTTGATCTTGTAGCGGCAGGAGCCGAGCTCGGAGGACGGGGTGTTCAGCAGGAGGCGCAGCTCCTCGGGATCTTCTTCGTCCATCACATAGAGCTGATCTGCCAGCACGCCCTTGATGCCGTAGGCCGCGCCGTAAACCTTCGTGATCTCCTCGGCCTCGAGGGCGGTTTTGATCACGCCGTAGGCGCTCGCGTTGATGACGGCGGTGGGGCCGCCGGACTGGCCGAAGATGGCGGAACCGATCAGTTTTTCAGGCATGGTGCTGCCTCCTGTTCAGACCTCGCCCCAGTCCGGAACCTTGACCGTAATCTGCTCCTCGCTGGACTGCTTGGCAGCCAGAGAATAGATCAGCGCCGAGATGCCGTCGGAGAGCGGCGTTTCAAAGGGCTTGCCGTTTTTCAGGCTGTCCTGGAAGCTGCAGTGGGCGTAGTAGATGACGTCGCCGGTGGCGTGGTCATAGCTGTCGTTGAAGGTCAGCGTCTCCGCATAGGGCATATCCTCGGTCTTCCAGGTGAGCTTCGTGAACTCAAACATGCCCTCGCCGGTGAGGAAGATGGAGCCCTTCGTGCCGATGTAGGCGCGGGAGCAGGTGGGAATGTCGCAGGCCCAGGAGGCCGCGATGGTGCCGATGGCGCCGTTGCGCAGGCGGATGGTGATGCTCGTGTGGTTATCGAACTTGGGAACGGAGGCGATCGTGCCGGTGTAGTTGCAGGCGATGGTCTCAAAGCCGCCGGCCATGGCGGTGATGAGCTTCCAATCGTGGCTGACGGACTCGACCGTCATGCCGCAGGCGAGGTTCGGGTCGGTGCGCCAGGAGGCGCCGAGGTTCTTCGCGTGGAAGCCGAAGCCGGGGCTCAGGCGGGAAAATGCGATGTCCACAGGCTCGCCGAACATACCGGTTTTGACGAGCTCCAGCATCTTCTGATACGCCGGGCGATAGTAGTGGGCAAAACCCACCATGATCTTCGCGTCATACTGATCCGCCATGGCCTTGATCTTCATGGCGTCCTCCATGGTGCAGGCCACGGGCTTTTCCATGTAGAGCGGCACATGGTGCTTCAAAACCATTTCCACATAGTCCAGACGCTTCGTGGGCGGCGTGGAGATGACGACATAGTCCGCCTGCTGCACGTAGGTTTCGATCTCTTCATAGGTGCTGACCGGGCAGCTGAATTCCTGTGCAACCAGATTCGCGTTCACTTCGCTGATGTCGAAGCCGCCGATCACAGAGCCGCCCAGACGGACGACCGCGCGGCCATGGTGGCGGGCGATATCGCCGCAGCCGATGAGAAATACCTTCATGATTGTGCCTCCTTATTCCGCAGCGATCAGGCGCTTGGCCTGCGCAATGATGTTTTCCACTGTGATGCCGTTCATTTCGAGCAGCCGCTCATAGGGCGCGGACTGGCCGAACTGGTCCTGCACGCCGATGCGCTTCATTCTGCCCTTGCCGCGCTCAGCCACGATCTCCGCCACGGCGCTGCCGAGACCGTTGAGAATGTTGTGATCCTCCACCGTGATGATGCTGCCGATCTCGTCGATGCAGGCGTTGACCGCCGCTTCGTCGAGGGGCTTGATGGTGTGGAAGTCCAGCACGCGGGCCTGAATGCCCTCCGCGGCGAGCTGCTCCGCCGCCTTGAGCGCCAGATGCACGGTGTCGCCGTTGGCGAGGATGGCAATGTCCTTGCCGTCGCGCAGAAGGTTGGCCTTGCCGAGGGTGAACTCCGCGCTGTCATCATAGATCACGGGAACTGCGTCGCGCGTGAAGCGCAGGTACACCGGGCCGTAGGTCTCGGCCGCGGCGCGGACGAGCTTTCTCGCCGCGACGGCGTCCGCCGGCATGCATACGGTCATGTTCGGGATCGTGCGCAGGATGCCCATGTCCTCGATGGCCTGATGGCTCGCGCCGTCGTTCGCCGGCGTGAGGCCGCCATGGGAGCAGGCGATCTTCACGTTCAGATTCGGATAGGCGATCTCCTGGCGGATCATCTCGCAGATGCGCATGGAGCCGAAGGCGGCATAGGTCACGACGAAGGGGATCTTGCCGCAGGTGGCGAGACCGGCGGCGACGCCCGCCCCGTTCTGCTCCGCGATGCCGACGTTCAGGTACTGCTCGGGCAGCGCCTTGCGAAAATCGCCGGTTTTGCAGCTCTTGCCGATGTCGATATCCACAACGAGAATGTCTTTGTTTTCCTTGCCGAGGGCGACGATCTCTTCGCCGAAGCCGTTGCGGGTCGGGATCTTTTTCGTTTCCATGCTCAGACCTCCTCAACATAGAGCGCATTCAGCTCTTCCATCGCCTGCCGGTACTGGTCGTCATTCGGGGCGACGCCGTGCCAGCCGACCTGGTTTTCCATGAAGCTCACGCCCTTGCCCTTGACCGTCTTGCCGACGATGCACTTGGGCAGGCCGTTTTTCGATGCCAGCAGCTGATCCATGACCTGGACAAGCTGCTGCATGTCGTTGCCGTCACAAGAGGCAACCTCGAAGCCGAAGGCCTCAAATTTTTTCGCCAGATCCACCAGCGGCATGATCTCGTCGCAGGTGCCGTCGAGCTGCAGGTTGTTCCAGTCGACGAAGACGATCAGATTATCCAGCTTGTACTTGTGGGCAGTACCGCAGGCCTCCCAGATCTCGCCCTCGTTCGTCTCGCCGTCGCCGAGGGCGCAGAAGACGTTGTAGTCCTTGCCGTCGAGCTTCGCTGCCAGCGCCATGCCGGCGGCGCAGGCGAGGCCCTGACCGAGCGAGCCGGTGGAGATGTCAATGCCGGGGCACTTCGTCATGCTGGGGTGACCCTGCAGGGGAGAACCCTCCTTGCGCAGCGTGTCCAGCACCTCCATGGGGAAGAAGCCGGTCATGGCGAGCGCCGCATACTGCGCAGGGCAGACATGGCCCTTGGAGAGAACGAAGCGGTCGCGGTCGGCCCAGCGGGGGTTCTTCGGGTCAACCTTCATATAGCGGAAGTAGCAGGCGGTCATGAAGTCCGCCACGGACAGCGAGCCGCCGGGATGGCCCGACTGGGCCTTCCAGATCATATCCACGACGCGGATGCGCAGCTCCGTCGCCTTGTTTTTCAGTTGGGTCAGGGTGAGTTCCTGCATTGCGAGCACTCCTTTCTCATAGTCCGGGACGTCTTATTCCTCAATCCACGCGATGGCGCGGCCGGGAGCTCCGCTGGCGCCCTCAATCTTCAGCGGCAGGAAGGCGAAGTTCCAGCGCTCTTCGGTGAGCAGCTCCTTCGGGAGATAGACCTCCTCGCCGTACCAGATGTTGTTGCGCAGCGCGATCTTGTGGGTGGGGCCGCCGCCGTCCTCGGGGCGCGGGCCGCCGACGCTCAGACCGTCGATGCAGACGCCCTTGACGCCGTGATCGACCATCCACTGCGCGCCC
>JAFRDQ010000013.1 GCA_017411225.1 Oscillospiraceae bacterium
CCTGCAGCAGGAGGCGTCTAGGAAGCTCAACTTCACCGCCAAGCGGACCATGCAGGTGGCCCAGCAGCTCTACGAGGGCGTGGACATCGGCAAGAAGGGGCCCGTGGGCCTGATCTCCTACATCCGTACCGACTCCGTCCGCATCAGCAAGGAGGCCCAGACCGCGGCCCTCGAATACATCGAAGCGAACTACGGGGCGGCGTACGTGCCCGCCCAACCCAACGTGTACCGGGGCCGCAGCAACGCCCAGGACGCTCACGAGGCCATCCGGCCCACGGATTTGAAGAACGGGCCCAAGGAGCTGAAGGGGAGCCTGACCTCTGACCAGTACAAGCTGTACAAGCTCATCTATGAGCGCTTCCTTTCCAGCCAGATGAGCGAAGCCGTTTTGGAGACCACCACTGCCACCTTCGACGTGAACGGGGTCACCTTCCGCTCCGCCGGGGTCAGGACCCTGTTCGCCGGTTTCACCGTGGTCTACACCGAGGGCCGGGACGATCAGGGGGAGAAGGAGGTCCAGCTGCCGCCCATTCGCCAGGGGGACAGCTTCACGCCCCAGACCATCACCCCCGAGCAGAAATTCACCCAGCCCCCCGCCCGATACACTGAGGCCACGCTGGTGAAGACCCTGGAGGAGAAGGGCATCGGCCGTCCCTCCACCTATGCCCCCACCATCTCCACCATCGTGGATCGGGGCTACGTGCTGCGGGAGACCCATCTCCGGCCGCGGCACCGTCGTTACCGGTCGTGTTGAGCGTGGTATCGTCAAGGTTGGCGATAAGGTTGAGATCGTTGGTATCAAGGAGACCACCGAGACCACCGTTACCGGCACCGAGATGTTCCACAAGCTGCTCGAGTTCGCCGAGGCTGGCGACAACGTCGGCTGCCTGCTCCGCGGCATTGCGAAGAAGGACGTCGAGCGCGGCCAGGTTCTGGCGGCTCCGAAGAGCATCAAGCCCCACACCAAGTTCACCGGCCAGGTTTACGTCCTGTCCAAGGAAGAGGGCGGCCGTCACACCCCGTTCTTCAACAACTATCGTCCCCAGTTCTACTTCCGTACCACGGACGTGACCGGCGTCATCACCCTTCCCGAAGGCGTCGAGATGTGCATGCCTGGTGATAACGTCGACATGCATGTCGAGCTGATCACCCCCATCGCCATCGAGCAGGGCCTCCGCTTCGCTATCCGCGAGGGCGGCCGTACCGTCGGCTCCGGTGTCGTCATCGGCATCGACGAGAACTAATTCATAATTAGACTCCAATAAAAAGAACGTGCTGAATTTCAGCACGTTCTTTTTTTATATGAGCAGCTCAAATCCGAAGGAGATCGCATTCGCCGCAATCGTCAGCAGCAGCAATTTCCGGCTTCGTCCGAATGCGATGGCGTAAATCCCAAACTCGACTGCGATTAAGATGACCTCCGCCATCACGATGGTCGGAATGCTCCGATATCCGTTCGGGATCATCACGAGATTCATCGCAAGCGTCGTCAGCACATTCGTGCACGCCACAACCGTCTTTTCATCCCGGCTGTCATATCCGAACATCCAGAAAAACGCCGTCTCCAGGATCACCGCGATCAGACAGAATAACATTAAAAACATCATACTCATGTAACCTCCCTCTCCCGACTTGGTTCCCGCCGTAGGGACGGATATCATCCGCCCGCGCAGTATCTGGCGAATTCATTGCCGCACTCCGGCGCAAACGCAGCGCACTCCGTTCACTGTAGGGGCGACCTGTGGTCGCCCGCGCGGAACGTGCCGAATTCACAACTGTATTCGGGCGAATCCGAACGCACGCAGATCGTCAGGAATCAATTGCTTGTGGTCTCCCATAAAGAAAAACATCCCGATAAACACACTCAGCAAATTCGCAGCAACGGTCAGCGCCAGCATCTTACCGAACCGCCCGAACGCTATCGTGTAAATGGCGGTTTCCACTGCAATCACCAGCAGCTCACCCATCCGCATCATAGAACCGGAGACCTGGAAAAACGGCCCATATAAAACCAGATTCAGTACCAGATTGGTGACCACGTTCGTGCAGATCACAACCAGAACCTCATCCCGGCTGCGATATCCGGCAAGCCAGATAATCGCCGTCTCCACCACAACCGTGATGAGGCAGGCGAGAAACAGATCTCCGATCATTTCTCCTCTTCATCCTTCCGTTTTGCCCGCAGCCGCCCGATCGAGCGCACCAGCAGACTCGCCGCCACCGCGACGACGGCGATGATCAGCACAACCCCGAGCGCACCCACGGCGATCATCGGCCCTGCGATCACATCGGCCCGCGCGGGCAGGATGCACAGCGCCAGCACCGTCAAAAACGCACCCAAAAGATCCACAAACCGTTTCATCTCATAGTCTCCTTTCCGCATACATAATCGCCCAAAGTCCGAATCCAAAGCTGAACAATACGCAAATCCAAAGCGCCGGCCCGGTCAGCGTCATCAGCTGCCCCGTGATCATCCCCGGCCAGAGCGCCGAGGCCGTGAGCCCGAAGGCCAGACCCGGCGCATCCGGCATTGCGCGCCAGATCAGCCACAGCGTCACCGGCATCGTCAGATTCAGCGCCAGCTGACCGAGCAGGGAAGGGGCTGCCCACGATGCGCAGAACGCGATCAGCACTGCCGCCGGGAGAATCGATATCCACGCCGTTTTTCTTGCGCCGATCCGATCCGAGAGAAATCCGCCCAGCAGCTTTCCGGCAAAGACAAACCCCGTCAGCAGCAAAGCGCTCTGAGCGCCGGTTTTCCATGGAAAAGACACCGCGCTCCCGCCGACGGCGCGCACTGCAACCGCCAGCGTCAGCAAAACCGGAATGAGCAGGGAAGCGCCCTCTCTCCCGCCTTCAGCGTCCGCTTCCGCCTCCGGAAGCAGCAGACTCAAAACCGCGCAGAGTGCAAGCAATGCTGCAAACGCGCATCCGAGCCCCGGCCAGACCGTCCCGAGCGTCAGCCCCACCGACCCGGGCGCGACGAACACGCCGAGCGGCCAGGCCTTGCCGCGGCTCTCCAGCAGCGTCATCCGCCCGCCGGAGACGTGAAACATGCTGTTTCCGAGGCCGATCAGCCCCACGCGCAGCCACCCCGGCACGGGCAGCGCATAGCCCGTCACAATGCAGAGCATACTGACCGCCGCCGCGGTGCGATCGTGTTTCAGCCGATCCGCCGCGAGTCCGACGAGGCACTGCGTGGAGAAGGCGAGCGTATTGTACAGCAGAATCAGCGCCGGCAGATCTGCCGAGCCGCCGAGCCGCCCGAACACCGTCGCCGCGCACAGCCCGTCCACAAGCAGATGCGCCGCCGCGTTCAGCCAAAGCCTCCGATCCGGCCGCATACGATCACCTCCACGATTTCATTCTACCATGCGAATATCATGTTGTAAATACTTTAAGAATATTTTACAAAAATATTAAATGATGAATATTTATTAAACATTTCCAATTGTCATCTGTCTGATAACATGCTATTCTATAGACGGAAATCCAAAAACCGAAAGGAGGAGTTTCTATGATTCTGACGCCCGAGCAGCAGGCGCTGCTGGACGGTGCGAAAGGGGAAACCATGGCCAAGGTGGTCAAAACGCTCGTCATGTACGGCGATGCGTTTGACGCCGAGCGCATGGTCCCGGTCACGAGCGAATACGGTCACACGGTCATCAGCTTCGGCCTCAAGGTGCTCGCGCCGGTCTATGATCTCTATCAGAAGCTGCTCGACGAGGGGCTTTTGAGTCAGCAGAAATTCACCGCCGACCCCCGCCCGCTGGATAAAAAAGTGCCCAGCTCCCTGCTGGACGACATTGTATTCAAGCACATCATGTACACCGATCAGGCCCGATACGAAAAGCAGCTCGAGGATCTCGGCCTGCTCGATGAGGACAGCTACACCTGCACCAGCTATCTCCCGCAGGTCGGCAACGTGCCCAAGCAGGGCGACGTGCTCTCCTGGGCGGAGAGCTCCGCCGTCATCTACGCCAACTCCGTCCTCGGCGCGCGGTGCAACCGCAATTCCGGCATCATCGAGCTCATGGGCTCCGTTGCGGGCTTCGTGCCGGAGTTCGGCCTGCTCACGGACGACGGCCGCAAGGCCGACTGGATTGTGGAGGTCCGCTGCTCGAAGAAGCCCGAGGCGCAGCTTTTAGGCTCCGCCATCGGCATGAAGGTCATGGAGGACGTGCCGTATGTCAAAGGTCTCGACCGCTGGCTCGGCACGGAGCTGAACGAGGCCGCGACGACGTATCTCAAGGACTTCGGCGCCGCCTGCGCCTCCAACGGCGCGGTCGGCCTCTACCACATCGAACACCTCACGCCCGAGGCCAAGCAGCAGGGCGAGGCCCTCATCCGCGAAAATGCGCAGGTCTATGTCATCGACGATAACGAGCTGCAGCGCGTCAAGGACAATTACCCCGTCGTCTGGAAGAACCCGGACGCCGAGCCGGAGCTCTGCTTCGTCGGCTGTCCGCACATGACCTTGAAGCAGCTCGAGGACTGGACGGACAACGTCACCGCCGCGCTCAAGGCCAACGGCCTGAAAAAGGTCACGGTCAAAACCGTCTTCACCGCCTCCACCGGCGTCATCAAGGCGTTCCAAAAAACGAAGCGGGCCAGACAGCTC
>JAFRDQ010000110.1 GCA_017411225.1 Oscillospiraceae bacterium
GAAAAGAGAGAGAAGGGAGAGAGGAAATCAGAGTTATTTCACCTCGTCGACGACGGCGAGGATCGCGGCGTCGACCACGGGGATGTCGAACTGGACGGAGTACGACGCGTCGTCAACCGTCCAGATCGCGCCGGAGAACGTGTCGTTCTCGCCGCGCATGGTCACATTCACGCCGTTGTAGTCCGCGGTGGACACGGTCGGATATTCGTTATAATCGCCGGAGATATCATCCACGCCGGCGGCCTTGCGCAGGACGACGCGGTTTCCGTCGGCCTCCGAATCATAGTAGGTGATCTGGATGAGGGAATTGTTCATGACCTGAATCGACTCGATCGGGCAGCCCTCAATCGTCTCGGGCGCCTGGAGATCAAAGCCCACAGCCTTGCTGGCCTCTTCCAACGTGTCATACGTTACAAAGGGATTGGCGATCTCCGCCGCGGCGGAGCCCTCCTCAGCCGGCGCCTTGCTGCCGCAGGCGGCGAGGGAAACGAGACACAGCGCACAGAGCGCAATCGCAATCAGTTTTTTCATTTTTTGCCCTCCTGATTTGTTTTACGCTATCTATGACTTCCGTTTTTCAAAAAAGTTCTCACATTCATAAATTCTTTACAAACAAACCGCAAATCAACGTGCCGTCTGTGGAACTTGGTTCGTAGGGGAGGGGCTTGCCCCTCCCGGCGTTCCGGTTTCATAGATACAGAGACGAAAGGCGAATCCGCAAAGTCCAAAAGTCTGCGAATTCGCCTTTGATTTCGATTCGATTCAAGTTATGCTGCGCGGGAGGGGCAAGCCCCTCCCCTACGGCAGAATCCAACTGCCGGGGTTTGCCGTCGGCAAAGGAGAAGTCTTATAGTTCGTAACTCTCGCCGTCGGCGGGGATGTGCACGCGCTCGAGCAGACCGCGCTTTTTGAGGCCCTTCGCGAGCGTCTTGCGCGTGAGCGTGGCGTGGGGGACATGGTCCACTTGTGCTTGAGGCTCACGGCCTCCCACGTGGAGCACTCTTCGATGACCGGGGCTTTTCTCGGATCGCCCCTACAGCAGATTTCTGTGCCGACGATATTCGCCCGGGATCGGCAATACAATCCGTGCATCCTGCGCGGGCGGATGATATCCGCCCCTACGGAAGTCCGGCCTCGCAGAGTTTGCCCGACAGGGCAAATGAATTCCAATCCGTTTTTTCAGCGACATGTGCGGCATCGTCAGAATGGGCTTGCTCCACGCCGCAGCCGCGCTTAAGCGCGACGGCTCTGTATCCGCGCCCCCATTCTTCCTCTCCAAATCAAAGCATTGGCTTTGATTTGGTAAGGAGCCGCAGCGTAATGAGCTTGCTTTCCCGTTTGCGGGGAAGCAAGGGATATGGCGACGACGCCAGCCCTCGCTTCGACCAAGCGGGGCCAAAGCCCCGCGCGATAAAAGCGAGTATCTAAAATGAAAGGCCGCCCAAAGGCGGCCTTTCATTTTACTCTAAGGGTTCCCCGCAGTGCGGGCAGACCTTTGCTCCGTCGCCGAGTCTCCCCAGATGCTTGCCGCACTTCGGGCAGCGCCAGAGGGCGCTCCAGAACAGGGCAAACAGCAGGAGTGATACGATCATCGCGATCCACGCGACCGTGCGCCAGATTCCGTGCAGGAAATTGGCGAGGAGCAGCAGCACGAAGGTGATGACGATCATGACGGTCAGAATCTGTTTCCTTTTTTGCATCTTTTATCCCTCCATTGGTACGGCTTTCATTTGTTCGCCCGTGGTGACGGCCTCGGCGCTTCCGGCGGAGAGGTCGCCGAGCTGCACGGAAAAATCCTCGACGGCCTCCTCCGGCAGCAGAATGTGCATCGTCACATCCGCGCCGTAGTCGAGCCCGTCCACCGCGCCGCCCATGGCGAGGACGGCGGTTTTGACGCGTTCAAAGAGCCCGTAGGCGCACCTTACGTCGACCGTGACCCATCTTCTGACGGCGGAGACGCCCGCGGCGGTCAGCGCGTCCTTCGCGCTTTTGGTATAGGCGCGCAGAAGCCCGCCCGTGCCGAGCAGGACGCCGCCGAAATAGCGCGTGACGACGCAGACGACGTTTGTGACGTTCTCGCGCTTGAACACCTCGAGCATCGGGATGCCGGCGCTGCCCTGCGGCTCGCCGTCGTCCGAGTAGCGCTCGGGGCCGTCCTGAATGCGGTAGCACCAGCAGTTGTGCCGCGCATCGTGATACTGCTTTTTCATCGCGGTGATAAAGTCCCGCGCCTCGTCCTCCGTGGAGACGCAGCGCACATGGCCGAGAAACGTGGAGCGCTTTTCCGTCAGCTCCGCCTCTCCGGGCGCAGTGGGAATATAATATGGATCGATGGGGATCACCTCGTTTGCGAATTAGGAGTTAGGAATTAGGAATTAGGAGTTATCAGTCGGTTCGTAATCAAGCTGCGAAGCAGCTCCTCAATTCCTCATTCCTAATTCCTCATTCCTCATGATCTCGCGGGAGAATGGAGTAATACCAGACCTCTTTCTCCTCCCCGATCTGCTCGAAGCGTTCCCTGTCCGCGAAGCGGAAGGTGAAGCCGAGCTTGTGGATGACGCGGCGGGAGTTGCGGTTTTCGGCAAAGTGCGCGCCCCAGAGCTCCGTCGCGCCGAGGCCAAACGCGGTTTGCAGCATCGCCTCCGCGGCCTCGGGGATATAGCCGTTGCCCCAGTGGGGTTCGCCGAGCCAGTAGCCGAGCGCCAGGTGGCCGATCGCCTCCGGGCGGCTGCAGGGGTGAAGGCCGATGCTGCCGACAGCCTCGTCCTCGCCCTTTAATGTGACGGCATAGTTCATCGCGGCGGTGAGAATGGTACGGATGATCTCGCGGCTCTCGTCCTCGCTCTCGTGCGGCTTCCAGCCGCACATCAGGCCGATGCGCGGATCTTTGGCATAGCGGTAGCAGGACGCGGCGTCGCTCTCGCGCCAGGGGCGGAGGATCAGCCGCTCGGTTTCAATGCGCGTCGGAAACTGCATAAGGGCTCACTCTCCCCCAGTGCTCGGGCTTGATGACAGCCTCGATCTCCACGCAGTCCTCGAGATATTCCGTGCGCAGGACGGCGCATTCGCGGTGCAGGAGCTCCGTCAGCGCGCCCTCGGTATACGGGATGTGCAGCACGGCGCGGCGGTTTTGCCGCGCGAGCGTTTTGGAGATCATGTCGAGCAGCGTCTGCGTGCCCTCCCCCGTGCGGGCGGAGATGCACGCGATGTTCTCCCCGTGCGGGAGAATGCCGAGATAGGCGTCGCATTTATTAAACACACGGATGCACGGCGTCTGCGCCGCGCCGAGCTGGTCGATCAGCCGGTCGACGACCTCGGCCTGCGTCTCCCACTCGGGGTTGGAGAGATCAATGACGTGCAGGAGCACGTCTGCATAGCTCAGCTCCTCCAGCGTGGCCTTGAAGGCCTCCACCAGATGGTGCGGGAGCTTGCGGATGAAGCCGACGGTGTCGGACAGCAGCACCTCCTGCGCCTCGTCCACCTTGAGGCGGCGCGTCGTGGTGTCGAGCGTGTCAAACAGCCGGTCGTTCGCGGGGATGTCCGCGTTCGTCAGGCGGTTTAAGAGCGTGGATTTGCCGGCGTTCGTGTAGCCCACGAGGGCGACGACGGGCATGGCGTTTTTCTCGCGGCGGCGGCGCTGCGTCTGCCGCACCTTGCGCACGGCCTCCAGCTCCTCCTCAAGCTTCTGGATCTTGCGGCGGATGTGGCGGCGGTCGGTCTCCAGCTGCGTCTCGCCGGGGCCGCGCGTGCCGATCGGACTCGAGCCGCCGGAGGCGGTCTGGCGCACGAGGTGCGTCCACATGCCGGTCAGGCGCGGGAGCAGATAGTGATACTGCGCGAGCTCCACCTGCAGCTGGCCCTCCTTCGTCTGGGCGCGCTGGGCAAAGATATCGAGGATGAGACCCGAGCGGTCGAGCACGCGCACGCCGAGCTCCTCCGAGAGCACGCGCATCTGCGAGGGCGAGAGCTCATTGTCAAACACGGCGAGATCGCATTCGTTGGCCTCAATGCAGGCTTTCAGCTCCGCCACCTTGCCCTCGCCGAGGAAGGTGCGCGGATCGGGCGACTGCTTATTCTGCAAAACGGACACGACCGCCTCGCCCCCGGCGGTCTCCACGAGCGCGGCGAGCTCCGCCATGGAGATCTCCGTGGAGCGCTCGCGCGCTTCCATATTCGCCGCGGCCAGCCCTGCCAGCGCGGCGCGTTCCTTCTTTTCTGCGGTATTCTGCATGAAATCCCTCAAACTGTCGGTAATTAAAGTTTAGTATACCACAGCCGGGCGCATTTGAAAAGGCGGGGAAATTCCTGCTTGCAAACGCATCCCAAGTGTGGTATGTTCAGAACAGACCGCAGCGCGGTCGAGAATTTCTATGGAGGAACGACATATGAAGTACGTATGCACCGTCTGCGGCTGGGTCTATGACGAGGACGAGGCCGGAACGAAGTGGGAAGATCTGCCCGAGGATTTCGAGTGCGAAATCTGCCATGTCGGCAAGGATATGTTCGAGGCCGAATAACACTCTCAAATATAAAGGAAGCACTGCTTTGGCAGTGCTTCCTTTATATTTGGATACTCGCGCTTCTCGCGCGGGGCTTGGCCCCGCTTGGTCGGCGCGAGGGGCTGGCGTCGCGCCAGCCCAAGTGAGTTTTTCCACCGCACATGTCGCTGAAAAAACGCCACATTTGGGGTTTGCTTGCGCAAAGGGAGCCGCCGAGTGCAGCGCTGGACGATGCTGCACACAGTGGCCCCCAGAAAACCCGGCGTGGGAAGAGCAAAGGAGAAATGGTAGTCACATGGAGAACACAGAGTCCTCTTCCCACGAGTACAGTATATCACATTTTGCTGTCAAGGTCAAGCCCTTGACAGCCCTCACACAGCCGCTCGAGTTCCGTGATCGCACTCGCACACAGCACGGCGGGTTGGGGATTCCGCGCCCATAGCTCGGGCCCCCTTCGTGATCACGGGCACTCTATCACACAGCGCAAGGGTCAGGCCGGGTGCCAGGACGAGGGCGGCCCCGGCCCCTTGCGGGGCTTGGCCCGGTGGCCCGTGCCGGCTCGTGTGCGCCGA
>JAFRDQ010000111.1 GCA_017411225.1 Oscillospiraceae bacterium
TATCCTTGTCGTTCGACTCGAGGAACTGCATGAGCTTGGTCTTCGGAGCGCCCTTGAAGTAATTCTCGTTGGCCTCGAAGTACACAACGCCGTTCTCGAACTTCAGGAACTTGTAGGGGCCGGCGCCCATGGGCTCGGTGGTCTTGGCCTTCACGCCGGAGAGGTCGCCCTTCGGGAAGCCGAACTGGTTCTCGTCGTAGTTGTAGAGGGAAGCGTCGCCGTAGTAGTGCATCGGAGCGACGGTCACGGCCAGCTGATAGATCGCGGGAGCGTCAGCCTTGGTCAGGGTCACGCGCACGGAGTAATCGCCGGTCTTCTCGATGCCCTTGATGCTGTCGGCGCTCTCGCCGGTCTTTACGCCCTTGGTGTAGTCGGCGAAGTCAGGGAAGAGCTCTTCCCAGGCAACGTCGGCAACCTCGGTGGAGACGAGGGTGGGGATGTCGTTGCCGTACTCTTCCATCATCGCAGCCCAGAAATCGGCGGCGGTGGCGTCCTCTTCGAGCTCATAGCCCCAGTTGGCGGCGCACTTGGCAACAGAGTCGCCCTCTTCGTTGTAACCGTTGGCGATGCAGAAGTCAGCAATGCTCTGCGCGAAGGCAGGGCCGGCCTCGTTCAGGTTCTCCCAGAAAGCTTTCTGCGTGGCCTCGTCCCAATTGGTGAAGTCGGTGTTGTCCTCACCGGCCTCGAGCAGCAGGCTGTACAGAGAGCTCATGCCGGAGCGATACTCCTCCATGCCGGCGATCGGCAGCGCGAAGAACGTGCTGTTGCCGTCATAGGTCGGGTCGCTCAGAACATACATCGAGAAGATGACGTCGTCCGCGGTGAGCTTCTCGCCGTCGGAGAAGACGACGTCGTCGCGCAGATCGAAGTCATAGGCGATGGTGCCGTCCGCATTCTCGGTGATGGTCAGGTCGGCAATGCCGTTGTAGGTGTAGTCCGTGCCGTTGTAGGGACGGGTCTCACCGGTCTTGCCCTTCTCCACGATGGCGCCCTGACGGTCGGTCTCGAGCAGGTTGACAGAAGTCATAGCCCAGACGTCCTGGTCGTAAGCGGTCTCCGAGAAGAACGGAGAGAACTTACTGGAGAAGTTGGAGTAACCGACAACCAGCGGCTTTTCGCCGGTGGCAGCGGGCTCCTCGCTGCCGCTGGCATCCTGCTTGGAGCCGCAGCCCGCAAACAGGGCCAGGCACAGCACGAGAGCCAGCACGAGTGCGATGGTTCTTTTCACTTTGAGTGTCCTCCTTGATTTTTTGTCGAGCCCGTCCGGCGCCTTTACCACCGTGCGCCGTCAAGGCTCAATATACATTATTATTTTCACGGACAAAGCCGGGAAAATCCTTGAAAACTTGCCTTCCCCCTCTGGGGGAAGGGGGACCGCGCCTGCGCGGTGGATGAGGGCAGATTTTATGCCGTTTTCTCCCAAGCCTGCTTCCGGAACGCCCTGCCCGCAAAATATGCGCTCAGAGCCGCCAGAACCAGCAGTGCAAAGAAGGCAATATAGTGCTCCGAGCCGTGCTTCAGCAAAAACACCAGCCCCAGCACGCAGGTCAGCAGATCAAAGGCGATCAGAAACCCCGTGATCGGCACGATGCGCTCGGAGACCTTCTCCCAATCAAAGGTCTTGAGTTTCCCGCCGCCGGAGACGAGACGATAGCCGTTCAGGAGCAGCAGAAAAACCATGCTCACGGTGAGCGCGTAGGGCAGGATCACATACCACGTGTTTCGAAGCCCCATAAAATGCACACAGCCGGCTTCGATCACAGCCGCCGCCGCGATCAGCGCCCAGATGCAGAAGGGGATCAGCGCGCGCCAGCCGCCGGAGACGATATACCACTCGCCGATGTAGTGATAGTCACCGTTGGCGTCCTTGATGTGCTGATCGAGATGCGCCTTGTGGCGGCGCCGATGCCGCTCTGCCATCTTATTCGATGCCGGTCAGGTCGTATTCCGCAAGCCACTTTGCAGCCGCTTGGCATACGCCCTTCAGACAGGCGGGCTCAAAGGGACTCTCGAGCCCTGCGTTTTTCAGCAGCTCCGTGAACGTCACGCTGCCGCCCTGCTCGGTGTAGGCCATATAGTGCGCCCACGCGTCGGGCAGATCCTTCTGGATGCGCGCCCAGAAGCTCAGCGCCACGGTCTGCGCGAGGCAGTAGTCAATGTAATAAAACGGAGAGGAATAAATATGGTGCTGCCGCTGCCATCCCTCGCCCTCGCTGTAGAAGGGGATCTCCCCGTCGAGCTTCATCCACGGCATGTAGACGCCGAGCAGCTCCTTCCACACGTCGTGGCGCTCCCGGGGCGTCATCTCCGGGCGCTCATAGACGATGTGCTGGAAGTGATCGACCATCGTCCCGTAGGGGATGAAGGTGAGGGAACCGGCCAGATGGCTGTAGAGGAATTTGCGCGTGTCGGGGCCGAAGAACTTCTCCGCCCACGGCCAGGCGAAGAACTCCATGCTCATGGAGTGCACCTCGCAGCTCTCAAGCGTCGGCCAGATCGTGCTCGCCGGAACGCGCTTGCGGTTGTACCAGCCCGCAAAGGCGTGGCCCGCCTCGTGCGTCACGGTCTCCACGTCGGCGCTCGTGCCGTTGAAGTTGGCAAAGATGAAGGGAACGTCATAGTCGAGGATGCTCGTGCAGTAGCCGCCGCCCTGCTTCCCCTCGGTGGAGAGCACGTCCAGCAGCTCGCCGTCGAGCATCGTGCGGAAGAACACGCTCGTCTCGGGGCTGAGCGCGTCATAAAACTCGCGCCCCGCCGCCAGAATGTCGTCCGGCGTGCCCTGCGGCTTCGGGTTTCCGGAGCGGAAGCGCAGCGCGTTGTCGGCAAAGCTCATCGGGTATTCCTTGCCGAGCCGCTTGGCCTGATCGCGGTAAACCTGATCCGCCACCGGCACGAGATATTCCACCACCAGCTTGCGGAAGGCCTCCACGTCCTCCTTGGTGTAGCTGTTGCGCTGCATGCGGTAGTAGCCGAGGGGCGTGTAGCCGCCGTAGCCGAGCTTTTTGCCCATCTGATCGCGCAGCTGGGTCAGCTCGTGATAAATCCGGTCGAGATCCGGCTGATGGTCCTTGTACCACTGTCCCTCGGCCTTCCAGGCGGCGAGACGAATCTCGTCGTCCGCGTCATTTTTAAAAGGAGAGAGCTGGCTGATCGTGTAAACGCCGTCCCGGAAGGGGATCTGCGCGCTGGCAATCAGCTTTTCATATTCCTGCACAAGGTCGTTTTCCTTCTGCATCTCCGGGATGATCTCGGTGGAAAAGCTCTTGCGCTCGATCTCCGCGTTCGTGAAGATGATCTCGCCGAATTCCTCGGCAAATTCCTTGCGGAAGGGGGAGTCCAGCAGCGCCTCGGTCCACTGCAGCAGATATTCCTGCAGCTCGGGCATGGCGTTGTTCCAGAAGGTCTGCTCCGCGTCGTAAAATTCGTCGCGCGTGTCGATGCTGTGGCGGATCGAGCAGAGCGTTCCCTGCGTGTCGATCCGGCGGTCCAGCCGATCCTCGGCGAGAAACGCCTCGCGCGCTGCGGCATAGTCCTTCGCCGCGCGCAGATCGCTCGTGAGCTTTGTCAGCTCCGCCTCCACGGCCTTCAGGTCCGGGCGGGTATAGGTCATTTCGGAAAATTTCAAAGGAAGTGCCTCCCAGTGTAATACTTTAAATGAGTGTCAGGGTCACTCGCCGTGCTTAAACGCGTCGATGACGGTGAGGACTGCGTTGAGCTGTCCGTCGGTCAGCCCGGACACGTCCGCAGTCTTCTGATTCTTCACACCGAGCAGATAATCCGTCGTCACGCCGAAAAACGCGGCCAGTGTGATGACCGTGTCCAGCGTGGGATACCCCAGTGCGTTTTCATATTTGCTCACGACGGCCTTGCTCAGTCCGACGCGGTCGCCCAGCTCCTTCTGCGTCAGCCCGCGGGCAACGCGAAGCGATCTGAGATTTTCACCAAAGGCGGTATAAAGCACAGCATATCACCTCTATGATATTTTATCGCATTACGGTATTCTCTTCATAGATTTCAGTAAATGTTTCGTTGAAAACTTAGTTTCCAGACATACATTTTTCTGTTTTCGTGTAAAGTCTTCCCAGAACATAAAAAATCCACCCTCCGGGATGACCCGAAGGATGGATTCTGACACAGATTTAAATTTCGTTCACGAGGTTGTTGACCCATCGCTTGCTCTTCACAAGGAAGAAGCCCGTGATGCACTTGATGAGCTCCAGCGACTGCACGAGAATGTACATTGGCAAAATTGTCAAATTCGTGTAGCGAGAGAGGACGAACGCCAGCGGGATGCAGACGCCCCAGACGAACGCGCTGTCAAACAGGAAGGTAATGAGCGTCTTGCCGCCGGAGCGGAGCGTGAAGTAGCACCCGTTCGTAAAGGCGAAAAACGGCATCATCACGCTCGTCACGATCAGAAGCTCCTCCGCCAGATGCCGCACGACGTCCGTCGTGTTGTAAAGCCGCGGGATCAGCGGGGAGATGAGCGCCATCACAGCGCCGACGCCGCAGCAGAGCGCCACGGCAAAGGCAATCAGCTTTCGATCCTCCTCCACGGCCTGCTGCAGCCGCCCCGCGCCGAGGTGCTGCCCGACCACGATGCTCACGGTCGTGCCCATCGCGAAGAACGCGCAGAAGAAGAGGTTCGACACCGTGCTCGAAATGTTCATCGCCGACACGACCTCGAGCCCGCGCAGGGAGTAGCACTGGTTCAGCGTTGTCATGCCGGAGGACCAGAGCACCTCGTTTACCAGCAGCGGCAGCCCCATCACGGCCATCTTCTTCACCAGCGGCAGCGGCACGCGGACCGAGCGGTAGGCGCCGCGGATGAATGTACACTTCTCCGTGTGCCGGTGCGTCCAGACGGCCACGATCAGAAACTCCACCACGCGCGCCAGCACCGTCGCGATCGCGGCGCCGCGCACGCCCATCACCGGCGCGCCGAGCTTGCCGAAGATGAGGATGTAGTTGAACACGAGGTTCACGCCCACGGCGATCAGCCCCGCGCGCATCGGCACCATCGTCTCGCCCGTCTCGCGCAGCGTGCTCGCGTAGACCTGCACCGCCGCGAAGGGGAGCATCTGCCAGAGCATCACGGCGAGATAATCCTGTCCCTGCCGCAGTGTCTCCATCAGATCCAGTCCCGCATCACCCTCGTGCAGGAAGAGGGAGATGAGCTTCGTCCCGCCGAGGAGGAGCACGATCAGCCCGACCGCCGTCGAGACCACGCCGACGTACCATTTGGCCCGGAACGTGTGGCGCACGCCGTCTGCGTCCTCGCGGCCGTAAAACTGCGCCGTGAAGATGCCGGGCCCCGCCATGCCGCCGAAGATGCAGAGGTTGAAGACAAACAGCAGCTGGTTTACGATCGCAACGCCGCTCATCGGCTCCGTGCCGATCTGCCCGACCATGAGGTTGTCGAGGAGACTGACGAAGTTCGTGATCACCTGCTGAATCAGCACCGGCACCATCACAGCGAATACCCGCCGGTAAAACGCCCGGTCTCCGATGAAATTTTCCCGAAAAGTCATAGATTCCAAGATCCTTTAATTACATAGTGCTCGGATTATATCACAGGCAGGGGAGAAATGTAAATTGGAGGATGGACAAAATGTCCATCCTCCAAAGGGGTTTTGCTTGTGGAAACGTTATCCCACGATGTCTCTGTACAGGAAGGTCACGGCCTCGGCGCGGTTGCAGGTGTCCTTCGGAGCGAAGGTCGTCGCAGTCTTGCCGTTGGTGATGCCGTTTTCCACGGCCCAGAGGATCGCGCTGAAGGAGTAGCCGCCGGTCACGTCGGTGAAGGGGCTCTCGGTGCTCGCCGGAGCGGGCTCGTTCTCATAGCGCCACAGGAAGGTCACGATCTGCTCGCGGGTGCAGGTATCCTTCGGGCTGAAGGTGTCCTGGCTCGTGCCGTTCGTGATGCCCTTCTCGACCGCCCAGAGGATCGCGTTGTAGGAGTAGCCCGGCGTCACGTCCTTGAAGGGGTTCTCGGTCTTCTCGGGCTCGGGCTCGCCGGCCGCGCGCCACAGGAAGGTGACAACCTGCTCGCGGGTCACGGGATCCTTGGGAGCGAAGAGGGAGCTGGTCTTGCCGTTGGTGATGTTCTCCACCACGGCCCAGTCGATCGCCTCGTGGGACCAGCTGTTGGCGCTGCGGTCCACGTCGGTGTACTGCGCGCTCGGGCAGCTCTCGCCGCCGTCGCAGGGCTGCTCGGTGGGCTCAGCCGTCGGCTCCACGGGGAGCTCCGCGTCGAGCACGAGGCGGTTGAAGGCGTAGTCAAGCGCCTGCAGCTGCACCTTGCTGATGTCGATGGTGTTGCCGTTTTCAAACAGCTCCTTGTTCGCGTCGGTGCCGGCCTTTACGAGCTCCTTGACGTTGAACTCGCCCTCATAGCCGTCCTGACCGGTCACGACGATCACGTCGCCGAGCATCTGGCCGTCATAGTAGAGCGCCACGGCCTGGATGCCGCTCTCATCGGAGAGCTTGACCTTCCAGCAGGTGCCGTCGGCAGTAATCTCGTTGACCTCGGCCTCAGGCGCGGTGGTGTCGACCTGGAAGGCCATCTCGAAGGACTGTCCGTTCTTCTTCAGGCTCTTGAGCACCTTGGCGGCGTCGGGATCAGCGGTCTCGCCCTTGAGATCCTTCAGATACTGATACTCGGGGATCGCGTAGGCCTTGTAGGTGTAGCAGCCGTCGGGAACGACCTTGCCGTCCGCGTCCTTGCCGTCCCAGCCCATGGTGTGGCTGTAGGGGCCGTCCTGCGTCTGAGCAATCTGCTGGACCATCAGACCATCGTTCTGATAGGCGAGGAAGTAGTCAAAGTCGGGGCCGACGGTGGCGACGACCTTGCCGTCCTTGTCCACGATGTCAACGCACACAGCCTTGGCGTGGCGCAGCAGGGCAAGATTGGCGAACAGGCAGTCGCTGAAGCCGTCCTCATTGGGGGAGAAGGCAGCGTAGTCATTGAAGAACAGGTCGCCCTCACGCAGAGCGTTGACGTAGTTGCGGATGCCGGTGTAGGCGTTGCGCTCCACATAGTAGCTCGGCAGAGCAGTGCCGCTGAACTGGTTGGCGCCGAGGAAGGCCTCAGAGCCGTCCGGCAGATAGGTCGCGAGACTGGTCACCGCGTAGAGCGGGTAATCCAGATCCGCCGTGGTCTTCTCGCTGTAGTCGTCATAGATGCTGTCGAAGTCGAAGATCGGAGCCTGGTTCCAGTCGCCGCGGAAGCCCATGTAGGGGATCGAGACGTTCTCGTTCTCCTCGCTGTTGAAGAACACGAAGCCCTCGAGGAACATGCCGTTCGGCCAGAGCGCGTCGAGCGTCTTCATTGTCTCGCCGTTGAGCGCGACCGTCACGGTGATGGTGGTCTTGCTCTTGGCGGGCACGGTGATGACCGTCGCGGCGCCGTCCTCGGCGAAGCAGTTGATGTTCTCAGAGGCGGTGTCGATCTTCGCGCTGCCGGAAACGCTCTTCACCGTGAGCACGGCGTCCTTGAAGGAGAAAGCGTTGTTGTCCGCGCCGCCGGCGATGATCGTGCGGCCGGTGTTGCGGTCGGTGCTGGTCTCGTCGGTCTGGACGTTCGCGCGGACGTTGAAGGTGCGCGCCTCGTCGTTGTAGTTGTCGAGATTGAAGGTGATGTCAAAGGTGTCGCCCAGCTTGTCGTAGAGGTCGACCTTCGTGCGCGGGGCAACGCCCGTCACGGGATCATATTCCACGTTGTTGTGCAGCACAACCTTGCTCTTGGTGATGTCGCCGATCTGCGGCATGCCCGCGCCCTGACGGCGGGGGGAGTGGAAGGCGTCGCCCTTGAAGGCGTCAGCCGGGTTGGTGTAGTTGTTGTGGTTGCGGGCATAGACCTTGGTGTTGCTCGCCACCAGCTGGTTGACGATGTTGGAATATTCCTGCGTGCCCTTCTCCACGCCGAAGACGTCGAGATTCGCATCCACATACTGCTGCACGGGGATGAAGCTGCCGCACATGTTCGGGGAAGCCATCGAGGTGCCGCTCATGGAGGCGAGGGCGGTGTCGGTGCTCGCGCCGGCAGACCAGATCTGGCCGCCGGGGGTCATGATGTCGGGCTTGAGCTCCAGCGCCTCGGTCACGCCCCAGCTGGAGAAGCTGGACGGGCCGGAGTCAGCGTAGGTGCGGCCGCCGTCCACTTCTCTCGATTCGGAGGAAAAGCTGACCTTTCCGGAGAGCATCGCAGCAATGACGTCCTCGGTGAACTTATTGGTGCCGAGCGCGCCGAAGGTGGGCATCTCGGGAGCAATCTGTGCCGCGGAGAGCACCTGGTCTCTCGTGGTGTTGTTGACCATGATCATGGCGGCGGCGCCGGCCTTGGCAGCGTTCTGGCCCTTCTCAAGGAAGCTCAGATCGCCGCGCGTCACGAGCGCAACCTTGCCTTCCAGGCAGCCTTCGATCGCTTCGGCGCCGGCGGCAGCGAGGATCTCAGCCTCGGAGCCGAGACCGATGTTCACAACATCATAGCTGCCCTTGGCAGCCTCACCGACGGCGACGGCGTTGTTGTCCGTCACGGAGAAGGTGATCGGGTCGCCCTCAGCAGGCGTCACGGTCAGGGTCGTGGTGTACTGCTCATAAATGTTCTTGTAGCCGGTGCCCTGCGCGGAGGCGACGGTCATCGGACCGAACATCGAGCCGGAGAAGCCGACGGAGTACTTGTTCGGCAGGATGGTGGTCGCAGCGGGAACCATGGAGCCGTTGCGGATGGTGCGCTGAGAGTTGCCCGCAGAGACGGCCACGGAGATGCCGGCAGCCTGCGCGCGGTTGTAAGCCTTCTGATAACCGCCCTGGGCATAGGACTGCATCGTGCTGAAGCCGAAGTCAATGCCGAGGGAGAGGTTGAAGGAGTTGACGCCCAGGGTCACAGCGTCGTCGAGCGCCGCGAACACGGCCTCGTCGGATTCCTGCGCGAAATCGTCATACTCGGAGAAGATCTTGAAGAACATGATCTGCGCGTCGTAGGCAGCGCCCTTCACGTCGCCCGTGAAGTCGGGTCCGCCGTTGCCGGCAGCGATGCCGGAAACGTGGGTGCCGTGGGAGGAGGTGTCGCCGTCCCAGACCTCGAGGTCGCCGTCAAAGTAGTCGACCGCAAACGGAACCTTGTCGTTGTGGTAGAAGTCGCCGGCAGCGATGGCGGCCTGCGTCGCTTCGTCAAAGCCGGTCTCCTCGCGGCCATGGAACCAGGAGCCCCAGTCGGAGTTGAAGAGGTTGATGGTGTCCTTGTTGGCGTTGATGCACTCGAGCAGGCTCTCCTTGGTCTTGAAGTTGTCGGGCTTGGCAGCGGCAATTTCAGGATCCATGTAATTGAAGAGCACATGGGTGTGGCGCAGGGAGCTGTCGAAGATCGCGACGACCTTGCCCGCGCCGGTGTAGCCGGCGTCCCACGCCTCCTGCAGATCCAGCTGGCTGATCGAGCCGGAGTCAGAGGTCGCGAGCTGAGCAAAGTCCGCAGCCTCCATCGACTCGTGCTCCATCCAGTCCTTGTCATACGTGTAGGTCTGGCATTCGTAGACGTTCAGCACGCCGGAGATTTCCTTGATGGCGTCCACGTCCTTGCGCTGCACGGTGGCGGCAAAGCCGTTGAGAATGTTCGTGTAGTGATAACGGAAGCCGGCCTCGCTGTTGATCTTGGAGATCTTGCTGGCGACGGACTCATGCTGGTGTACGAGCTTTTCACGGTACGTCGCGACGGTCTTGTCGGCAGAGAAGCCCTTGCTGCTCTGCTTGAAGGCCTTGACGAATTCGTCCTTGTCCAGCGTCGTGGCGCCGTCGAGCTCCACGATCACGGTGATCCATTCGTCAGGATCCGCTGCTTCAACGCCGTCCTGCGCCGTGTAGGCGTAGCGGATGTCCGTTTCGGCCGATGCGTCATCCGTCTGCACCGCAAACGCGGCGGCAGGGAAGATGCCGAACACCATCAGCAGCGTCAGAATCAGTGCCACATACTTTTTGGTACTTTTCATCTCTTGCATCCTTTCTTTTGATTTTGGGAACCGCCGCCGCTCCGTCGGCGCCGGTTCCCGGTGATGAAAATAATGGAATTTCCACGTGCCACATTTTAGCGCGTTAAATGAATCGAGTCAATAGAATTTCGGCAACAAAAAAGATACATTGGTGACATTCCGAACGGATACTGAATTCCGTAAAAGAACCTGCGGGCGGTTGACAATTCTTTGCGCTTATTTATAATTAATGTATAAATCACACTTTGGAGGAATGAGAATGCCGCTGCAAATCATCCGCAACGACCTCACCCGCATGGCGGTCAGCGCCGTGGTCAACCCCACGGACGAGCAGCTGTCCGGCAGTGGGGGACTGGACGCCCAGCTCCACCGGGCAGCCGGCGCAAAGCTAGCTGACGCCTGCGCGCGCATCGGCTTCTGCGCGGCCGGCGACGCGGTGCTCACCAAGGGCTATGACCTGCCCGCAGATTATATCATCCACACCGTCGGCCCCCGCTGGGTCGACGGAAATCACGGTGAGCGGGAGACGCTTGCCTCCTGCTACCGCTCCGCGCTCGCGCTTGCGAGGGCAAAGCGTTTCTCCTCCGTCGCCTTTCCGCTCATCTCCGCCGGGACCTTCGGCTTTCCGAAGGCCGAGGCGCTCGAGATCGCCGTGCGCGAGATCCGCGTCTTTCTCTCCGAGCACGAGATGGAGATCACCCTCGTCGTCTTCAACCGCGAGTGCTATGAGATCAGCGCCGAGCGCCATGCGCGCGTGCAGAGCTTCATCGATCAGGCGTATGTCGATGCGCACGCGGGGTTTGCGAACCATCGCCGGAGCGAATCTGCGCCGGTATCCTTTGAGCAGGCCGCCTTCTCCTCCAGCGATGCGGCGCCGAGTGCGCCCGCGCCACGTCCGGCGCCAAAGCCCGCGCGTCCTCCTCGTCCGCGACCGTCGGCCAAGTTGGATTCTGTCTTCCGCCCCGACCGTATGCTCGATGAGAGCTTTTCCCAGATGCTCCTGCGCAAGATCGATGAGCAGGGGATCACTGACGCCGACTGCTATAAAAAAGCCAATGTCGACCGCAAGCTCTTTTCCAAAATCCGCAAGAATCCCAACTACCGCCCCAGCAAGGTCACGGTCATCGCCTTCGCCATCGCGCTTCGGCTGGATCTCGATGAGACGCGCGAAATGCTCATGAAGGCGGGCTACGCCCTCTCGCGCTCCCAGCGCTTCGACGTCATCATCGAATACTTCATCCGCGAGCAGATTTACGATATCTATGAGATCAACGAGACGCTCTTCGATTTCGATCAGCAGCTGCTCGGCGCCTGACGCTCAGCCAAAAAAGAAAATTGACAGCGCTTTCCCGCGTGCGATATAATACAAAAGTTATTTTTGCAAAGGGAGAACCGAAGCATGGAGAAAAACAGCGCAAGATACGGCCTTCTGGGCGACGCCAGACGCCTGGGGGAGATCCTCGCCGTTGCGGGGAAGTATAAGGTCACGCAGGGCCTCACGCCGGAGAAGGTCTGCAACATTTTTAAGGATCTCGGCACGGCCTTCATCAAAACCGGCCAGCTGCTGAGCCTGCACCCCGAGGTGCTGCCGAAGGCCTACTGCAAGGAGCTCGAGAGCCTGCGCAACGCCGCGCCCGCGCTCACGACCATTCAGATCCGCGAGATCATCTCCGAGGAATACGGCCGCCCGTGGAATGAGCTGTTCCAGCGCATTCTGCCGTTTCCGATCGGCTGCGCCTCCATCGCGCAGGTGCACGAGGCCATTTTGCTCGACGGGACGCACGTCGCCGTCAAGGTGCAGCGCCCGGACAGCTATCAGATGATGGAGCAGGACATCCGCCTGCTCAAAAAGGCGCTCAGCGTCCTCAAGATCAAGCAGCTCGAGTCCATCATGTGGTTTCTCAATAACGCCCTCGACGAGACCTGGCGCGTCGCGCAGCAGGAGATGGACTTCTATAAAGAGGCCGAGAACATCGAGCGGCTCGGCAAAATCCTCGAGCCCATGGCCTTTGCCACGGTGCCGAAGGTCTACCATGAATATACGCGCAAGAACGTCCTCGTCATGGAATACATCGACGGCATTGAGATCAGCGACCACGCTGCGCTCAAGGCCGCGGGCTATGATCTCAGTGAGGTCTGCCAGAAGCTCATCCGCAGCTATATCAAGCAGTGGGCGGAAGATCTCTTCTTCCAGGCCGATCCGCACAGCGGCAACCTCGCCGTGCGCGACGGGCAGATCGTCTGGCTCGATCTCGGCATGATGGGCCTGCTCACCGAGCAGGAGGCCAACGCCCTGCACCACTGCATGCACGGCATCTGGAAAAACGACGTCATGGAGTTCACCGAGTGGGGCCTCGTCCTCATGGGCAAGGACCCGAACTCGCCCTTTAAGAACGATCTCGCGAAGGACTTCACCGCCTTCCTCGATAAATACCGCGTCCAGTCTATCCATGAGATGAACGAGACCGGTGATATCTTCGTGGAGCTGTTCAACATCACGCTCAAGTACGGCGTGGAGATCCCCGTGAACCTCACCATGTACGGCCGCAGCCTCCTCGTCATGGAGGGCACGGTCTCCAACCTCGACCAGCAGACCGACCTTGCCGATATCATCGGCAAGCATCTCGCCGCCTACGCCATCGGCGACGGCATGGCCGGCAAGATCGCCCGCAAGCTCAGCCACAACAAGCTCATCTCCGGCGGCAGGCTCCGTTATCACGACTATGAGCCGACGCCCGAGGACGAGGTGCCGGACGAGCAGCTGATCACCGCCGAGGAGTACCGGATTCTGGCCGAGTCAGGATCAGACGTCTGGACGAGTGAGACATAAACAACACGCAAAAAACCGCCGCTTCCCGGCAGGGAAGCGGCGGCTTTTACGCATTTATACAGATTTTAAAATAAGTCAAAGAACAAACAATTTGTACAAAATAATTCATTATCTGAAAAATATCTTGTCACCCTTTGTTACCTATGCTATAATGACAAAGCTATCTGGAAAAAAGGAGGATTTTTATGACGAAAACCAGAAAGTGCTTGGCTTTTGTGCTTGCACTGGTGATGGCGATGAGCCTCATCTGCATCCCTGGCCTGGCATACGAAGGACCGGATTATGACAAGAAGGCTGTCTACGGCATCGAGAACTACGTGGCATTCGGCGACAGCGTCGCGTCCGGTATGAACAACGAAGTCCGCCCGCTCTACGAGAAGGTTGGCGTGGATGCAGAAGGAAACGACATCCTCGTCGAGATTCTCGGCTCCACCGATTACGGCTATGTCGGCCGTGTCGCGGACCGCATGGGCCTCGATCTGCACGGCAACGGCGCGGTCAGCTTTTCGCACACCGGCATGCGTGTCAAGGACGTGCTCAATGAGATCAAGGAAGGCGCTGTGGATTATGCTGCCGACGAAGACCTGATCTATCCCTACGTTTTCAAGACCAATGGCTACGAAGCCAGACGCGAGGAGATCCGGGAAGCGATCAAGAATGCCGATCTCATCACCCTGAACGTCGGCTCCAACGATATCTTCACCGGCCCCTTGACCTACGCCGCCTATGAGTATCAGGCGCGCGTGGATGCCGGCGAGGATCTCGCCTCTCAGGGCATCATCGGCAAGATCAACAAGCTCCTGCCGAGTCTCTCCGATCTCACGGCCGATACCACCAGCGAGATGGGCATCTTCGGCACGCTGCTGAGCCCCGAAGCCTCCGGCTTCCTGGAGATCTTCCTGCCCAAGTGCTTTGAGGGCTATGCCAAGCTGAAGGAGACCTATCCGCAGGTCCTCGCGGAGCTGCGCGAGCTCAATCCCACCGCGCAGATCATCACGATCGGCGTGTTCAATCCGGCGCATGCCATGAACATCATCGGCGGCGACGTGATCACCTTCGGCAAGATCGCCGACAACATTCTCCTCCCGATGAACAGCTTCATTGCCCGCACCAGCGCTAAGTACGGCTGCACCTATGTCGACGTGGTCGACGTTGAGACCGACAGCTCTGTCCACCCGACCGACGCCGGCTATGATGACATGACCAACCGCATCACCGCGAAGATTCATCCCACGGTCGAGTTCAAGGACATCGCCTTCCAGAGCACCGAGTTCCAGAAGTCCATCCAGTGGGCCGCTCTGACCGGCATTACGAACGGCACCAGCGAGTGCACCTTCTCCCCGGACAAGGTCTGCACCCGTGCCGAGATCCTCACCTATCTCTGGCGTCTGGCAGGTCAGCCCGCGGCCGAGCAGGGCGAGAATTTCATCGACGTGCATGACTGCGATGACTTCGCCGAGGCGGTCGCCTGGGCTGCTGAAAAGGGCATCACCACCGGCACCACGGCCCTCACCTTCACCCCCCACGCCCTGTGCACCCGCGCGCAGATCGTCACGTTCCTCTATCGCTATGAGCAGGCCACGAATCCCGAGTTCAAGGAGCCTGATGCGTTCTCCGGCTTCAACGATATCGGTCTCACGGCCTACTATGGCGCGCCTGTCAAATGGGCGGTTGCCAACGGCATCACCAAGGGCATTACCACCCAGCTCTTCGGACCCCTCCAGCCCTGCACCCGCGCGCAGGCTGTCACGTTCCTCGCCCGCTACGTCGGCGTGTGATCGAAACAATGCAGAAAGCTCTCCCAAATCGGGAGAGCTTTTTTATTGGATGCGAAGCGCGAGCATTCTGTCGAGTTCCTCCAGAAAGCCCGTCACCTGCGGCGTCACAGCCTTGCCCCGGTGCAGAACCGTCTGCACCGTCTGATGTACCTCCCATTCGGGGACGTTCAGGAGCTTTACGCAGCCCTCCTCAGCGGCGGCCTGCACAGTGTAGAGCGGCAGCACGGTCACGAAGGGACTGCGCGCAATGAGGCGCAGCGCCGCCGCCGCGCTCTGCAGGCGGAAGACCGGCCGGCATTCCAGATGCCGCTGCGCGAGCGCCTGCTCAAACCGCAGGCTGTAGGGCGCCGCCGTCTCCATGAGCACGAGCGGCTGTGCTGCGAGCGCTTCCAATGTGACCGTGTTCTCCCGGCAGATCTCCAGCGCCGGATTCGCCGCCGCCACGATTCTTGCCGAGCGCTCCGAGCGTACCTGCCATTCGGCGGCAGGGAGGGGGTCTGTGATCACGCAGGCGGCGTCCAGCTCCCCGCGTTTCAGCCGGTCGAGCAGATTCGCCGTCG
The DNA here is from genome assembly GCA_017411225.1 of Oscillospiraceae bacterium. Classification (GTDB taxonomy): domain Bacteria; phylum Bacillota; class Clostridia; order Oscillospirales; family Oscillospiraceae; genus CAG-103. The sequence goes on from JAFRDQ010000111.1 coordinate 15,155, forward strand.
TGTCCAGCGAGAGCTCGAGCTGCACGCGCGGAAAGCGCTCGTGGTAAGCCAGCAGCGCGTCCTCCAGCAGCAGCTCGGAGATCGAGTCCGTGAGCCCCGCGCGCACCGTTCCGCCGAGAAACGCATCCGACTGCGTCAGGCTCTCCATCTGCAGGGCGATCGTGCACAGCTCCCGCGCGTAGGGGAGCAGCTCCTCGCCGTACTGCGTCAGCGTCACCTGCCCGATGCGGTTGAAGAGCGGAGCGCCGATCTCCTGCTCCAGCTGCGCGATCTGCGCGCTCACGCTCGATTGGGAATATCCCAGCGCCCGCGCCGCGTGCGTGAAGTTCTGCATCGACGCGACCTTCAAAAACGTTTTCAGATTCCGGATCTCCATGTCCTCACCTCTGTGACGAGTATAGCCCAAAGGCATGCAAAAAGCAATCGGAAAAGCCGATTGCAGCAATCAAAACCATTTGTTTTTCAAATTGCTTGAATCGTGTTATCCTGTGCCTGGAGAACCTGAAAGAAACGCACAGGAGGAAGCACCATGAAAAACACCACCATCGCCGTCCACGGCGGCACGAGAAAAGACGACGCCTTCGGCGCCATCAACGAGCCGATCTATATGACCAGCAATTACCGCATCCCCACCGACGGCACGCCCGTCGACTGGAGCGGCACGCACAGCAACATCTATCAGCGCAACCGCAACGTCAACCAGATGGTCCTGCAGGACAAGCTCTGCGCCATGACCGGCGCGGAGGACTGCGCCGTCTTTGCCAGCGGCGTCGCGGCGCTCTCCGCCGTGTTCACCACGTTTCTCAATTCCGGCGACCACGCCATCGTCTCTGAGGTCTGCTACAGCGCCACGAATCTCCTCTTCCGCAAGTACCTGCCGGAGAAGTACAACATCGAGGTCACGCTGCTGGATACGACCGACACCGAGGCCGTCCGCGCCGCCGTGCGGGAGAACACCAAGCTCATCCACGTCGAGACCCCGGGCAACCCCACCACCGGCATCAGCGATCTCGACGCCATTGCCGACATTGCCCACGCCGCGGGCGCGCTCCTGAGCGTCGACGCCACGTTCGCCGGGCCCGTCTGCCTCTATCCGCTCCGCCACGGCGCGGATCTCGAGATCCACAGCATGACCAAGTATATCAACGGCCACGGCGATTCCCTCGGCGGCTGCGTCCTCGGCAAAACTGCGCTGATCGACGAGATCAAGGAGCTCGCCATGGTGAACTACGGCGGCATTTTGAGCCCCTTCAACGCCTGGCTCGTCGCCCGCGGCCTCGTCACGGCGCCGCTGCGCATGCGTCAGCACAGCGAGGCTGCCCTCGCCGTCGCGCGCTGGCTGGAGGCCTGTCCCGTGATCCGCTTCGTCTGGTATCCCGGCCTCGAGAGCCACCCGCAGCACGACCGCGCCGTGCGCTATATGAACGGGCAGTATTCCGGCATGATCTCCTTCGACCTGAAAGGCGACGATGCCGCGCACCAGAAGTTCCTAAACGCCCTCACCCTCGTCACGCACGCGGTCTCCCTCGGTGACGTCGAGAGCCTCATCGTCTATTATGACCAGAGCAGCGACAAGCTCCCGCACTATCCCGAGATCTACCGCGAGGGCTTCTTCCGCTTCAGCATCGGCCTCGAGGACGCCGAAGACATCATCGCCGACCTCGAGCAGGCCATGCAAATTGCGGGCGTACTCTAAAGAGACGCCGTAGGGGAGGGGCTTGCCCCTCCCGGCGTTCCGGTGTTCAGAAAATGAAAGAGTGAGGCGAATTCGTCTCACTCTTTTTTCATTTTCGTGGTAGGGGTCGGCGTCCTCGACGACCCTTTTTTTTACGCTTTGTTAAACTTTTCTTTGGGCTGCTTGCAGCGCGGGCATTTCCAGTCCTCCGGCAGCTCCTCGAAGGCGA
>JAFRDQ010000112.1 GCA_017411225.1 Oscillospiraceae bacterium
AAAGTCTCACAGAGTTCGCGCCTCGGAAGGCGCGACTAAAGTCAAATCGTTTTTCCGGCGACATGGGCGGCGGAAACACTCCCTCGGGCGAGCGTGACGCTCGCCCCTCGCTTCGACCACACCGGGCAAAGCCCGGTGCGATAACAGCGAGTATCTGTCAGATTGTCGCAAAATTTTTGTCGACAATCTGTCAAGCTCCCCACCCCGAAGGAGTGGGGAGCTTCCGTTTCGTGTTATGCGAGCTTTTCAAACATCGCGCGCAGCGCGGCTTCGTCCATTTTCACGGGGTTGTTGGCCATGAGCCCGTGCACGGCGCAGTCGTGGGCGAGCTTGTCGAGATCGACCTCGCCGAGATCGCTCAGGCGGCTGCGAAGACTCGCAAGCTTTTTGAGCTCGGCGATCTTCTGCGCGAGCTCCTCCGTGCCGGCCAGCCCCACGCGGCGGCAGAGAAGCTCCAGCCGCTCATCGGCGTTGATGCGCACGAAGCTGTCGAGCGTGAAGGCGCAGGCCTCGCCGTGCGGCAGATGATAGTCCTCGCTCAGCGGATAGCTGCAGGCGTGGCAGGCCGCGGTCTTGGGCAGGGCGAAGCTCAGTCCGCCCAGCAGAGAGGCATAGGCCATGTTGGCGCGGGCTTCCATGTTGGCGCCGTCGGTATAGGCCGTCTCCAGATTGGCGAGGATCAGGCGAACCGCCTCGATCGCCATGAGATCGGAGATGGGCTGGTGATTCTTGCTCCAGTAGCCCTCCAGCGCGTGGGCCATCGCGTCGAGACCGGTGTTCATGGTCGTGCGCGGCGGGACCGTGCTGCTCAGCACCGGGTCGACGATGGCGACCTTCGGCATGAAGACGGGGTTGTTGATCGTGCGCTTTTCGGTATTGTGGCTCACGACGGAGACCTGCGTGACCTCGCTGCCGGTGCCCGCGGTGGTGGGCACGGCGATGATCGTCAGCCGCTCGGCCGGGAAGGGCTTCTCCCCGCGGTAATACTCCAGCGCCTCGCCGTCGCCGAGGGCGATGGCCGCGGCGAACTTCGCCGTGTCGATGGAGCTGCCGCCGCCGACGCCGATGACGGCGTCCGCCTTCGTCTCGCGGGCGAGACGGGTCGTCTCGATCACGCCGGAGAGCTGCGGATTCTGCTCCACGCCGCCGAAGACTGCCGTGATGCGCGCATCCTGCTCCATCATGGCCTGCGCCGTGGGGGCGAAGTGCCTGCCGCAGGCGATCACGCAGCGCTGCAGGCCGAGCTCATCGAGAATCTCGCCGAGCTTGGCAAACGTGCCCTCGCCGAAGTAGATTTTCACCGGCTGGGAATAGACAAAATCAAGCGCCATAGATGTGATCCTCGATCTCGCGGACCTTGGCGGCGAACTTGTGCATGTTCGCAGCGCGCCAGTCCTCCAGATCCTGGCACCAGGCGGTGTTCAGGAAGGCCTTGACCATCTCGACGGCCATCTCGGGGCCGACGATCCAGCCGCCCATGCAGAGGATATTGGCGTTGTTGATCGCGCGGGCCATCTTGGCAGAGTAGACGCCCTCGCAGGCGACGGCGGACACGCCCTTGTACTTATTGGACACGACGCACATGCCGGCGCCGGTGCCGCAAATCAGGATCGCCTTTTCGTAGGTGCCGTTCTGCACCAGCGGGGCGACCTCGCTGGCCACCTGATAATAGGGGTGCACCTGCTCGAGATCGGTGGTGCCCAGATCGTCAAACTCGATGCCGGACTCCGTGAGCCAGGCCTTGATGGCTTCCTTGGCGGAGAAGCCGGACTTGTCGCTTCCGATTGCAATTTTCATTTCAGTATCCTCGCTTACTTCAGGCTCAGCGCTTTCTTCGCGCCGGCAACGATGTTTTCAACGGTCAGACCCATGGCCTCGCGCAGGTACGGCAGCTTGCCCACCTCGCCGAAGCGGTCCTCCACGCCCACGGCGCAGACGGGGATCTTCTCGGCGGCGAGCGCCTCGAGCACGGCGGACTGCAGGCCGCCGATGACGTTGTGGTTCTCCACCGTGAGCACGGCGCCGGTCTTGCGCGCGGAGGCGATGACGGTCTCGCGGTCGATGGGCTTGATGGTGTGGATGTTGATGACCTCGGCGTCAATGCCCTCGGCGGAGAGAAGCTTCGCGGCCTCGACGACGTCGGCGGTCAGCATGCCGGAGACGAAGATCGTCAGATCCTTGCCCTCATGGATCGTGTCGGCCTTGAAGAGATCGAACTTATAATCATCATTGAAGACGACCGGCAGCTGCTTGCGGAACAGGCGCACATAGACCGGGCCGTCATAATCGTTGAGCACGGGCATGGCGGCGCGCAGCTGCACCTCGTCCACGGGCTCGAAGATGACCATGCCGGGGATGGAGCGGATGACGCCGATGTCCTCCATGCTCATGTGGGTGCCGCCGTTGAGCTCGGCGGAGATGCCGGGGTCGGTGCCGACGATCTTCACATTGCGCTTGGCATAGGAGATCGAGATCGCGATCTGATCGCAGATGCGGCGGGTGGCGAAGGGCGTGAAGCTCTCGATCCAGGGCTTGAAGCCGTAGCTGCTGAGGCCCGCGGCGATGGACGCCATGTTCTGCTCGGCGACGCCGCAGTCAAACATCTGCTCGGGGAACTGCTTGTAAAGCGCGAGGGTGCCGCTGGCCTTGCTGAGGTCGGCGTCCAGCACACAGACGTGCTTGTCTTTTTCCATCATTTCCGCGAGGCACGCGGCATAAACTGCTCTCATTTCCATGGATTAGTCCTCCCCTCTGATTTCACGGATGGCGGCGGCAGCCTGCTCTTCCGTCATGTTGGTGTTGTGGTTGGCGGTGCCGAGATCCACGATCCACTGCACGCCGCAGCCCTTCAGGGTGTTGAGGATGATCATGGTGGGCTTGCCGGTGCCGCGGTTGGCCTTCGCGGCGGCCACGGCCTCGGCCACCTGGTCAACGTCGTTGCCGTCCTTGACATCGATGACGTTCCACCCGAAGGCGGCCCACTTGTCGCACAGAGGATCGAGATCGTTGACCTCGGCGGTCGTGCCGTCGATCTGCATCTTATTATAATCGGTAAAGGCGATGAGGTTATCGAGCTTCTTGGCGGCGGCAAACATGGCGGCCTCCCAGATCTGGCCCTCCTGGCTCTCACCGTCGCCGATCATGGCGTAGATCGTGGCGCCGTCCGTCTCGACCTTGGAACCGAGCGCAACGCCGACGGCGCAGCTGAAGCCCTGGCCGAGGGAGCCGGTGGTCATGTCGATGCCGATGGTGCGGTTCATGTCGCAGTGAGAGGGGAGGTTCGTGCCGCCCTGGTTCAGGGTGAGCAGCTCCTTCTTATCAAAATAACCGCGGTTGGCCAGCGTCGCATACACGGCGGGGCCGGCGTGGCCCTTCGAGCAGACGAAGCGGTCGCGGCCGGGCATCTGCGGGTTCTTGGGGTCGATGTTCATTTCCTTGAAGTACAGAACAGCCAGCGCCTCCACCACAGACAGGCAGCCGCCGATGTGTCCCACACCCAGGTGCCCGATGCAGGTGAGAATATCGCAGCGGATATCCTTGCAGATTTCTGTCAGATCGTAATTCAACGGTTTGTCCTCCTTGGCATTGAAATCTAAAACGTTGTTTGCCCGGGAGCGGTTTATTTCACGCTTCTAAGCAATTGCAGTGTAAGCCCTCCGGCGGCATTTGTCAATACGCCTTTTGTAATTTTTTTGACTTTTTGCGTTTTAGCAATATTTTCTTTTGAAGTTCACGGTTTTTTAAAAAATCTCTTGACAGGAGAGCACGGACGGAATATTCTGTTTTACAGCGTTAATCAATTTTGAATTCTGTTTGGAGGTTCAACCATGAATTTCAATGCCGTCTATATCCCGGTGGGCGTGCCCACCTACCATCTGGAGACCGCGCAGGATCAGTTTGAGCGCTCCTGCGCCATGCTGCGCACGGTGGATCCGGACTTTGTCTGCCCGAGCGAGATGCTGCTCGGTCTGGACAAGCTGCGCGACTTTATGAAAGATCAGGAGCCGGATCTCGTCGTGTTCCAGAACCTGACCTTCGCCAACGCCGCCTTCATGTCGCAGGTGCTGCGCCGGTTTGACTGCCCGGTGCTGCTCTGGACGCTGCGCGAGCCGATGAGCGAGGACGGCGGCCGTCTGCGCTTAAACTCCCTCACGGGCGCCTATTCCGCCGCCAACGCCCTCGCCGCCTTTGACGGCAAGGCCTTCCACTGGTGCTTCGGCGCGCCGGAGGAGGAGAGCGTCATCTCCGCGGTGAAGGCAGCATATCAGGCCGCGAAGCTCAAAAAGGCCATGCGCAGCCTCACCGTCGCCTCCATCGGCCACACGCCCGAGGGCTTCGGCTTCGGCCGCGCGCTCGACAGCGAGATGATGAGCACCTTCGGCGTGGAGCTGCAGTCGATTGAAGCGCGCGAGCTCATCGAGCGCGCGAAGAACTACAGCGACGAGGAATGCGCCGCGTATCTGCGCGAAACCGAGGGCTGCACCGCCGGCTTTGAAAAGACGCCGGAGCAGAACCGGCTCGACCACGCGCGCCTGCTGAAGGCCTATTCCGACTATGTCAGCGAAAACCACATCGGCGCGCTCTCCTCGCGCTGCTGGCCCGATTTCTTCACCTCCTTCGGCACGCCCGTGTGCACGGTGCTCTCCATGCTCAACGACAAGGGCGTTGCCGCCGCCTGCGAGGCGGACGCCTACGGCGCGCTCTCGATGTGGATGGGCATGCAGCTCTCGGGCGAGGCGGTGTTCTTCGGCGACCCCGTGGCGCTCGATGAGACTGAGAGCAGCATCACCTACTGGCACTGCGGCATGGCGGCCTGCTCCCTCGCGCGGCGCGACACCGGCGCCGTCGTCGGCGTGCACCCGAACCGCAAGATCGGCCCGGCCATGGACTTCGGCTGCGAGGCCTTTGAAGACGCCACCATCTTCCGCATCGGCCGCAAGCCGGACGGCTCCTTCCGCTTCTTCATCGCCGAGGGCTCTGTGCTCGATAAGCCCAAGCAGTTCATCGGCACGTCCATCGTCGTGAAGACCGACCGGAACAGCCGCGAGGTCGTGGAAGAGAGCATCCGCGCGGGCTTTGAGCCGCACTTCGTCGTCATCCGCGGCCGCCACGCCGAGACGCTCACGGTGCTGGCCGAGTCCTTTGGTTTTGAGGTCTGCCCTTATTAATTAAGGAGGAACCCCATGCAACTGCAAATCAGCAGCAGCTCGCTGCGTATGGACAGCTCCTTCGGCCCCGTCCTGCGCTGCGATGAGCGCTTTCCCCTGCTCTACGTCGGGCAGGGCGAGGAGCGTGTGGACATGTACCGCGGCAATTTTCAGATTGAGGACCACGTGATCGAGCGCCGGGCCCTCTCCCCCGTCATCACGCGGACGGAAACCGGCGCCGTGCTCAAATTTGAAAACGCGCTGACGATCACGCTCACCGTGGACGGAGAGCGCGCCGTGCTGACCTTTAAGCAGCACGATCCCTCGATCAACCGCCTTTGGCTGCGCATCCCCGCAGAAAAGGACGAATGCGTCTGGGGCTGCACCGGAGCGAATAAAAAAGAAAAGCAGTCACGTTGCCGTGTCTGCTTTTCTTTTATCCGGCGCCGCGTTTTTCAGCGGACGCCCTGTTTTTTGCGCTCTCTGCCCAGGCATACCGCCGCGCTCAGAAACACGATGAGCGACGCGCTCAGAATGCCGGACCACAGCGGGACGTTGGTCTCGTCTCCCGTTTTCGGAGAGAGCGAGCTGCTGCCGCTCGGGTTCGTTTTCGGAGTCACGCTGCTCTGCTGAACCGTGAACTTGACGGTGACGCTCTCGCCGTCGTCAAACTGCGCTGTGAGCGTGTGCTGTCCGACGGACAAGGTGCTCAGGTAAGCGGGCTTCAGCTTCACGGTCACACCGCCGGAAACCGTATCGTAATTCGACGCGTCGACCGCCTTGCCGTCCACCTGAATTCCCGTGAAATGCGCAAGCGTCTCGCCATCGTCCACGGAGCGATTGAACGTGAAGTCCGCGGTCGCGCTGCTGCCCTTCGTCCAGACCGCGCCGTCGCCCTTTGTGCTGCGATAGCTGAT
>JAFRDQ010000014.1 GCA_017411225.1 Oscillospiraceae bacterium
CCACGGCGCCCGTCCGCCCGCCGATGCCAAAGCCGGTTTCCGTGCCCGCGCCGCGACCGGAGCCCAAGCCCGCGCCCCAGCCGGTGCAGACCGCGCTGGAGAGCTTTGAGGAAAAAGCCCCGGCGGCGCAGCCGGAGGCAAGGGCGCGCATCATCGGCGAGACGATGAACGCCTACATCCTCGTCGAAAAGGGCGACACGCTCCTGCTCATCGACAAGCACGCCGCGCACGAGCGCATCAATTTCGACCGCCTGCAAAAGCAGACGGACCCTCTCATGAGCCAGACGCTGCTCGCGCCCGTGCCGTTCTCCCCGGGCGGGACGGACGCCGAGGTATTACGTGCGCATTTATCCTCTCTCGAGCAGATGGGCTTTGAGGTGGAGCCCCTCAGCGGGGACGACTTCATGATCCGCGCCGTGCCGGAGATCATGTCCGGGCAGGACGCCGCCGCCGCGCTCGAGGAGATCTGCCGCGACCTCCGCCACGGCGGCGCGCTCGACGTGCACGCCGCGCGCGACGAGATTCTGAAAACCGTCGCCTGCAAGGCGGCCATCAAGGCCGGGTGGAACACCGCGCCGCAGGAGCTGCTGCCCCTCGCGGAGGCAGTGCTGTCGGGCGAGGTCAAATACTGCCCCCACGGCCGCCCCGTCGCCGTCACACTCACGCGGAAAGAGCTGGATAAGCTGTTTTTAAGGATTGTATAAGATTATTTTGAAAGACATGATGTAGGGGAGGGGCTTGCCCCTCCCGTGCAGAACCATTTGAATACAATGAAAATGTGAGGCGAATTCGCAGAAAGATCGAATTCGCCTCACATTGCTGTTTGGTGACGGGTGGAACGCCGGGAGGGGCAAGCCCCTCCCCTACGGATAGAGCCAAGACTTGAGTGTTTATCCCATCTTATACGCTGTGTATACTCCGCGGCGGGTGAGATCCTCCGTCGGCTCAAACAGCCCCTCCGGCAGGGCTGTGACCGGCTGCTCCGGCTGCGCGGTCTCGGGCAGAAGGCTCTGCTCCCGGCACCAGGCCATCGCCCCGGCGTAGGGGTGTGCCCTGCCGCCTGAGCGGACCATCTCCTCGCGGCGGCGCATCGCCTCCGGCTTCGGCGCGAGGAGCATTGCAAGCTCGCCCCAGAGCATCGGCTGCTCGAGCCGCACGCGGTTGTCCGTAAAGGCGACGGCGGTGCGCTCGGCGAGCTTTGCGAGCTTTTCAAAGAGCGGATCGTCCCGCCCGACGTCTGCAAAGGGGCTCTCCGCCATCAGCTCGGACACCGTCACGATCTCATAGCCCTGCTCCCGCAGCAGTTTCAGCTGCTCGCCGAGAGCGTAGGCCACCGGCGTGCGCTTTGCCATGTTGCAGCCGTCCTTCTGAAAGATGATCTGCCCGCAGAAGCAGTCGGGGTCGGCCTCGAGCGCGCGGCGGATCGGCTCGACCATCGCGGCGCACTCGGCCTCCAGCGCGGCGTCCTCGTCCGGGTTCGTGGAGGGCAGCCAGCCCGCCCCGTCGAAGGACGCGGCCATGTACTGATAGCCCATGCGGTCATACACGTCGTAGCTCGTAAACCCGTCGCCGATCTTGTCCACATAGTGCGGCGGGCGCGACAGGCGCAGCGCATAGCCGTAGCGCTCGCGCATCAGCTCGTCCAGCCGCGTCAGATCCGCTACGGCCGCGTCGAGACTGCCGAGCACGGCGCGCTTGCCGTAGACGAAGTTCTTCTTGCCGAAGATGATGTGGCGGTAGCCGTGGTTTGTGATCTCGTGCCCCTCGTCGAGCATGCGGCGGATCAGGCGGCCGCAGTTTTCGGCGCCGCCGTGCTCGTCGCAGCCGAAGTCGGGGTAGTGGTCGTAGGCCACGCCGCCCCAGGCGGCGCTGCCGAGCTTTCCGGCCTCGTCGGGGTAGTTCTCCGCCGTGCAGCCCACCACGTCGAAGGTGCCGTGCGCGCCGTGGGCCGCGAGCGTGTCGAGCAGCACGTCCGTCATCGACCTGCCGCCGAAGCGGTCGGGGCGCGCGGGCATGTCCATCGGCCCGTCGTCAAACGTCATGGCGCAGATGCGCTTTGCGGTTTTCACGCGCTCGATGCGGCGCGTGTAGCCGAGATAGTGCTTCTCCGCCGGGGTGATGAGCTTTTTTACGATGCGCTTGCCCCGCTTGCCGATTTTTACGATCAAAGACATGTCAGTTCTCTCCTCTGAAAAGATCCTCCGCCGCGCATTTGCAGGCGAAGAGCGCCCATTTGAGATATCGCGCCGGGCCGGCGCCGCGTTTTTGCAGCTTGGTAAGCTGGCTGCGCGCCACGTCGAGCGCCGCGCCCCGCCGTCCCCGCACCGTGACGGCGGAGGTCATCAGCGCCGCCTTCACGGCGTCCAAGGTCGCGGCCTCGGCCTCGAGCGTCACCGCGCCGTTTCCGATCTCGCGCGGCAGGTGCGCGTCGCTCCCCGCGAAGGGGCGCAGATTGTGCGCCGCGGCGAAGGCCTGTGCCAGTGCGTTCGCGTCGTGAATTTTGCGGTCGGCTCTGCCGTTGAAGACCTCGATCCCGTCGAGCAGCGGCGCGAGCGGCTCGAGCCGATCAGCGTCCCGTGACCGCTCGAAGGGGTGCGCCAGCACGGCGAGCCCGCCCTGCGCATGGATGGCCGCGACGGTCTCTTCGATGGAGCGGTGCTCGATCGGCGCGGTGAGAAACAGCCCCAGCAGATGCCCGTGCTCGGTGGAAAACTCCGCGCCCGGAATCACGAGCACGCCGAGATCGTCCGGCGCGTCCATGAGCACCGCGTCGTGGTCGCAGACGGCGACGCCGTCGAGCCCCGCGGCCTTAGCCCGCTCGGCGATCTCCGCGAGCGTCATGCGCCCGTCGTGCGAGGCGGCGGAGTGAATGTGCAGATCCAGTGTCAAAGTCATGTCATTTCCCCAGAATCGTGGATTTCAGATAGCGCCGGAACGGCTTGGGATCGTCCCGGTCCCAGAGCGCCTCGCGCGCGCGAAAGACGTCCGCCAGACCCGCAAAGGCCTCGCGCCAGCGCCGCGCCAGAAAGAGCTTGATGACCGCGAGCGTGTCGTTTAAGAGAAAGCGCATCCGCACGCCGACCTTGTAATCCGGCAGCTCTGCGCTCTTTGCCTCGCCCGCCGCGGCCTCGGCATAGCGCACGGCCATCGGCGAGCCGACCACGGTCGTCAGCGGGAAGCTGCCCCACACGCGGGGGTTGACCTCCAATATCCGGTCGCCCTTGAACTCCACCATCGCGAGCCCCTGAAAGCCGAACGAGCACAGCAGACGGTAAGCCCGGTCGACCAGCTCCGCGTCATAAAAGCTCTCGCAGCAGGCCGAGGGCCCGCCGGAGATCGGGTATTCGCGCACGCGCCAGTGGCAGAGCGCCGTTACCAGCTGTCCGTTCTGATCCAGCAGCAGGCTCGCCCCGCGCCCCTCGCCGGAGACGTATTCCTGCACGATCGGGTCCGGATCATAGGGCCGGAGGGCATCCATCGCCGCGGCGTATTCCGCGTCGTCGTGCGCAATGCGGTAGCGATCCGCGGCCTTGAGGCCGAATTTCTCGCCGCAGTGCGGCTTGATGACGACCGGGTAGCGCGCGGGCGCACCGGAAAAATCCTCCGGCACGGGCAGCCCCAGCTCCAGAGCGCGCGCATGCACGGCGGCCTTGTCGTTGAGCGCATCCAGCACCTCGGGCGCGGCGATCAGCATATCGCAGTATGGCTCCAGCAGGCTGCGCGAGCGGCTCACCGCGTTTAAGGACGCCGCGCCGATGCACAGCAGCGCCGGATGGTCACAGCTTTGCAGAACCGCAAGGAGCCGCGCGGGGTACTCCGCGTCCTTCGCGCTGCCCTCAATCCAGACCGTCTCGCTCGCGTACCGCGAGGAGAACACCGGCGGCTCCGTCTTCGAGTCGAGGCGCGTCTGCGTCACGACCACGCGATACCCCGCCCGCCCAAGCGAGCGCGCGGCGCTGATCGCCGAGCGATATTTCCCGTCTGTGATCACAATGGTCTTCATGGTCCGCCCCCTGCGTTGGTTTCTTTCTAATCTATTAGAATAGCATACTTGCGCTGTAAAAACAATGAGAACCGGGATAGAACCGCTGGTGCGGCAGAAAAAAAGACGCAGGGCACATTCGCCTTGCGTCGTTTCATCATAACCCTGAATAAGCGCGAGTATCAAAATGAATGCCCGCCAAATCTTGGCGGGCATTCATTTTGGGAGCGGTTTACCGCGACCCTTTCGTCTGCAGTACCTGCACGCCGTGCATGATGATCTCGCCGGCGAGCGTGGCCATTTCCTCGGTGCTCTCCTTCATGCCGGAGTTGATCCAGCGCAGGGCGAGCGCCAGATTGCCCGAGATGATGAAAGCGCAGAAATAGTCCAGCAGCGTCGGATCGTTGTTCGGGTAGAAGTGCGCCACGAAGTCATAGAGGTGCTCGTCGCGCAGAATGCCGCAGATCCGGTCGGTGTAGGCCTTGTCGCCGTTGGCGCCTAGCAGCACGCGGCACATGTCCGCGTTTTCCGCGATGAACTGATACAGGTCGCTGAGATAGGGGAAGGTGGAGCCGTTGTATTCCTCGGCGCTGTGCGCCTGGCAGACCTTGATCAGGCCCTGCGCCATCTCCTCCTCCAGCTGACTGAGCAGATCATAAACGTCCTTATAGTGAATATAGAACGTGCCGCGGTTGATATCCGCAATGGCGGCCAGCTCCCGCACGGAGATGTCCTTCACATTCTTCTCCGACATGAGCTGCATCAGCGCAAGGCGGAGCTGTCGTTTGGTTTTTCTCACGCGGCGGTCAACGGGCTTTTCGTTCATAAGACAACCTCCAATTTTCAAATTGCTGTTTTCTTGACACTGAGTATAACATATTTTTTCTTCATATTCAACATTTTGTTGCCGAAAAAACGGAAAATTTTTAACAGAAATCCTGTGAAATGTGCATATATAAATTTCTTGATCAGATTTCGTTGATTAAGCGGCGCGGCTCCGCAAAAGATAAAATTCAGAAAGAAATTATGACAAAAGGGTTGCAATTTTGAAAAAGATATCGTATTATGTAACCTGTCAATTTGTAAAAAGGAAGCGTGTAACAATATGGATCAAAAAAGCACTGCTCCGTCGCTGTTTCTGCGGCGCATGGCCGACGGCATTGTGACCGGCCGCTGGGTGATTCTGATTCTGACGCTGGCTGCGATGGTCTTCTGTGCCTTCAGCAGCTTCTGGGTGCAGGTCGACAGCTCTCTGGCCTCCTTCCTCGCGGAGGACGCCGAGGCGCGGCGCGGCATCCGGATCATGGCGCAGGAGTTCCAGACCTATGCCACCGCGCAGGTCATGGTCGAGGACGTCTCCATGGCCCAGGCCGAGACCGTCCGCCAGACGATCGCGGAGATCGACGGCGTCGCCATGGTGCAGTATAACGCCTCGAAGAACTACCGCGACAGCGCCGCGCTCTACAGCGTCACGTTCCGGAGTCTCGACCACGACGAGCAGCTCGACGCCTTGAACCGCGTCAAGGACGCCCTCTCGGGCTACAGCACCGTCGTCAACTCCGAGGTGGACTTCAACTTTGCCGACGTCATCATGAAGGAGATGGCCCTCATCATGGTCATCGCCGTCATCGTCGTGCTCGTCGTGCTCATTCTCACGTCCACCACCTGGGCGGAGATTCCCGTGCTGCTGCTCACGTTCCTGGCCGCGGCCGTCGTGCAGCAGGGCACGAACTTCCTGCTCGGGAAGATCTCGTTTATCTCCAACTCCGTCACGATGATTCTGCAGCTGGCGCTGAGTCTGGACTACGCGATCATCTTCTGCAACCGCTATAAGGAGGAGCACGAGCGCCACGCCGTGCGCGAGAGCGTGGAGCGCGCGCTCGCCAAGGCCGTGCCGGAGGTGTTCTCCTCCAGCCTCACGACGATCGCGGGTCTGGTCGCCATGACGTTCATGAAGTTTCGCCTCGGCGCGGATCTCGGCTTCGTGCTCATCAAGGCCATCGCGTGCAGCTTGCTCAGCGTCTTTCTCGTCATGCCGGGGCTTTTGATGATCTTCGGCAAGGCCATGGACAAGACGCGCCACCGCAAGTTCGTGCCGAAGATCCCCTTCGTCGGCCGCTTCGCGTGGGCGACGCGCAAGGTCATCCCGATCCTGTTCGTGTTCATTTTTGCCGGCGCGTTCTATCTCTATCAGCAGGTGAACTTTGCCTACAGTGAGGATTTCCTCGTCACGCCCAAGCAGAACGCCCATCAGATGGCCGACCGCCAGATCCGCGCGCGCTTCGGCGACAATAACCCCCTCGCCGTGCTCGTCCCGGCGGGCGATCTCGAGAGCGAGAAGGCGCTGCTGGGTGACCTCGCCGCCTGCGAAGAGGTGGACAGCGTCATGGGCCTCGCCACGATCGACGCCATGGGCGGCTACAAGCTCGGCGACGCCGTGAACTATCAGGAATTTGCCGCGCTGTCCGGCATGGATGAGACCATGTCGCAGGGCCTCTTTGCCTATTACGGCGGCCTGCACGGCGCGTCCGCCGCCGTCACCGAGACGCCGGAGGAATACCGCGTGCCGATCATCGACCTCTTCCTCTTCCTGCACGACAAGGCCGAGTCCGGCGATTTTGAGGTCAGCGAGGAGCAGCTCGCGCTCATCCGCAATCTCTATGATCAGCTCTCCATGGCGAGCGACCAGCTGCAGGGCAAGAACTACAGCCGTCTCGTGCTGCATCTCAAGCTCCCCGTCGAGGGTCAGGAGACCTTTGATTTCATCGACCGCGTGCACGTCATCGCCGGGCAGTATTACCCGGCGGACGAGATCGTCACGGTCGGCAACGCCACCAACTCCTATGACTTCCAGAAGTCCTTCGAGCAGGACAATCTCGTCGTCACGCTTGCGAGCATTCTGCTCGTCATGCTCATCCTGCTCTTTACCTTCCGCTCGCTCGGCATGCCGATCCTGCTCATTCTGGTCATCCAGGGCAGCATCTGCATCAACTTCGCCATCGCGCGGCTGATGGGCAGCTGGGTCTTCTTCAATTGCTATCTGATCGTCACGGCCATCCAGATGGGCGCGAACATCGACTACGCCATCGTCATCTCCAGCCGCTTCAACGAGCTGCGCTCTCAGGGCGTGGACTCGAAGGAGGCCATGACCGAGGCGCTCAACTTCGTCTTCCCGACGATCATCACCTCCGGCACGATCATGGTCGTGGCGGGCCTGCTCATCGGCCAGCTCGTCTCCGAGGCCGTCGTCGCCGGCATCGGCCACTATGTCGGCACCGGCACGATCGTCACGCTCATTCTCGTCATGTTCGTCCTGCCGCAGCTGCTGCTCTTCGGCGAGCGCTTCGCGCAGGTGACTTCCTTCCGCGCCGCGCGCCTGCCCGAAAAGGGGCTGCGCCGGGCGGCCTGCCTCGCCCTCGCGCTGGCGAGCCTCGCCGCCATCGTCCTCGGCCCGCTCGGCCTGCGCAGCGTCGCGCTCGATGAGGCGCAGCAGCGCGAGGACTCCGCCGCTGTGACCAAGCAGCTCGATGATCTCATCGCGCTTGCCGACAGCGTGAACGCCCGCCAGACCACGCTCGACCAGGAGGCCTTTGACTTCGCCGAGCACGCCGTCACCGACGCCGTGGGCGAGGATAAGCTCGCCGAGGGCGAGGCGGAATATAACGCCGGCGCCGAGAAGCTCGCCGCCGGTCAGGCGGCCGATGACGCCGGCAGCGCCGAGCTCGCGGACGCGAGAGCGCAGTATGCCGAGGGTCAGCGCCAGCTGGCCGAGGGTCAGGCGGAGTATGAGGCCGGTCAGGCCAAGCTCGAAGCCGCCAAGCAGGAATACGCCGCCGGCGAGGCGAGACTCGCCGCCGTGCAGCCGATCTATAACACCGTCAAGCCCCTCTATGACCGCTATCTGCAGACGCAGGCGGACTATCAGGCCGCGCGTGACGCCGGGGACAACACCCGCGCCCTCGCGCTCTGGGCGTCCGTCGAGGCGCAGCGCATCGCCTATGAGACGCAGCTCGGCAGCTATTCCATGAGCCAGCTGATCTCGGAGTATGAGGCCGGTCAGGCGCAGCTCGCCTCCGGCGCGCAGCAGATCTCCGAGGGCGAGGCGCAGATGCGCAAGGCCGAGCAGGATCTGGCCGACGGTCAGGCCAAGCTCGACGCGGCCGAGGCGCAGATCAACGCAGGTCAGGCCAAGCTCGACGCCGGCAAGGCCGAGCTTGACGCGGGCAAGGCCGCCCTCGCCGGCGCGAAGAACGAGCTCGACGCCGGACGCGAGAAGATCCGCGAGAACAAGGAGGCGCTCACCGCCGATCTCGCGGCGTTCAATGAATATGAGAGCGATATCGAGCGGCTCGACGCCGGCGTCCGCCGTCTGAGCGAGATCTCCGGCGTCAGCGACCGCATCCCGAAGAACGCCACCTACGGCGAGGTGCTCTCCGCCGCGAAGGATTACTTCGCCGATGAGGACGCCTCCGCCCAGGCCGAAAACCGCCAGCGGTCGGCCCGCAACATCGCCCTGCTCGTCGCGGGCGCGCTGGGGCTCAATGCCGGCATCTTCGGTCTCTTCTGGCGGCGCGGCGGACGCTTGCTCGCCATGCTCGCGGTGCCCTTTGCGCTCGCAGCGGCGCTGCTCGGCGGCGCGGTCAGCTCCTTCCAGAAGGGCGGCATGAGTCTGGGCAGCTTTATCGCATCGCTCGCTGTGCTCCTTTGCGCCTTTGCCGCGTTCTCCGTGCTCCGCCTCGGTCTCGACGAGCGCAGACTCGCCGTCGCCAACGCGAGAGCGGAGCGTCAGGGCGAAACCGCTTCCGATTCGGAGGAATGATATGGCGTTTAGTCTGATCGAGCCGCTGGTCATCGGCATCAGCTCGCGCGCGCTCTTTGATCTCGAGGAGGAAAACCGGATCTATGAGCGCGAGGGGCTCGCGGCATATGAGGCATACCAGGTGCAGCACGAAAACGACGTGCTGCGCCCGGGCGCGGCCTTCCCGCTGGTGCAGGCGTTTCTGGCGCTCAATCAGCTGCAGGCCGAGCAGCTCGTGGAGGTCATCATCATGAGCCGCAACAGCCCGAACACGAGCCTGCGCATCTTCCGCTCCGTGCAGGAGTACGGGCTCGACATTTCCCGCGCCGCCCTCTCCGGCGGAGAGCCGATCGCGCCGTATCTGAAGAGCTATGAGACCGATCTCTTTCTCTCCGCCAACGGCGGCGATGTGCAGCAGGCGATCGACGCCGGCGTGGCCGCGGGCGTGATCCTGCCGGGGAACCTCCCGGAAAATCCCCGCCGCCGCCTCGACCAGATCCGCATCGCCTTCGATGGCGACGCCGTGCTCTTTTCCGCCGATTCCGAGCGCATCTTCCAGCGCGAGGGGATCGACGCCTTCTTTGAGAATGAACAGACGATGGCGGACGTGCCGCTGCGCGAGGGGCCGTTTGCGCCCTTCCTGCGCACGCTCGCGCACATCCAGTCGCTCTTTGCCGAAAGGGAGGAGGCGCCCATCCGCACCGCCCTCGTCACGAGCCGGAACGCCCCGGCCCACGAGCGCCCGATCAAAACGCTGCGCGCCTGGGGCGTGCGCGTGGACGAGGCGCATTTTCTCGGCGGCGCGCCCAAGGCGCCGGTGCTCAAGGCGTTCGGCGCGCATATCTTTTTCGACGATCAGCCGCGCCACGCCATGCCCGCGTCTGAGGTCGTTCCCGCCGCGGTCGTGCCGTATCCCGAAGGGGAGGACCCGATGGGGTGAATGAGTTGTTAGTTGTTAGTTGTAAGTTGTTAGTTGACGGGAAATCAACTATCAACTAAAAACTTCCAACTAACAACTATTTTTTTGGATTTATTTAATAAAGTGTGGCAATTTTCATTGACATTTGGTTGTCAAACAAATAAAATGGACGTAGCTATGGATAGTGGATAACTGTCTAAAAAAGGGCCAAAATACAAGGAGGGAGTTTCCATTGGAAGTCAGACAGAATTTGATTCGTCTGTGCGAAAAGATCAATGACGGTCTCTACAAAATCACCCCCGATTGCGCAGAGTACAGAGTCTTTGAGAAATGGATCACCGACGAACAGATCCAGGTTATGCTGGCGCTGACCAGCATGAAGCCGGCCTTCGTGCCGCTGATTGCGAAGAAGGCCAAGATGCCCATCAAGCGCACCAGAGAGGTGCTGCACGAGATCACGAAGATCGGTCTCGTCGTGCAGGTCATCGTGCCGAAGGTCAATCTTGAGATTTACCTGCTGCCGCCTTACACCCCCGGCATCTTCGAGTTCCTGCTGTCGAACAAGCCGTTCGTCGAGGCGCATCCCGAGATCGCCTATGCGTTCCATCAGCATGCGACCACCAGCCAGGAAGAGCACGCCATGAACACCCCCATGGGCGCCGGCGTCATGCGCGTCATCCCCGTGGAGAGCGCCATCCCCGCGGACGCGCAGAAGGTCGACAACGAGCGCTGCTCGAAGTACATTGAGGACAATGAGGGCCACCTGAACATCGCCCCATGTCAGTGCCGCCGCGTCCGCCGCATGATGGGCGAGGGCTCCGGCGACATCGATGAGGATTACTGCCTGTTCATGGGCCGCATTGCCGACCTCTTCACCCACAACGGCTGGGGCCGCCCGGTCAGCGTGGACGAGGCGAAGGCCATCATCAAGAAGGCCGACGACATCGGCTGCGTGCACCAGATCACGACCCTGCACACCGGCGAGACCTTCGCCATCTGCAACTGCCAGGTCGAGAGCTGCCTCGCGCTGGGCGTGACGCAGTACTTCAACACCCCGAACTTCACCAAGAGCAACTACGTCGCCGAGATCGACGAGGAGAAGTGCGTGGCCTGCGGCCGCTGCACCGATCACTGCGCGAACAACGCCATCCAGATGGGCCAGAAGCTCTGCGCCAAGGAGCCCATCGTCCACAAGTTCCATGAGCTGCCCGACGATCAGGAGTGGGGCCCCGACAAGTGGAATCCGAACCACCGCTCCAACCGCGAGTTCATCTCCCCCGAGGGCACCGCGCCCTGCAAGGTCGCCTGCCCCGCGCACATCGCCGTTCAGGGCTACATCAAGCTGGCCTCCGAGGGTCGTTACCTCGAGGCGCTGGAGCTCATCAAGAAGGAGAACCCGCTGCCCGCCGTCTGCGGCGCCATCTGCAACCGCAAGTGCGAGGAGGCCTGCTCCCGCGGCGACATCGACGCGCCCGTCGCCATCGACGAGATCAAGAAGTTCATCGCGGCCCAGGAGCTCGACCGCGCCAAGCGTTTCGTGCCGCGCCGTCCCTATGACTACAGCGATAAGCGCATCGCCATCATCGGCGCCGGCCCCGCGGGTCTGAGCTGCGCTTACTTCCTGGCCACCTACAACTACTCCGTCACCGTCTTCGATAAGAACGAGCAGCCCGGCGGTATGCTCCGCTACGGCATCCCGAACTTCCGCCTCGAGAAGAACGTGCTCGACGCAGAGATCGACGTGCTCAAGGAGCTCGGCGTCATCTTCAAGTGCGGCGTCGAGGTCGGCAAGGACGTCACGCTCAAGGAGCTGCGCGAGCAGGGCTATGACGCGTTCTATCTCGGCATCGGCGCGCAGGAGAGTGCGAAGCTCGGCATCAAGGGCGAGGATCTCCAGGGCGTCTGGGGCGGCATCGACTTCCTGCGCGAGGTCAACGCCGGCCATCAGCTCGATCTGGGCAAGAAGGTCGTCGTCGTCGGCGGCGGCAACGTCGCGATGGACGTCGCCCGTGCGGCTGCCCGTCTCGGCGTGGAGGTCACCGTGGCCTACCGCAGAAAAGAGAGCGACATGCCCGCCGATCCCGCTGAGGTCGCCGAGGCGAAGGAAGAGGGCGTCAAGTTCCTCTTCGAGTACAAGCCCGTGGAGATCAAGGGCTCCCGCGGCAAGGTCAAGGCCCTTGTCTGCGAAGCCGGCGAGATCGAGTGCGACGCCATCCTCGCCGCCATCGGTCAGCGCATCACGCTCGGCAAGCTGGATCTCGGCGAGCTGAAGGTCGACGAGAAGGGCCGCGTCCTCGCGGACGAGGTCACCTATCAGACGGCGCAGCCCGACGTCTTCGTCGGCGGCGACGCCCACACCGGCCCGAAGTTTGCCATCGACGCCATCGCGCAGGGCAAGCAGGCCGCCATCTCCATCCACCGCTACGTGCACCCCGGCCAGAGCCTCACCATCGGCCGTGACCGCCTGACCTATCGCGCCTTCGATAAGGACAACGTCGACTTCGACACCGTCAAGAAGAGCATGGGCAAGTCCAAGCGTCAGGTCCCGAAGAAGGACAAGGCCAAGGCCATGACCTTCCAGGACGACCGCAAGGTCTTCACCGTGGAGCAGATCCAGAAGGAAGCCTCCCGCTGCCTCAAGTGCGGCGCGAGCTGGGTCGACCCGAACAAGTGCCTCGGCTGCGGCGTGTGCACCACGCGCTGCAAGTTCGACGCGATCCACCTCAAGAAGCTCACCTACAACGAGAGCATTCCTTACGAGACGCGCGACAAGGTCTTCCCCGAGTACAAGGAAGCCCGCCGCAAGAGAATCGAGATCCGCAAGAACATTGAGCGCAATCAGCAGGCGTAAAAAACCAAAGCAAAAAGAGCTGCCCAGCCGGGCAGCTCTTTTTTAATGAGGAATTAGGAATGAGGAATTAGGAATGATGGAGTCGGCTTACGCCGACAGGATTTGATTTGAGGCGCGATGGAAACATCGCGCTTTTTTCAACCGCGCGAAGCGCACCTTCAATTCCTAATTCCTAATTCCTAACTCCTAACTGTTTCATTTCTCCATTGCCATCCGATATTCAATCGACAGATACCGTTTGATCAGATCATACTTGCTGTCTTCCGCGTTGTAGAGCGTCACGTCTCCGGTGCGGTCCATGCAGAGGCCGGTGGAGGTGAACACGGGCCAGACGCGGTTCATGGCGAGGATCGTCTGATAATCGTCCGGCAGCGGGAGGCCCGCCGCGCGCAGCAGCTGCGGCATGAGGGCGAACATCGTCGTGTATTCCGGGCAGCGGGAGAGATCCGCGCCGTAGTTGCTCCAGATGACGTAGGGCACCGTTCGCTTGGAGATCTCCTGCCGGAATTCGCTCTCGCGCTCGTCCATCGGCAGACTGCTGATAAAGCTCGGCGCGTGGTCGCCCACCATGCAGACGATCACCGGGCGGTCGACCATCGCAAAGTGCTCCGTCAGCGTGCGGAAGGCGCGGGCCGAGAGCTGCATGCTCGTGAGATATTCGTCCAGATCGTCGTTCAGATCGCCGTAGTCGCCGACGGCGTGCACGCGGTCCAGGCTCGCGTCGTTCTGCTCCCAGCCGCCGTGGTTCTGGTAGGTCAGGAGGAAGAGGAAGCGCGGCTCGTCGCCGATGCTCTCGTAATCGTCGTACATCTGGCGGTAGAAATTCCGGTCGAGCTGCCAGCGCGCGCCGTATTCGCCGAGATCCTCATACTGATGGTCGCCGAGGCGGATGAAGTCAAAGCCCAGCGCGGGATAGGCGTCCACGCGGCGGTAGTTGATTGCGTTGCCGCTGTGCATCGCCTCGGTCACGTAGCCGAGGGACTTCATGTGCGCCACGACGCTGCCGCGGTCGCTATTGAATTTCAGATAGTTGAACGGCGCCGGGGCGGTGAGGAGATACGAGGTTCTGCCCGTGAGCAGCTCATACTCCGAGTTGTTCGTGCCGCCGCCGACGAGCGGGGAGACGGCGTGGCCGTAGACCGCGCCGGGAATGTCGTAAAACGAGCGGAGATAGCCGCCGTCGGTGTCCTCGGTCAGGTTCATGCAGTCGCTCAGATCGCAGAACGTCTCGTTCAGGATCAATATCACGTCCGGGCGCACATCGTCCTCGCGCGCCTGCCCGGTCGCGGGCTGGGCCGCCGCGTCATAGCCGTCCGGCTCCAGGAAGGGCGCGGAGCGGCGGCGCGCATCGTCCACCGCGCAGGGGAGAAAGCCGTAATTGTAAAGCCCGTCCGACACCGACCATGAGACCAGCGTCTTTGTCCCGGAAAAGATCAGCGCCACCGCGGCAACGCACGCGGCGAGTCCGCCAAAACGCGCGAGGATCGCGCCGGGCTTCACCTTCTCTCGCTTCGCCTTTTCGATGTACAGCGCGCTCTTTCCGAGCGCGAGCCCCACCGGGCAGAGCAGCAGCACCTTCCAGAGCGTCTCGTCCGGCAGGAAGGTATAGCCCGAGATCACGTTCAGCGCCGTCTTGGTGTTGGCAAGCTCGCTCAAAAACAGCGGGCTGCCGTGGAAGAGCAGCACATAGTGGTTCGCAATGCCCCAGATCGTGACGAGGATCGCGGCCAGGCACATCCCGCGCCCCAGCCGCCCGGTCAAAAGCGACAGGAGCAGCAGCAGCGCGATCATCGTCAGCAGCGCGGGCACAAAGTACCACGTTTTCTGCGGGATCAGATCCTGCAGACAGCTCGTCTGCAGCACGTAGATCAGCAGCACCGCCTCGAGCGCGAAGAGCACGCCCACGGCAAAGCCGCCGCCGACGCGGTCAAGCCCCTTTTCCGCCGCGTCGCCGAGATGCCCGCCGAGCCAGAGCAGAAACGGCACCGACGCCGCGAGCACCAGGATCGAGACGACCGTCATCACCGCGCCGAGATCGAGCCCCAGCCGCGCGGTCAGGCCCTGCACCGCCGCGGTCTGGCTCCAGCGGTCGAAGAAGCTCACCGCGAGATACACGCCATAGAGCACCGCCGCCGTCATCGTGAGCCCGCTCGGGCGCCGCGGCTTCAGCTGCTTTTCCGGCAGCGCGCGAAACAGCGCCGTCGACGCCGCCGCGGCCAGAGCCCAGAGCAGCGCGCCGCGCTTGCCCTCCGGCACGCACAGCATGCACTCGGCCAAAAACGACAGCCAGAGTACCACGCGATGACGGTTATGCAATTGTTTGTTCACCGCGTCGCCTCCTTTCTGCCGTTTGGGCGCAGTTTAACAGATGTATTTTATCAGAAATGGGTTCAAAAGGCAACATAAAATGTCATAATTTTTAACCGCATCGAACGAGTTTTGATAGAAAAATGTTTCTGTCGCGGATGGTGATTGCACACCGACGCAGAATATGGTAAAATCAATCTATTCTGCACGGAAAGGAATTCCGATTATGAATCCATACAGAGACTTTGACAATTATCTCAAGGAGCATCCGACGACGGATGGCTATTTCGGCCGCTTCGGCGGGAATTATCTGGACGATCCGGAGCTCATCAAGGCGTTCAACGAGTACGCCGAGGCGTATTACACGATCGCGCAGTCGGCGCAGTTCATCGCGGAGCTGCGGCGCATCCGCCGCGATTTTCAGGGCCGCCCGACCCCGGTGTACCACTGCCAGAACCTCTCGAACCACCTCGGCCGCTTCCAGATCTATCTCAAGCGCGAGGATCTGAACCACACCGGCGCGCACAAGCTCAACCACTGCATGGGCGAGGGCCTGCTCGCCAAATACATGGGCAAGAAGAAGCTCATCGCCGAGACCGGCGCGGGTCAGCACGGCGTCGCCCTCGCCACGGCCGCGGCCTACTTCGGCATGGAGTGCGATATCTACATGGGCGAGGTCGACATCGCCAAGCAGGCGCCGAACGTCACGCGCATGAAGATGCTCGGCGCGAACGTCATCCCCGTCACCTTCGGTCTCAAGACGCTCAAGGAGGCGGTCGACGCGGCCTTCATGGCCTACGCCAAGGAATACAAGGACGCAATCTACTGCATCGGCACCGCCGCGGGCCCGCATCCGTTCCCGCTCATGGTGCGCGATTTCCAGTTCTGCATCGGCGAGGAGGCGAGGGAGCAGTTCGTCTCCATGACCGGCCATCTGCCCGATCAGGTCATCGCCTGCGTCGGCGGCGGGTCGAACTCCATCGGCATGTTCACGCCGTTTCTCTCCGACGCCGTGGAGCTCATCGGCGTCGAGCCGCTGGGCCGCGGCCCGAAGCTCGGCGACCACGCGGCGTCGATCACCTACGGCGCCGAGGGCGTCATGCACGGCTTTAACAGCATCATGCTCGCCGACGAAAACGGCGACCCCGCCCCGGTCTACTCCAACGCCAGCGGCCTGGACTATCCCGCCGCCGGCCCGGAGCACGCCCTGCTGCACGAGATGGGCCGCGTCAAGTACGAGACCATCGACGACGAGGAGGCCATCGAGGCGCTCTTCCTCCTGTCGAGACACGAGGGCATCATCCCCGCGATCGAATCCAGCCACGCCCTCGCGCAGGCCATCAAGATCGCCCGCACCGGCGTCACGGGCTCCGCGCTCGTAAACCTCTCCGGCCGCGGCGACAAGGACCTCGACTTCGTCGTGGAGCACTACGGCTACGGGCCGGAGTTTTTGAAGCATATGGAAGAGAAGAGAAACAAATAAAAAAATACCGTGGAAATCCGAGGATTTCCACGGTATTTTTATGCCTTCGCGCTTCCCACAACCGAACACACCAGAAACGCCGCGAGATCGACCGCCACGATCGTGGCGCCGACGGGGGTTTCGGCGAGGATGGAGATCACGATGCCGGCCACGGCGCACATGACGCTGATCGCGCCCGCGCTGATCGTGACGGCCTTGAAGCTCTTAAACAGCCGCATCGCCGAGAGCGCCGGGAAGACGACGAGCGCGGAGATTAAAAGCGCGCCGACGAGCTTCATCGCGAGCACGATGATCACCGCGATCAGCACCGCGAGACCGAGGTTATAGACCTCCGTCTTCGTGCCGACGGCGCGGGCAAAGCGCTCGTCGAAGGTGATGGCAAAGATCTGGTTATAAAACAGCAAAAACACGAGCACCACCGCGGCGGAGAGCGCGATGCTCAGCCACACCTCGCCCTTCGTGAGCGTGAGGATGGCGGTGGAGCCGAAGAGCGTGCTGCACACGTCGCCCGCGACGTTGGCCGAGGCGGAGAACAGATGCAGCAGCAGATAGCCGACGGCGAGCGCGCCGACCGAGAGCATCGCAATCGCGGCGTCGCCGTGGATCTTCGCCCCCTGTCCCGGGCGGAGCAGGAACACCGCGCAGAGGATCGTGACGGGCAGGACAAAGAGCATGTTGCTGCTGCCGAGTCCCAGCACGGCGGCGACGGCGGTCGCGCCGAAGGCCACGTGGCTGAGCCCGTCGCCGATGAAGGAAAACCGCTTGAGCACGAGCGTCACGCCGAGGAGCGATGCGCTTAAGGAAATGAGCACGCCCACGATCAGCGCATAGCGCACGGTGGGGTAGGCGAAATACTGCCACAGGGTCATACGCGCTCGCCCCCTCTCCGCCTGAGATAGCGCCGCGCGCCCCCGGCCTTGAGATAATCGTCCTTCGTGCCGAAGAAGCTCGCCCCTCCGACGTGGAGAATGTGGCTGGCGTAGCGCAGGGCGGCGTTCATATCGTGCGAGATCATCAGGATCGTCATGCCGCCGCGGTTGAGCTCCGAGATGAGGTGATAGAGCTCCTGCGTCGCCATCGGGTCGAGCCCCGCGACGGGCTCATCGAGCAGCAGCAGCCGATCCGCCGCGCAGAGCGCCCGCGCGAGCAGCACGCGCTGCTGCTGGCCGCCGGAGAGCTCGCGGTAGCAGCGGTTCGAGAGGGCGGAAATGTCCATGCGCGCCATCGCGTCCTGCGCGCGCGCCTTGTCCGCCCTGGAGTAAAACGGGTGGAAGCCCTCGCGCGCCTGACAGCCGGAGAGCACGATCTCGCCCACGGCGGCGGGAAAATCGCGCTGCACGGGCGTCTGCTGCGGCAGCCAGCCGAGATCCTGACGGCGCAGCCCCTCGCCGAAGGTGATCGAGCCCGAAAGCGGCGGCTGCAGGCCGAGGAGCGTGCGCATGAGCGTGCTCTTGCCCGCGCCGTTCTCGCCGACGATGCAGAGATAGTCCCCCGCGTTCACCTCGAAATTGAGGTCCCTCACGAGCACGTCCCCGTCATAACCGAGGGAGAGCTCGCGGCAGGTCATCAGTGCCATCCGAGCGCCTCCTTCAGTACCTCGAGATTCTGCTCCATCACGGAGAGATACGTGACGCCCTCCGCCGCGATCTCCGCCGTGACGGACTGGAGCGAATCGAGCGTGCGCACGGCGGGCTCGGTCTGGCTGCCCTCGCTGACGGCCTCGGCAATGTCGCCGGTGCCGTTTTCCGTCACCAGAATGACGGGCAGGCCCAGCGTGTCCACCTCCTGCGAGAGCCCCAGCACGGTCTGGAAGCTCGCCTCCGTCTCGGCAGAGCAGCCGGCGAAGGCGGCGTAGTATTTGAGACCATAGTCCTCCGCCAGATAGCGGAAGGGGAAGCGGTCGGCAACTAAAATCGTGTCGAGCTCGGACGAGGCGACGGCGTCGCCATACGCCTGGTCGAGCGCGTTCAGCTGCGCCGTGTAATCCTCCGCGTTCATGCGGTAGACATCGTCGTTCGCGCTGTCAATCCCGCAGAGCGCCTCGCAGATGAGATCGACGCTGCGCGCAGCCGCGCGCAGGCTCATCCAGATGTGCTCGTCGAGCGCGCCGGGCTCCTCATCGGCCTGCTCCGCGCCGGGCACGGCCTCCTCCTCGAGGGCAAGATCCAGCTCGGAGAGAAGCGCGAGCGCCTTCGCGTCCGGGTTTTTCATCTCGGCCGCCGCGTCGTTCGCCCACGCCTCGGATTCGCCGCCGACATAGACGAACAGATCCGCGTCCGAGACCGTGGTGAGATCCTTCACCGTTGGCTGGAAGCTGTGCGGGTCGACGCCGCTGTCCATCAGCCATGTAATCTCCACGCCCTCGGTATCGCCGACGATATTGCGCGTCCAGTCATAGATGGGAAAGCAGGTCGTCACGATCTGCACGCGCGCCCGGCGCTCCGCGCCGGAGCAGGCGGCGAGGGAAAGGAGCATCCCCAGCGCCAGAACCAAACTCAAAACTCTCTTCATGCTGTTTCCTCCTTCGCGCACTCGGCGCACACGCCGTAGAACACCGTGCGGCGCGTGTTGAGCCGGAACGAATGATCCTC
Organism: Oscillospiraceae bacterium; assembly: GCA_017411225.1. Taxonomy (GTDB): domain Bacteria; phylum Bacillota; class Clostridia; order Oscillospirales; family Oscillospiraceae; genus CAG-103. The sequence continues at coordinate 18,932 of JAFRDQ010000014.1, forward strand.
CATCAGATGCGCCGCGATGTGATCGAGCTCCGCGCAGCTTAAATGAATCAGCTTCCCGCAGCGCTCGCACTTGCAGTGATAGCAGCTGTCGCTGCACGACTCGGCGCCGAGCCAGGCAAAGCAGGCGCTGCTCTGCTCGTCGATGATGTATTTCTGCACCACGCCGTCGCGCACCATGCGCTCGAGCTGGCGATAGACCGTCGCCGCGCCGATGGCGCTGCCCTGCGTCTGAAAATGCGCGCAGATGTCGCCCGCGGTCACATGCTTGCCCGGGATGGAGGCGAGATACTCCGCAATCTCCTCCCGCTGCCGCGTTTTATACGTCATAGGGATCGTCCTTTCCATATTTGAAAACGATTCTCAATTTCAGATTGGGGATTTTATTATACGCCGAATGGGGAGAAAGTCAAGAGAGAGTTTTTAGTTCATAGTTGTAAGTTGTTAGTTGTTAGTTAACCGTGACTCCGACTAACAACTTATAACTTACAACTTACAACTAATTGACTTCCCCTTCCCCTTAACGCTATAATAAGGTATTCCGAAATTGCGGAGAGGAGAGATCAACATGGAGGGTATGAAGCACGGTCTGCCCGATCGGGTGAGCACCGGCCTGACCGGGCTGGACGAGGCCATCGGTGGGCTGGCCCCGGGCGAGAACGTGGTCTGGCAGATCAACGATCTGGCCGACTACATTTACGTTGCCAACCGCTTTGTCATGCACGTGGCGCGCAGCGGGCAGCGCATCGTCTATTTCCGCTTCGGCGGGCATCAGGAGATCATGGACGCCGAGGCCATGGCCTCGGGCGGGGCGAACACGAAAAAGTATGAGATCGACCCGCACATCGGCTTTGAGAGCTTCACCGTCAAGGTCAACCGCATCATTCAGGAGGAGGGCGAGGGCGTCTTCTACCTCTTCGACTGTCTGACGGAGCTGCAGAAATACTGGTTCTCCGATCTGATGGTCTCAAACTTCTTCCTGCTGACAAACCCCTATCTCTCGGCAATGAAGTCCGTGGGCTATTTCTCCCTGCTCTTTGACCACCACACGCGCGAGAGCATCTCCCGCATCCGGCACGCGGCGCCGCTGCTCTTAAACATGCGCACGAAGGACGCGGCGCTCTATATGCAGGTGGCAAACGTGGCGCCCCGGCGCAAGGCGAAGGTCTCCTACTACCCGCTGCGCCTGCACGGCGACAGGTGGGAGGTGCTGACCTCCAGCGTGGACAACACGGGGCTTTTCGACCACTTTGTGCAGGTGCAGGACCGGCCCGACAGCTGGGACCGCATGGTGGCGGACATGGCCGCCGGCGTCTACTCCGAGGAGGAGATCGACAACATTCGCCAGTGCCTGCTCGGCATCGAGCCGCAGCGCCTCGAGCTCTGCCGGCAGTATTTCGGCGTGCAGGATCTGCTGGACATCGCCCGGCGCGAGATCGGCACCGGCTGCATCGGCGGCAAGAGCGCCGGCATGCTCCTGGCCCGCAACGTCCTGCGCGACACCGAGCCCGCGCTCTACGCCGAGAAGATCGAGCCGCACGACTCCTACTTCATCGGCGCGGACGTGTTCTACACCTACTTTGTCGACAACGACTGCTGGCGTCTGCGCAAGGCGATGCAGGAGGTCAACGACTATATCACCATCGCCCCGATCATCCGCGACCGTATGCTGACGGGCGAGTTCAACCGCTCGGTGCGCGAGCAGTTTCTCTCCATGCTCGAATACTTCGGCCAGAGCCCGATCATCGTGCGCTCCTCGTCCCTGCTCGAGGACGGCTTCGGCAACGCGTTCGCGGGCAAGTATGAGAGCGTCTTCTGCGCCAACCAGGGCACGCTGCAGGAGCGCTATGAGGTCTTTGAGCAGGCGGTGCGCACGGTCTATGCCAGCACCATGAGCCCGGACGCGATCCAGTACCGCGCGCAGCGAAACCTCCTCGCCCGCGATGAGCAGATGGCCCTGCTCGTCATGCGCGTCTCCGGCGACTGCCACGGAAAGTATTACTTCCCGCACATGGGAGGCGTCGGCCACTCGAAGGATCTCTATCTCACCGGCAGCAACAAATCGACCGAGAACAAGGGCATGCTCCGCCTTGTCTACGGCATGGGCACCCGCGCCGTCGACCGTGAGGCGGACGATTACGCGAGACTCATCAGTCTCGACAATCCCCGCGCCCCAATCATGTGCCATTACGGGGATGAGTATAAATTCTCGCAGCACAACATCGACGCGATCGACCTCGAGAACAACGAATTTGTCACCATCCCCGCGACCGCCGTTCCAAAGGAGGACGTGAAGGCGGACATGCGCCTGTTCACCGAGCCGGACATGGCGGCGATCCAGCGCTTTCGCGAGCTCGGCATCCGCGAGATGCCGCCGGAGATCTTCTCGTTCAAGAAGCTCCTGTGGCAGACGGATTTCCCCGACACGATGACGAAGATCCTCCAGACCATCGCGGAGAAATACGCCTATCCCGTGGACATTGAATACGCCGTGAACTTCCGCCCGGGCGGGACGGATTACCGCGTGAACCTGCTGCAGTGCCGCCCGCTGCAGTCCAAGGGCGTCGGCAGCACGCAGGCCGCGCCGGAGCTCAAAACCAAGCTCTATCAGATCCGCGGCAACTTCATGGGCGGCAACATGTGCCAGAACGTCGGCTTCATCGTCCGCGTTGCGGCCAGCGCCTATCTCAAGCTCCCGCCGCAGCAGAAATACGCCGTCGCCCGCGCAATCGGCACGATCAACGAAAAGCTCCGGGGGCAGGACGCGGTGCTCCTCGGCCCCGGCCGCTGGGGCACGAGCACGATCAGCCTCGGCGTACCCGTCGGCTTCATGGAGATCTGCAACTATCTCTCGATCGCCGAGGTGAGCTACAACGAAGGCGGCCTCGTGCCGGAGCTGAGCTACGGCAGCCACTTCTTCCAGGACCTCGTCGAGGCCGGCACGTTCTACACCGCCATCCACCGCGAGGAGCACGGCGTGCTCTATCACGCCGAGGCGCTCAATGAGCTGCCCGAGATCTTCACCGAGCTCGTCCCCGAGGCCAAGGGCGGCCCCCTCGAGGGCGTCATCTTCGTCCACGACGCCAGAGAGCACGGCGCAATGCTGTACGCGGAGATTGAGAGTCAGAATTGCTTCTTAGGGTGGAACTGATGTCAATTAGGAATGAGGAATGAGGAATTAGGAATTGAAGGTGCGCTTCGCGCGATTCCAATTCGTCGGCGCAAGCCGACACCACCATTCCTAACTCCTAATTCCTAACTCCTAACTAAAGCAAAAAGCTCCCCGCTGAAAAAGCGGGGAGCTTTTTGCATCTCATATCTCAGTACCAGTATGTATGAAAATACTGTCTGTAAACCGTGGCGTCGCTGGGTACCTGACGCAGGACGAGCCAGGCGAGGAGATAGTCGCCGAAGCCCATCGGGAGGCAGATCAGACCCATCGTGCCGAGGACGGTCAGCTTCGGCCAGATCAAAAAGAGCACCAGCGGGATCAGGCCGAAGAGAATGTCCGGCACGAGCGTGAGCAGGAGAAAGCGCGTGCGGCTCATGTGCTCCGAGCCCGTGAGAAACGGCATGCTCTCCTGAAAATTCATGTAAAACCAGCACTCCTCGCGGTAGAACACGGCCCGAAGCAGCTCGCGCGGGAGCACGACCAGCAGCGCGAGCACCACGCCGCCCAGATGCAGCGCACCGAGGCCGCCGCGCAGGATCACCAGCAGAAGCAGCACGCCGAAGAGGATCGCCGCGCCGATGTTCGTCCTGCGCACGAGCTCGCGGGGCCGGCCCGGCTCTTCCACGCGCACAGCGCCCTCCACCGGCTGCGCCGGCGGCAGGCTCGCCACCTTGCCGTCAAAGGAACCACAATAACGGATTTTCATTTCTCTCTGTCTCCTTTGTGTATTAAAAGCGCAGCTTTGCCGCGAAAGCGGGGCGGGTCTGCTCCGGCAGCGTGACGGTCACGGTCGCGGCGTCCTCCTCGTCCACGCGGTGGAGCGTGAGCGTGTCGCCCGGCTTCGTCTCGCTGACGAAATAGAGCTCGAGCCGCCGCAGGTGTTCCATGTGTTCCCGCTGCTCCGGCGTGAGCGCGTCATAGACCATCTCGCCGTAGCGGAAGTTGTTCACGTGGCCGACCGCGTCCTCCCAGCTGGGGCGGGCGGTCAGAATCTCCACCGGCTCTGTGAGCGGCGTTTTCATGCGCAGGCGGTCGGACGCCTCCAGAAGCGTCTCCCCCGCGGGCAGGTTGAAGCGGGAGATCAGCTCCCGGTCGGTGCAGACGCGGCGCGTTTTCAGATCGAGCAGGGCCGAGAACGTCGCGCCCGTGAGGACAATTTCATCGTTTTCATCATAAAACACGATCTCGCGGCGAAACAGCAGCCGCACCTTTTCGGTCGTGTTCCACGTTTTCGCGTGCAGCTGATCGCCGGGGCGGATCGGGCGCTTCGGCTCCATCGTGAGCGCGATGAGCACCCACGCCACGTCGAGCTCCTCCATGAGTCTGGCTTCGTCCATGCCGATGTTCAGCAGATGCGGCTCGACCGCCTGCATATAGAGCTCCTGATAGGCGCTCACCTTCAGCGCGTGGCGGCCGGAGAACATGCTCACGCCGAGCTCAAGGGGATAGGAATAATGTTTTTCATCCATGGTGCATCACTCCTGCCACGGCGGGCGAAAATCGGGGCTGAACCGCTGCAGCACATCCTGATCGACGCGGCGGTCTTCCTTCGCGGAGCGGTTGACCTGCCGGGTGCCGACGAGATAGAGCGCGGCGAGAAAGGCGAAGAACAGCACGGTGAACCGGCCGTCAAACTGCATCGTCATCGCGAAGAAGTCATAGGTGCCGTGCAGCAGCAGCGGCACGATGACGGCGAGCTTTTTATAATGCTGCTCGCGGCTGCGGTCGCCGTCATACTGCGCGAGCTTGGCAAAGCCGTAGTAATAGCCCATGAACACGCCGAACACCGCGTGACCGGGCACGCTCGTCACAGCGCGCAGAAGCCCCGTGCCGAGGCCGTACTGCAGCACGTATTCCACGTTCTCCAGCGCGGCAAAGCCGAGCGAGACCGTGACGGCGTAGACAATGCCGTCGAACTGATAGTCAAAGGCGGGGCTGCGCCACGTCTGGCGGTTTAAGAAGAAGAACTTGCAGCACTCCTCACACAGCGCCGCCACGACAAAGGCGTCCAGAAACGCGCCGAGATAGCTCTCCTGCGGCACGAAGGAATGGATCACCGAGCCGATGGCCATCTCCGCGAGCGCGGCGGGCACGCAGCTGAGCGCGCCGAATCCGGCCAGACGCAGCAGCAGATTCACCGGCTCATGCTCCACGGCGTCCTTCCGGTAGATATAGACCGCAAGCGCAATGGCGGGGCCAAGCGCGATCAAAAGCAGAAGCTGCATACCTCGTCTCCTTTCCGGGGCGGATGAATCAGGATCGTTACCATATTAGATTACACGTTTCGGGAGAAAAATACAAGAGTTTGAAGAAATAAAATGAGAGCCTGCTAAAAGCAGGCTCTCATTTTGATTACAGTCCGGTTTCCGGCATGAGCTCCTCGCTCATCACGCTGAGCATTTTGGAGAACGTCTCCAGCTCCTCCGGGGTGAAGCGCTGCTGCATACGGTCCATGACCGTGTCGACATAGCTCTTCATCAGCCCGCTGTAGTGGTAGTATTTCTCCGAGAGCTTGAGATGATATTCGCGGCGGTCAATGTCGGAGTTTTCCTTCACGATATAGCCCTTTTTGATCAGGCTGTTGACCTTATACGTCGCGTTCGACTGGCTGATGCCCAGAAAGTCCGCGAACTGGCTGATCGTGGGCGCGTCCAGCTCCTTGATGATCTCCACGGAGAACGCCTCCATCGCGCTCAGCGAGCCCTCACGCTCGCGCACGAGGGAGAACAGACGGCGGAAAAACTCCACCTTGAACTTGTCGTAGACCGACAGAAAAGTTTCTTCCAGCATCGCTCAGCCTTCTTTCTTTGACTGCTCCGCCATCGGCGGCTCGACGAATTCCGCCGGGGGCAGATTCGCCGCGGCGGCGATCGCCTCGTCAAAATCCTCGGGGAAGGGCTTCTCTTCCGCCACAACTTCGCCCGTGGTTTCGATCGCGGTCATCTCGTCCACGACGTCCTTGACCTTTTTCTTCACGTCCTTGACGAAGATCGTGGCATAGATCACGGTGCAGAGGTTCTGCAGTCCGTCCGCCACGAGGGCGACGCCCATCATCGTGCTCAGCACGCGCTGACCCTTGAACGTGTCGAAGATGAGCAGCAGACCGAGCACCAGACTCACGCAGGTGAACAGCAGGGTGATCCACCAGCTGCGCGCGCCCATGCGCTTGGAGTCCATGGCGACCTGCAGCTTGAACACGCAGTCGACCAGGATGAACAGGCCGATCACGATGTCCATCACCCCGGCAACCTCCGGCGCGCGCCAGAGCAGGAACGCGCCCGCCACGATGGCAAACGCGCCCGTGGCAAAGTCATACCGCAGGCCGACGCCGTCGAGCTCGCGCACGAAGTAGCCGATGATCCGCGCGAGACCGAAGAGCACCGCGACGCCGCCGAGGAGGCGGCAGAACCAGATCATCGACGTGTCCGGTCTCACCACCAGCAGCACGCCCAGCGCGATGAAAAACACGCTCACGAGCAGATACGCCCATTTGATGCGCTTGAATACCCTCATCCTTTGACGCCTTCTTTCGTCTTTTTACAGGCCGAGCTCCTCTTCGATGAGCACGACCTCGATTTTCTGCATGTCGAACATTTTGCCCCAGAGCACGAGCAGGCCGTTGCAGCCGCGGTCCTTGCTGCGGCAGTCATAGCACTTGCCGCCGCCCTTCTCGCTCTGACATGGCTGAGAGCCGGCGAACCGCGCCATGTTCTGCACGGCGGCGGTATTCCGCGCGCGGAACAATGCCTTGTCAAAGTCCTCCTCGATCTTGTTCACGCCGGCCACGATGTAAATGTCCTTGCCCGGGCCGTAGACCATCGCGGCGAGACGGTTGCCGCGCCCGTCGATGTTGATGATCTGTCCGTCCTCGGTGATCGCGTTCGCGCTCGAGAGATAGGTCTGCGCCGTGAGCGCCTTGTCCAGCGTCGGAATGCCGGGCTCTCTCCAGTGCCAGAAGACCTCGTTGTGCTCCTTCAGGCGGTCATAGACGCCGAGTGTGTCGAGCGTCTTGCTGCCGCCCATGCCGACGGTTGTGTTTTGAATCGCCCCGGCCAGATAGTCCGCGGCCTCCTCCTTCGTGGCAAAGCGGGAGACGGCAAAGCCGCGCCCCTGCAGCGCCCGGATGGTTTTTTCCAGATCCATAGGTATTCCTCCGTTCAGATTCGTTGGGTGGCTGTTATCAATTCCTTAAAATGATTGTATCATTTTCGTTCATCTGCGTCAATTCGATTTCTTAAAAAACAACAGTCCGAGTGGAGTATGTTATGCCGGACTTCTCGTTTTGTCATTGCGAACCAGCGCGCACGCTGGTGTGGCAATCCGTATCCCCTACGCAGATTCCACCCATTTCTTTCGCTCGCCCGAAAGAAACGGGTGGAGCCCAAAGAAAGTGCGTCAGAGGTGCGGAGGTAGGAACGCTTGGCGGTCGCCCACGACGCAAGGCGTCGCGTGCGCCGATGCTCACATTTCCGCCGCTGAATGGCGTTTTTTTCGCCAACCGCAGCACTCACGCGAGGGATCGCCGCGATGCCTTTAGAATGACACTGCCCTAAGGATCGTATGATTTCCTGATTGTATCTTCTTTTTTGATTTGCTATAATGTGATTTGTATCAATAGAGGGAGGCTTATCCATGCAACTGCTTTACATTCTCGAATCGCTCCGCACGCCGGCTTTGACGAAGGCGCTCTCGGCGCTGACGTATTTCGGCGGCGTCTATGGCTTTATGGTGCTGAGCATCATCGTCTTCTGGTGCATCGACAAGCGCTGCGGCTATTTCATGCTCTCGCTCGGCTTTCTCGGCACCGTGATGAACCAGTTTCTCAAGATCATCTTCCGCGTCCCGCGCCCCTGGGTGCTCGATCCGAGCTTTCAGCCCGTGGAGTCCGCCGTGGCCGACGCCGGCGGCTTCTCCTTCCCGAGCGGCCATACGCAGAATGTGTTCGCCACCTTCGGCGGCATCTTCGTCTGGACGAAAAAGACCTGGCTCAGGATCGTCTGCGCCGTGCTGATCGTGCTCGTCGCCTTCTCGCGCATGTATCTCGGCGTGCACACGCCGCTGGACGTGGGCGTGTCGGTCGTGCTCGGGATCGTGCTGCTTCTGGCGCTCTATCCGGTGTTTCGCGATATCGATCAGCACCCCAACCGGTTTTACGGCTTTCTGGCCGTGCTCGCGGTGCTGCTCGCGGCGTTTCTGCTCTATTCCTATCTCTGGCCCTTCCCGGACTGGATGTATGCCGAGGAGCACGTCGTGAACCTCGTCGAGGCGCGGCACAACGCGAGCATCCTCACCGGCGCGCTCGCAGCGCTCACGATCGCCTATACGCTCGATCTGCGCCGCACGCGCTTTGACACGAAGGCCGTCTGGTGGGCGCAGGTGCTCAAGGTCGTGCTCGGCCTCGTCATCACCCTCGCGCTCATCGAGGGCACGAAGGCCCTCCTCGGCCGGAGCGACGCCGTGACCGGCCTGCGCTATTTCCTCGGCGTGCTCTTCGCCGCGGGCGTCTGGCCGATGACCTTCGGCTGGTTCGGCAGACTCGGCAAAAAGTGACAGCTTCCGGCCCCAAAACCGCCAAATTGCCATTTGACTTGCGCCGATAAGTGTGCTAGAATGAAATGAATTGATAGAAAACTGTAACTTTTCGTGCCTGCGAAAAGACAGAAAGGACTGCAGTATGGATCAGAACGCAACTGTTCTCGGCGAAGGGCTGTACCGCCTGGACCGGGACGCATTGGCCGCGCTGGCGCAGAAGCTGTGCCGGCAGCTGACCGAGCGCGGGGCGTACCATGGCGGCATCCGTCCGGATAATATCGGCTGCGACGAGCAGGGGAATGTCTTCCTCGGGGAGGACGTCGGCGGCGACGTGAACCGCGAGTGGACCCCGGCGGAGCTGGAATACATGGCGCCCGAGGTCTTCTGGAGCGGCACGCGCAATCCGTCGGCGGATGTGTATTCCATCGGCATGCTGCTCTATGCCGGTGTCACCGGCGGCCAGCTGCCCTTCACGCCGAAGGACCCCAGCCCGAACGATCAGGCCGAGGCGCTGCGTCGGCGCATGAGCGGCGAGGCGCTGCCCATTCCGAAGACCGCCGGGAAGCATCTCGGCGCGGTCATCGAGAAGGCGACGCAGTTTCGCGCGGACGACCGGTATGAGTCTCCCGCCGAGCTCGACGCCGTGCTCGAGGAGACGCGCGAGGCCATCCGAAATTACATCCCCCCCGCAAGAGAAATGCTCAACAAGCCCGTGCAGGAGCTGACCGAAATGGAGCGGCTGCTGCTCGCGGTGCTGACAGAGAAGGCCGAGGCTGAGGCCGCTGCCCGGCGCGCCGAAGAGGAAGCGCGTCTGGCCGCCGAGCGTAAGGCAGCCGAGGAGGAAGCGGCGCGCATCGAGGCCGAGCGCCGTGCCGTCGCGGAGGCGGCGCGCAGCGCCGCTGAGCGCAGAGCGGCCGAGGAGGAAGCGCAGCGCGGCGAAGCGGACGAGCCGGAGCAGGCGGAGGAAGTCCCCGCCGAGCA
>JAFRDQ010000113.1 GCA_017411225.1 Oscillospiraceae bacterium
GATGGTTTTATTGTAAAAGAAAATGAATCCATGTTGGTGAACAAAATGTGAACCAAGTGACGATAAGAGGACGAATCAGGGTGGAGTTTGGAGTGTGGAGTGTGGAGTTATAGTGTCGGCTTGCGCCGACGGATTATAATTGCGGGTCATTCTTGAATGACTCCTACGAGAGAATATCGCATTTCCCGTCTTTCGTAGGGGCGATTCACGAATCGCCCGCATTCCAATCGCGCGAAGCGCTCTTTAAACTCCACACTCCACACTCCACACTCCAAACTATAAAAAACGCACCGCAGTCATTCCTGCGATGCGTTTTTGTGTTTTACGGATTGGCCGTTGCCGTGGGCTCGGCGCTCACTTCTGCGGTGGGAGCGGGCGTGGGCGTGGGCTTCGGAGTGGGCGTCGGGGTCGGGGTCGGCTCCGGCGTGGACTCCGCGATCTCAAGCTCGGGAATGTCAAAGCTGAGATAATCGGCCGCGAGCTTGCCGGGGAATCCGTTGGCAACGTTCTCGTTCCAGAATTCCACCATGTCTGCAAAGTTGTAGTGCTCGTTGAGCTTGTCCCAGACGCGCTCGGGGCTGCCGCCGGACAGAAGGCCGACGCCCAGCACGATCTCGCCGAGGATCAGGATGCAGAGAGCCAGAATCAGAATGATCTTCCATGCTTTTTTCATGCCGCCTGCACCTCCTTACGACTGAAACGAACCCCGCCGCGGTGGATCAGACGGACCCAGCCGAAGCAGACCTTCGTCAGGAACCAGATGCCGAACCACAGCAGCACCATTGCGACCGCGAAGATCGAGGCGCCCGCGCCGAGCAGCAGCAGCATGTCCGCCACGACGTTGAAGCCGACGAAGGCAGACATGAACACGCCGACCGCAAAGCCGACGGCGCAGACGCCGATGGCGAGGAACACGAGACTCAGCGCGAACAGCACCAGAAACACCGGCAGACCGGGAACCAGACCGGGGATCAGGAAGTACAAAAACGCCTTCCAGCCGACCTTGACATATTCCTTTTCAGGCTCCTGCCCGTCCTCTGCGTCGGCTTCTTCGGCGGTGCTGCCGAAGAGCTCCTGCACGAGCTCGGACTCTGCCTCTGTCTCCTGCGCGGGAAGCGCTTCCTGCGCGGGAGCCTCGCCGAAGGCTTCCTCCGCCTCGGCGGCGACGGCCTTGACGAACGCCTCGTCCATCACGGGCGGCACGATCTCTTCCTCTTCGGCAGCGGCCTCGAAGAATTCAGCCGCTTCCTCTGCCTGGGCGAGAATCTCCTCCGGCTGCGCCGGCGCGGCATCCTCGGTGATGAAGCCGGCGTCCTGCAGCAGGACACTCTCCAGACGCTCCGGCACGGCGGCGTCCTCCTCGGGCAGCTCGACCGCGGACGCCTCGATGAACGTCGGCGCTTCGACGACCTCGGGCTCTGCCTCGGCCTCGTCAAAGGCCAGCTCAGGCATATTGCTTTCCTCCGGCGCGGCGGCGTTGGCCTCCGCCTCGGAGAGCATCTCGGTCACGGGCGCCTCCGGCTCGTGCACGGCCTCGGCCTTTGCGCTCTCTCCGGCGCGCTTCTTGTCCGCATAGCGGATGAGCGCGACGGCGACCTTCGTGGGACTGCCGATCTGCTCGATCAGCTTCCCTTCATCTTCTGCGGCGTCGAACATCTGCTCCATCTGCGCGAGCAGCTTGGTGCGGGTCTCCTTGTCCGTGATGAGACCCAGCAGGTTTTCGACCTCCGCCATGTAATTCTGACGATTGATAGGTGTCACCCCCACTAAGTGCAATGATACAGGTACATGCGTTATTATATGGCACGAACGGGTTCGGGTCAAGTCCAAAAGTGAAAAAATGTGTCGAAAAAATGAAAATTTGTTTCTTTTTCCTGCGCGTCTGTCCGGAATGCTTGACATTGCCGTTTGGATTGCTTAAAATAAACCAGTTATCGCAAATTTCATCCGCAAAGGAGATTCCGAATATGGCAAAAGAGAAAAAGGTGGAGCAGATCACCGATATGGAGGTGGACTTCGCCCAGTGGTTCACCGATGTTTGCACCAAGGCCGAGCTCGTCGACTATTCCGGCGTGAAGGGCCTGTTCATCATGCGCCCCTACGGCTATGCGATCTGGGAGAACATTCAGAAGATCCTCGACGGCAAGTTCAAGGCCACCGGTCATGAGAACGTGTCCATGCCGATGCTGATCCCCGAGAGCCTGCTGCAGAAGGAGAAGGACCACGTCGAGGGCTTCGCGCCCGAGTGCGCGTGGGTCACCATGGGCGGCAGCGAGGAGCTGCCGGAGAAGCTCTGCGTGCGCCCCACGAGCGAGACGCTCTTCTGCGAGCACTGGAGCCACATCGTGCACAGCTGGCGCGATCTGCCGTGCCTGTATAACCAGTGGTGCAGCGTCATGCGCTGGGAGAAGACGACCCGCCCCTTCCTGCGCGGGCGCGAGTTCCTCTGGCAGGAGGGCCACACTCTCCACGCCACCGAGGCCGAGGCGAGAGCCGAGACCCTGCAGATGCTCGAGATCTATGCCGACACGCTTGAGAAGGATCTGGCCATGCCCGTCATCCGCGGCAACAAGACCGACAAGGAGAAGTTCGCCGGCGCTGTGAACACCTACACCGTCGAGTGCATGATGCACGACCACAAGGCGCTGCAGAGCGGCACCAGCCACTACTTCGGCGACGGCTTTGCCAAGGCGTTCGACATCGCCTATACCGATAAGGAGAACAAGCTTGTCGCCCCGCACGAGACGAGCTGGGGCATGTCCACGCGCGTCATCGGCGGCCTCATCATGACCCATGGCGACAATAACGGCCTCGTCCTGCCGCCGCACATCGCGCCCATTCAGGTCATCGTCCTGCCCATCGCCGCGCACAAGCCCGGCGTCACCGAGAAGGCCGAGGAGATCGTCGCGAAGCTGAAGGAACTCGGCATCCGCGTCAAGGGCGATTTCTCCGATAACAGCCCCGGCTGGAAGTTTGCCAACTGGGAGATGAAGGGCGTGCCGCTGCGCATCGAGATCGGCCCGCGCGACATGGAGCAGAACCAGTGCGTCGCTGCCCGGCGCGACAACGGCGAGAAGGTCACCGTCTCGCTCGATGCGCTCGAAACTGAGATCCCCGCGCTGCTCGACGCCGTGCAGCAGGGCCTTTTCGACAAGGCCAAGGCCAATCTCGACAGCCACATCTTCCCCGCGCAGACACTCGAGGAAGCCAAGGCGCTGCAGGAGGCGCACGGCGGCTTCATCAAGACCATGTGGTGCGGCGACCTCCAGTGCGAGCTCGATATGAAGGAGAAGGCCGGCATGTCCAGCCGCTGCATCCCCTTCGAGCAGGAAAACCTCGGAGAGACCTGCGCCTGCTGCGGCAAGCCCGCCAAGCACATGATCTACTGGGGCGTCGCCTACTGATTCAAAACGGATGCACGCATCCGTTTTGAGGGGATGCACGGAAATACCCCCGCTCGTTCGCAAATGCGATTTGCGATATGAGCGGGGGTATTTCCGTGAGCGGTATTTTTCAGCCCGAAACAAGTTCCGGGCGAAAAATGATCGATTTTCTTCGCGCCGTGCGCGCCGCGAACTCTGCGAGGCTTTTGATCAATGGCAACCATCAGCCTCGCAGAGTTTGCCCGTCAGGGCAAAATCATTCAGATCCGTTTTTCCAGCGACATGTGCGGTGAAAAAACTCCTTCGGGCGTATTGCAAAAATGCTAATTCTGAATATTCAGCACTCCCCTGCCCCCGGCATCCCCGGAGGGGATGCCGAGGGGCGGGGAGTGCTGAGAGGGCCGGGAGGCGGGAACGACGGCGACGCCCGTATAGCCGCATTTGCGGCAGGGCGCGACGGCGAGCCCGCCCCCCGGCCACGACCACCAGGGCACGACACGCGGGGGCACCTTCCACGACCACCAGGGTTAAACAGGAGTAGGGGCGCTACCACGACCACTCGAGGAGGCCCCGGCACCAACCCCCCAACCAAAACAGCGCCGGGGCCGACGAGAGCGCACCGCAGGCGCTACGCCGCCGAGGAGCGCAGATCGAGCGGACAGAGACGCAGAGAGCGATCACGACCACCTGGGCACACAAGCCGCTCCATTTTCAACACGACCACCAGGGCAGCGGAATGCCGCGCGAGGGGGGCGCGCTAGCCAAGGGGGAGGCTCGCGCGGCGACCGCTTTTCTGACACCAAGGTTGATGGTGCTTCCATTCTCGGAAAGAGGCGGGATTGCTCCCGCCTCCTGGGGCGATCACCGCACCGGGTGCGTATAGCGATACCACCAATCCGGGCGGTATGGCATCCATTCCGGTGCATAATAATCCGCCAGGTATTCAACACAGGCGAGGCTTATGTCTGCCTCGGTGAGCTCGCTGTGATCGAAGACGGGCGTGCCGTGCGCTTGCGCATGGCAACGCCAGCACAGCGTGATCAGGTTGTGCATGGTGTCATTGCCGCCCTGGCCACGGTGCACAGCGTGGTGTATCTGGATTCCGTCAGTGCTGTCACAGAGGGCACAGCGGTAGTGATCGCGCTTGTACACGGCGCGGCGGGTTTCATTGGGGATGTTTGCGTTCATGGCTCGAGGCCTCCTTTCGTGATGTGGGCCTCGATGATCATGCTGTGCAAGGGTGACATGGCGAGGGCTGCACCGGCTGCCGCGTCTCACGCAAGCGGCAGCAGGCACGGCGGCGCGGGCCGGGGCGGGGGCGCATCGGCGCACACGAGCCGGCAC
>JAFRDQ010000114.1 GCA_017411225.1 Oscillospiraceae bacterium
CCGGCCAGGCCCGCGGCTGCCCCTTCGGCAGCGGGTGTATTAACAGGTAGTGTAAAATGAATGAGGTACAAAAAAACTCCCCGGAAGATGTTCCGGGGAGATTTTTTTGAATGAGGAATTAGGAATGAGGAATTAGGAGTTGAAGGAGTCGGCTTACGCCGACAGATTTGAATTGCGCGAAGCGCACCATCAATTCCTAATTCCTAATTCCTAACTCCTAATTGTCTCAGAGTCTTGGTCCGCGATGCTCTCTCTCGTACATCCACGCCTTCACTCTGCTCATTGGCATTCTGCTTTTCTGGAAGGCCATGCCGGTTTTGCTCTGTATGAAGGCGCGAAAGCCTGCCTCGTCTCCGCCGAGCGCGTCCTTCGGGATCATGTAGCCCCCGCGGTCGCTCGTGAAGAGATAGAGATACTGCCGGTCCTCGCCCAGCTTCTGCACCGCGCCGTAGCCGACAGGGTCGAGCTCCTCCTCGTCCGCCTCGCCGGGGTGATAGACGATGCGGATCTGCCCGTCTTCGAAAAAATAGCGCGAAGAGGGAAACTTCCCGCCGTCGGCGTTGATGGCGGCGATCAGCTTGCGCGCGGTGTGGTTGGCCGAGGCATAGGTGCTCGTGAGCAGATAGGTGCCGTAGGCCAGCAGCAAAATGCCCCAGATGTGCTTGAAATAAAACCCGCCGACCAGAATCGCCGTGATCGCAAGCACATTGCGGGCAATATAGTTGCGCACGCAGAAGAGATCATACTGCATATGTGAAAGAGCGATCAGCGTCTTTTCATCGTGCCGCATGGTGACAATGTAAGTTTTCTTCATCTTTTCCTCCGGATGGGTATCAAATCAATTAGGAATTAGGAATGAGGAATTAGGAATGTTGGTGTCGGCCGTCGCCGACGATATTCAATCGCGCAAAGCGCACTTTCAATTCCTAACTCCTAATTCCTAATTCCTCATTCCCTGGGCTTTGCCGTGCTTCCTCTCTCCACCAGCCTGCTTCGGTATTCCACCCTTGTGATCGGGTAGGCCGCGCTGTGGGTTCCGGCGGTCTCCATGCGGTCTTTGAGCAGGTGGAATGCCCGCGCGCCGTGGTAGATCGTGCCGTGGTCCACGGTGGTCAGCTGCATGCGCTGAAAGCCGGAGGGGAAGACGTTGTCAAACCCGCAGAGGCTGTAGTCCTCCGGCACGCGCTTTCCGGCCTCGAGAAGTCCGTCGAGCACGCCGAAGCCGACCATGTCGTTGATCGCCACGATGCCGGTGATCTCCGGGTGCTGCATGCATTCTCTGGCGAGCTCCTTGCCGCTCTCGAGCTCGATGTCCGGGCTCTGGATCTCCTGCTCGAGCTGGTTTTCCTTGCAGAAGACCGTCACGCTGCCCTCCGGGCAGAGGCGGCGGAACGTGTCCTGCAAGCCCTCGCACCGGCGCACGCGCGCGATGTGGTGGTCGTTGAGCGAGGTGGTGAGATACGCGATGTGCTTATGCCCCAATTTGATAAGGTGCTCCGCCACGATCTCGGCGGCGCGGAAGTTGTTTACATCCACGGTGTCGATGCCGAGCTCGTTCACGATATCGCCGACGGCGACGATCGGGGTGTGCCGGTCGATCTCGCGCGCCTTTTCCACCTGCAGCGGGTTCATCACGTAGATGATGCCCGCCACGCGGCGCTTTTCCAGCTGGCGCAGCAGCGTCAGCTCCGTCTGCGGATTCCAATAGGTGTTGTAGATCGCGGTCAGATATCCGCTTGCGAGCGCGGCGCGCTCGATGCCCATGATGATCGTCGTGTGGTAGGGGTTGTTCACCGAGGGGCTCAGGATCGCGATCTGCTTCTGCTCATGCCGCGCGGAGGGGGAGACGTACCCCAGCGTCTGCGCCGCGGCGAGCACGCGCGTGACCGTCTCCGGCGTAAAGCGGTTGAGATCCTTTCCGTTTAAGATCATGGACACGCTCGCGGTCGTCACGCCGGTGAGCGCCGCCACGTCCTTTAAGGTCACCTTTTTCGGCATCAAAAACGCCTCCGTTCCCGGTTTTTGGATTACGATTAAATTTAACCATATAATTAAGCACTTTTCAAGCGTCAATAAGTACAAATTTAAGCAAACAAAACTGTTCAAAGGGCTGAAAAGCATTGAAAGGGCTTGATTTTTTGGTTAATAGCTTATATATTTTTAACCGCATTCGGCCGCTTTGTTAAGCGGAAATTAAACTAGCAAAATCTGGAAAGGAGAAACCCCATGAAGAAGACCATCGCAATGCTTCTCGCTCTGGTCATGGTGTTCGCGCTCTGCGCCTGCGGCAGCAAGCAGGACACCGCCCCCGCCGGCTCCGCCCCCGAGGCCGCCGGTTCCGCCGACGACGATTTCCACATCGTCCTCAAGCTCAGCCACGTGTTTGCTCCCACCGAGCAGCTCACCGTCGAGATGGAGCAGGTTGCTCAGCGCATCTATGACCGCACCAACGGTGCCGTCGAGATCGAGACCTACGGCTCCGGCCAGCTCGCCGTTTACAAGGACAACCTCCAGCAGGTCGTCGACGGCGCCAACTGGATCGCCTGCGAGGATCCCTCTTACCTCGCCGACTACAACATCGACTTCGAAGCCCTCATCGCTCCGATGCTCTACACCAACCTCCAGCAGTATTCCTACGTCTGCCAGTCTGACGTGGTGAAGCAGATGTGCCAGGACATCGAGGACAACTACGGCATCCACGTCCTCGCGCTCGACTTCAACGTCGGCCTCCGCTGCCTGCAGACCAACAAGGAGATCAAGACTCCCGATGATCTCAAGGGCATGAAGATCCGCGTTCCCAACAGCTCCATGTACATCAACTGCCTGACCGCCATGGGCGCCACCCCGACCCCGATGGCCTTCTCCGAGACCATCTCTGCCGTGCAGCAGGGTGTTGTCGACGGTCTCGAGGGCAACATGAACGCTTACTCCACCAACGGCTCCGCTGAGGTTGCCAAGCAGATGAGCTTCACCAACCACCTCATCGGCACCTGCGGCGCTTACATCAACATCGACGTGTGGAACTCCATCCCCGAGGAGTACCGCGACATCATCCAGGAGGAGTTCACGAAGGGCGCCGCCGAGCTGACTCAGTTCACCGACGACAACTTCCAGACCACCATGGAGAAGCTCGAGGCCGAGCAGGGCTGCCACTTCAACGAGGTTGACGTGGACGCGTTCAAGGCCGTCATGGAGCCCGAGTACGAGCGCATGGTCAAGGAAGACGGCGTGACCGAAGGCTTCATCCAGCAGCTGCAGCAGCTCGTCGCCGAGTACGACGCGCAGAACGGCTAATTCATAACGAACCCAGCACAAAACATTCTTTGGGCTGCCTGCCAGTAGGCAGGCAGCCCGTTTTGATTCTGCACCAACCTGAATGATTCTCTGTAGGGGAGGGGCTTGCCCCTCCCGCAGATTCGCAGCAATGGCGGCGGGAGGGGCGAGCCCCTCCCCTACGGCCTCTGTTTTACAGCGCAATCAAATCTGTTAGAAAGAAGGTGCCCGGATGAAGAAGATTCTCAAGAACCTGGACGCGTATTTCGCCGGCTTCATGTTTGCCATCACGCTCGTCGTGGTCGTCGTCAACGTGTTCACGCGTTACTTTGCGAACTACATCATCCCATGGGGCGAGGAAGTCGCCACCACCTGTTTTGTATACACCACGTTTGTGGGCGCCGCCTGGTGCCTGCGGACGCATCAGCATGTCGGTGTGGACCTGCTCGTGGATAAGCTCCCGGCGGGCGCGCGCAAGGTCGTGCACATCCTCACCGATCTCATCATTCTCGTCACCAACGGCTATATCACCTGGCTGAGCTACCAGTTCGTATCCTCCTCCAGCGTGAAGACCATGCCGATTCTGAAGATCTCCTCCGTCTGGCTGAACTCCGCCCTGATCCTGGGCTTCGGCCTCATGACAATCTACTCGCTGATGAACCTGGTCAAGACCATCCGCGAGCCTGCCGATACCAAGAGAGGGGAGGCGAGCGAGGCATGACCGGCTTTATCATCTATCTTCCCATCATCATCGCGCTCGCGCTGTATTTCACGGGCATCCCGATCGCCTACGCCCTCATGACCGCGACGCTGACGTTCTTCACCTTCATCGATACGACCTCGCGTCCGTATCTGCTGATGCAGAAGTTCATCACGTCCACGCAGTCGTTCCCTTTTCTCGCCATCCCGTTTTTCGTCATGGCGGGCTCTCTGATGAACTATTCCGGCATGAGCGAAAAGCTCATGGCCTTTGCCGATGCGCTCACCGGCCATATGAAGGGCGGCCTTGCGCAGATTAACGTGCTGCTCTCCATGCTCATGGGCGGCTGCTCCGGCTCGGCCAACGCCGACGCCGCCATGGAGTGCAAGATGCTCGTGCCCGAGATGGAAAAGCGCGGCTACGGCAAGGGCTTCTCCGCCGCGATCACCGCGGCCTCGAGCTGCATCACGCCGATCATCCCGCCCGGAATCAACCTCATCGTCTACGGCCTGATCGCGGGCGCCTCCGTCGGCAAGCTGTTTGCGGCCGGCTATCTGCCCGGCGTCCTCATGGCGCTCGTTCTGATGATCGCCGTGAGCATCATCGCAAACAAGCGCGATTACAAGCCCAGCCGCGACAAGCGCGCCTCTCTGGGCGTCATCGGCAAGCAGGCGCTCGAGAGCCTCTGGGCGCTGCTGTTCCCCTTCGGCATCATCCTCGGCATGCGCTTCGGCCTCTTCACCCCGACCGAGGCCGGCGGCGTGGGCGTGCTCTACTGCTTCCTCGTGGGCAAGTTCATCTACAAGGGACTTAAGAAGGAGCACTTCATCCCCGTCTTCCGCGAGACCCTCGCCGGCACCTGCACCGTCATGCTCATCATTGTGTCGGCCTCCCTCTTCGGCTATTACCTCAACTGGGAGAACATCCCGAACATGCTGCTCGCGGCCGTCTCCGGCATCGCCAGCAACAAGTATCTGGTGCTCCTCGTGCTCAATGCGTTCCTGCTCATCGCGGGCATGTTCCTCGAGGGCGGCGCCGCGCTCATCATCCTCGCGCCCCTCATGGTGCCGCTGGTCAAGGCCGCCGGCATCGATCTGGTGCACTTCGGCATCATCGTGAACGTCAACATCATGATCGGCGGTCTCACGCCTCCCTTCGGCTCCATGATGTTCACCTGCGTCGCCATCACGGAATGCAAGATGTCCGAATTCATCAAAGAGGTCCTGCCGTTCATCCTCGCGCTCATCATCGCGCTGCTGCTCATCACCTACATCCCGCAGATCTCTTTGTTGATCCCCAATCTTATTTACTAAGGAAAGGCACATACAATGAAAGTAATGGCACACCGCGGATACAGCGGCAGGTATCCCGAAAACACGATGCTCGCCTTCCAGAAGGCCGTCGAGGCCGGCGCCGACGGGATCGAGCTCGATGTGCACAAGACTGCCGACGGCGTCCTCGTCGTCCACCACGACGAGCGCGTCGACCGCACGACCGACGGCACCGGCCGCATCTGCGATCTCACGTTCGAGGAGCTCCGCCGCTTCAACGCCGCCGCGCGCTGGGACGGGAAATTCGGCTTCCAGCCGGTGCCCTCGTTCGAGGAATACTGCGCGTGGGCGTCGGAGCAGACGCTCTTCACGAACATCGAGATCAAGACGGACAACACCTTCTATCCCAACATCGAGCAGGAGGTGTGGGACATGATCTGCAGATTCGGTCTGCAGGACCGCGTCATGTTCTCCTCCTTCAACCACGTCACGCTCCTGAAGCTGCGCGAGATCGCGCCCGGCGTCGACGTCGGCGCGCTCGTGCTGGAGGACGGCATGGTGCGCGTCCGCCCCGGCGACTACTGCCGCGAGAGCGGCTTTCAGGCCTGGCACCCGTCCTTCGCCTCGCTCAATGACGAGAACGTCTTAAACTGCAAGGCGGCGGGGATCGCCATCAACGTCTGGACGGTCAACGACATGGCGGCGCTCGAGCAGCTCCGCGTCTGGGACTGCGAGGGCGTCATCACGAATTACCCCGGCGTCGCCAAAGCGTATATTTCCGCGCTTGACGCATAAGAAAACAAAGGGCTGCCGCGTAATGCGGCAGTCCTGCGTTATTGATTAGTTGTAAGTTGATAGTTGTAAGTTGATAGTTTGATGTGTTTCCGACGGATTTGAATTGGCCGCCGAAGGCG
>JAFRDQ010000015.1 GCA_017411225.1 Oscillospiraceae bacterium
CATCCTCGACGCCATGCTCGATGAGCAGAAGTACGGCGTCATCCTCCGCAGCAAGGGCATCGTCCCGGCGACGGACGGCGGTTGGATCCACTTTGACTATGTCCCCGGCGAGAGCGACGTGCGACGCGGCGGCGCGCAGGTGACCGGACGCATCTGCGTCATCGGCTCGAAGCTCAACGAGGACGCGCTGAAGGAGCTGTTCTGCCTTGGCTAAGAAACCCGAGCCCACGCCCGATCTGCCGGTCTATCTCTTCACCGGCTTTCTCGATGCGGGCAAGACCCGCTTCATTCAGGAAACCCTCGAGGATTCCCGCTTCCACAAGGGCGAGCGCACGCTGCTGCTCCTGTGCGAGGAGGGCGAGGAGGAATATGAGCCGACGCATTTCTGCGCGCCGAACGTGTTTCTCAAAACCGTCGAGTCCGAGAGCGATCTCACCACGGCGAATCTCGCCGCCATGGCCGCCGAGGTACGCCCCGAGCGCGTCATCGTCGAATACAACGGCATGTGGACGCTCGATACGCTCTATCAGAACCTCCCGGAAAACTGGGTCGTCGCGCAGGAGTTTCTCTTCTGCGACGCGCAGACCTTCCTGACCTACAACGCCAACATGCGCCAGCTCATGGTGGACAAGCTCAAGAGCGCCGAGCTCGTCGTGCTCAACCGCTACAATGACGACATGGACCGCATGGAGCTGCACAAGGTCATCCGCGGCGTCTCCCGCCGGTGCGATATCGCCTATGAATACGCCTCCGACGGACATGTGGACTATGACGATATCGAAGATCCTCTCCCGTTCGACATTGAGGCGCCGATCGTCGAGATCGCCGACCGCGATTACGCCATCTGGTACCGCGACATGTCCGAGGAGACGAAGAAGTACCACGGCAAGACCGTCCGCTTCAAGGGCCGCTGCCTGCAGCGCGCGGGCATTCCGAAGGGTAGCTTCGTCATCGGCCGCCACGTCATGACCTGCTGCGTCGAGGACATCCAGTTCGCGGGCATCATCTGCAACTGGGACAAGGCCGCCGAGGTCGAAAACGAGAGCTGGGCGATCATCACCGCCAAGCTCGAAAACCGCTTTCACCGCGCCTACGGCCGCAAGGGCCCCGTCCTCCAGGTCGAGTCCCTGGAACCCGCCGAAAAGCCGGAAGAAGCCGTCGCGACGTTCTACTAAAAAAGCCTTCCCCTTGAGGGGAAGGTGGCGCGGCGTCAGCCGTGACGGATGAGGTGGAAGCGTTGAATCAAACGAACAACCCCAAATTAAGAAAAAACGCGCAAAAACTGCGCCGCGATATGACGAAAGAAGAACGCCGGCTATGGTATGACTTTCTAAAGCAACTCCCCGTTACGGTCAATAGACAAAAGGTCATCGACTGCTATATCGTGGATTTTTACTGTGCTTCGCGCAAGCTTGTCATTGAACTGGATGGCTCGCAGCACTACGAAGATAAAGGCGCCGACGCCGATCGCGAAAGAGACCTTGCTCTGAACCGGCTCGGGATTACGGTCGTGCGGTATTCCAATGAGGAAGTCAACAGAAACTTCGAGAACGTGTGTGCCGATCTTTTGATGCGGCTTTCATTGCCGGGCGCGGAAGAAGCATGAGAAGCCACCTCATCAGTCAGCCTTGCGGCTGACAGCTCCCCCTCAAGGGGAAGCCTTCCTTCGTATCCAAGCGAATCAGAAAAACCGGCGTGGCCGCAATGGTCACGCCGGTTTTCTATTCTTTTGTTTATAGTCCGAGGTTCAGCCCGCCGGCGATCTTGTTGACCGTGGCGTCGCTCTCCGTCTCGTAGAGACGCAGGGCTTCGTTGACCGCCGCCGTCACGAGATCCTCGAGCATTTCGACGTCGTCGGGGTCGACCGCGTCGGGGCTGATCTTGAGCTTGATGAGCTCGCGCTTGCCGTTGACGGTCGCCTCGACCGCGCCGCCGCCGGCCTTCGCGGTGAATTCCTTCGCCTCGAGCTCCTGCTGCATGCGCTGGAACTCCTGCTGCATCTTCTGGGCCTGCTTCATCATCTGCATCTGGCTCATGCCGCCGCCGAAGCCGCCCTTAAATCCGCCTTTTGCCATGCTGGATTCCTCCTTGTTGTATCTGTGTATTTACTTAAATTCTACGTTTCCGAACCGGCTGAGCTCTTCCAGACTCCGAAGCTGGGTCGGCTCGGTCGATTCCATCGGCTCGATGCGCACCTGCACGCTGCCGCCCGTGAGCGGCTCGGCCGCCTTTTTGAGCGTTGCGGCCACCTCGGGGGTGCCCAGCATCATATAGGCGAGCGAGCGGTCCATCTCGACCGTGAGCACGCCGTTCTCCATGTGCCCGCGCACCAGAGCTGCGTTATGCAGCATCGAATACTGCCCCGGGTTCATCAGACTCTGCGCCGCCTTGCAGATCTCCTCCCAGCGCACCGCGCGCGCGGGCGCCGGCTCCTCCTTTGGAAGCGGGGACGGGGTAAACACCGGCTCCTCCTTGGGAAGCGGAGGCGGGGTAAACACCGGCTCCTCCTTCGGGAGCGGAGGCGGTGTAAACTTCGGCTCCTCCTTGGGAAGCGGAGGCGGCGTAAATCGCCGTTCCTCCTGCGGCATCGGGGGAGGCGTATAGGTGCGCTCGTCCCACGGCGGCGGGGGCGGGATCAGATCCTCGTCCCACGGCGGGGGATCGTCGGCGCGCACCGGCTCCGGCTCCTTCGCTTTCGGCTTCGGCGCCTCGGCCTTGGGCGCAGGCGTGTTCTCGGCCTTCGCCTGCCTCGGCGCACCGGCCTCCAGCGCGGCCACGCGGGCAGAGAGGGAGAGCAGGTCGCCCTGCAGCTCCGGCCTGCACAGCCGGATCAGACAGAGCTCCGCGCTCAGGCGCGCATCGACGCTCTGGCTCATCGCCGCGCGTGTGGCCTGAATCTGGTTCAGGTTTGCGAGCAGTCCCGCCGCGCCGAACGCTTGGACAAAGCCGTCGAGCGTCTCGTCGTCATAGCCGCCGGAGAGCAGCGCCGCGCTGCCCCTGGCCGCCACGGCGCGCATCAGCGCGTCGCGCTGCAGAGAGGCGAGCTCGTCGAGCACGGTGGCGGGATCCTTGCCCTCCTGCCACAGCGCGCGAAACTGCGCGAGCGCGGCGGAGGTATCCTGCGCGGCCACGTGCTCTAAGAGCTTTACGGTCTGAAAATGTCCCGCCATGCCCATGGCGGAGAGCACGGTCTCGCTCGTCACGCGCTCCATGCCGCCGCACTGATCGAGCAGGGTGAGCGCGTCGCGCATGCCGCCGTCGGCAAGGCGCGCCAATAGCTGCGCCGCTTCCGGCTCGAGGGCGATGTGCTCCTGCCCGGCCACATACATCAGCCGCGCCGCGATCTTGTCGGGCGTGATGCGCTTGAAGCTGTGCCGTTGGCAGCGGGAGAGGATCGTCGCCGGCACCTTGTGCAGCTCCGTTGTTGCGAGAATGAACATGAGGTGCGCGGGCGGCTCTTCGAGAATCTTTAAGAGCGCGTTGAACGCGGGCTTGGAGAGCATGTGCACCTCGTCGACGATGTAAACGCGCTTTTTCGCCCCGGCGGGGGAGTAGATCGCCTCGTCGCGCAGCAGACGCACGTCGTCCACGCTGTTGTTCGAGGCCGCGTCCATCTCCACCACGTCGAGAATCGTGCCGTCGTCGATGCCGCGGCAGGTCGGGCAGCAGTTGCAGGGGTTGCCGTTCACCGGCTGCTCGCAGTTGACGGCCTTGGCGAGAATCTTCGCGCAGGTCGTCTTGCCGGTGCCGCGCGTGCCGATGAAGAGATAGGCATGGCTCAGCCGATCCGAGCGCACCTGATTCTTCAGCGTCTCGGTAATATGCTCCTGACCGACCACATCATCAAAAACCCGCGGCCGCCACTTGCGGTATAAAGCCTGATACACGCCAACACCTCCCATCAAAAAGCTCTCAGCAGAGTTCGCCGCCGCAGCGGCGAAGAAAATGAAATCTATCTAATGCCCATGCTGTGTGGTTGCATGGGGTGGGCAACGGGAGGGGATGGGAGTCCCCTCCCGTGATTCTAATCTTGCCCGGCGCGAGCGCCGGGCGTCTTGTCAAGGACTACAAAGTAGTCCTTGACAAGACTGCACACCCGCCTTTGCATAGCCGATACATCCGTAACCGCAGCAGCCGGCTCGGGCCCGGTGGACCCACGGCACACGGAGTGACCCGCTTAATGCTGCTCGGTTCCCCGCCTGACATGGTTCACGGGGCTCCGTTGCGCAGGGCCGAGCCTTCATCGCTGCTTACTGCGGGCAGACGACACATCGACTATCCGGGGGCGGGAATTCATCCCTGCTGTAGCGGATTGCAGGTTACAGGGCACCGCTAGCTCCCCAACTAGTGCAGCCTTGTCAAGGACTACATCAATGTATTTTACACCATTCTATCCTGAAACGCAAGCAAAAAATCCGCCCCGGCTGAAAACCGGAGCGGATGCGTTTCTGTTCACTTGCCGAGATAGCTCGTCAGCAGCTCCTGCAGCAGCTCGTCCCGGTCGAGCCGGGTGATCATGCTGCGCGCGCTGTTGTAGTTCGTGATATACGTCGGGTCCTCCGAGAGGATGTAGCCCACCAGCTGATTGATGGGGTTATATCCCTTGATGACCAAGGCGTTGTACACGGAAGAGAGAATCTCTTTCATCTCCGTCTTGTTATCGATGGCAGTGAATTTTTTCGTCGCGCTGACCGGCTTCGTAGGATCTCCCATGTTTCCACCTCCTGTCAATGGTTGGGAAGACTCCTGTATATTATAACAGAAAAAACGAATCTGTAAAGGGGATTTTCTCTAAAATGTGAAAAAAAGTTACGAAAATTTGTCGAAAATCACCGCATCACAGCGTGGTATGCGTTTTTCAGCGCCTCGAGCACGGCGTTTACGATCTCCTCGGCGTGCTCGTCGGTCAGCGTCTGGTCGTCCGCGCGCATTTTCAGCGAGAAGGAGACGCTCTTCTGGCCCTCCGGAATCGGCGCGCCGGTGTAGACGTCGAAGAGGCTGCACTCGCGCAGCAGCTCGCCGCCGGCCTTGCGGATGCAGGCCTGCAGCATCGCCACGGGGATGGTGGATTCGCACGTCACGGAGATATCGCGCGTCACGGCCGGGAAGCGCGGCAGCGCCTGATAGACCGGCGTGGCGCCGCGGTTCGCGAGCATCGCGTCCAGCCAGAGCTCGGCGGTGTAGAGCTCCGCGTCCACGCCGTAGTTCGCGGCGGTGAGCGGGTGGAGCTGACCGACCACGCCGAGGCACTCCTCGCCGGCGTAGACCGCAGCGCAGCGGCCGGGGTGATAGCTGGGGTTGTCGCTCTCGGCGCGGAAGGAGACGTCCTCCACGCGCAGACCCTTCAGGATCTCCTCCACGACGCCCTTGATGGCGAAGAAGTCCATGTCCTCGCCGTAAGCGCCGAGGCAGAGCACCTTCGGCTCGTCGGCCATGCCATCCTCGCGCGGGAAATAGACCTTGCCGAGCTCATAGAGCTTCACGGAGGCGTTGCGGTAGTTGAAGTTGCGCGTGAGGATCTCGAGCATGCTCGGCAGCACCGTCGTGCGCATGATGGAGGTGTCCTCGCCGAGGGGGTTGAGGATCTTCAGGCTCTTTCGCAGGGCGGAATCCTTCGGCATACGGATCTTGTCGTAGTAGCTCGGGCTGATGAAGGAATAGGTGATGATCTCGTCGAAGCCGAGCGTGCGTGCAAGCGCGCCGATCTTGCGCTCGGCCTTCTGCCGGTCGGTGTAGCCGCCGGTCGTGGTCTCGCCGCGCATGAGCGTGTTCGGGATCGCGTTGTAGCCGAAGAAGCGCGCGACCTCCTCGGCGATGTCGGAGTAGTGCTCCACGTCGCCGCGCCAGCTGGGGACTTTGATCACATCGCCGTCGAGCTCGAAGCCGAGAGAGAGGAGGATGCGGCGCATCTCGTCGGCCGAGACGTTGGTGCCGAGCAGGCGGTTGATCTTCTCCGGCTCGAGCAGCACGGTCTTCTGCTGGATCTCGCAGGGCACGACGTCGATCGTGCCCTGCAGCACCTCGCCGCAGCCGAGCAGCTCCACGAGCTCGCAGGCGCGGTCCACGGCCTCCACGGTGCCCATCGGGTCAAGCCCCTTCTCGAAGCGGCCGGAGGCCTCCGTGCGCATGCCGAGCGCCGCCGCCGTGCGGCGGACGGAGGGGCCGTTGAAGTTCGCGCTCTCAAAGACGACCATCGCCGTGTCGCCCACGATTTCGGAGTTCGCGCCGCCCATGACGCCGGCGAGGGCGACGGGCTTGGTCTCGTCGCAGATGGCGAGCATGTTTTCGTTGAGCTCGCGGGCGTTGCCGTCGAGCGTCTCGAGCGTCTCGTCCGCCTTGGCGCGGCGCACGATGATCTGGCTGCCGCCGATGCAGCTGAAGTCAAACGCGTGCATGGGCTGGCCGTATTCGAGCATGACGTAGTTCGTAATGTCGACGATGTTGTTGATTGGGCGCACGCCGCTGTTGCGCAGTCTCTCGCGCATCCAGGCGGGGGAGGGGGCGATCTTCACGTTTCGCACCATGCGCGCGGTGTAGCGCGGGCAGAGCTCAGCATCATCGATGCGGATGGAGACGTGGTTGTGAATGTCGTCCTCGCAGCCCTTCACCTCGGGCTTGTGGAGATTCAGCGGCAGGTTCAGCGTCGCGCTCGCCTCGCGGGCGAGACCGATTACGCTCAGGCAGTCCGGGCGGTTCGGCGTGATCTCAAACTCGACCACGTGGTCGTCCATGCCGATCACGTCCGCCATGTCGTCGCCGGGCTTCACGCCCTCCTCCTGCAGAATCCACAGGCCGTCCTCGATCGCGTAGGGATAATCGTGCAACGTCAGCCCCAGCTCCTTCACGGAGCAGAACATGCCCTCGGAGAGCACGCCGCGCAGCTCGCCCGCATGGATCTCCTTGCCGTCGGGCAGCAGGGATCCGTCGAGCGCCGTCGGGATCAGGTCGCCCTCCTTCTGGTTCTGCGCGCCGGTCACGATCTGGATGGGCTTGTCCTTGCCCACGTCCACCTCACAGACCCACATGTGGTCGCTGTTCTCGTGGCGCACCATCTTGAGAATGCGGCCCGCCACGACGTTTTTCATCTTCTCGTGCAGATCCTCAAACGTCTCCACCTTGGAGCCGGAGAGGGTCATCGCCTCGGCAAACTCGCGGTCGCCCACGGCGCTGCAGTTGACGAAGCTGTTCAGCCATTTTCTGCTCAGTAACATATCAGACACTCTCCTTTCTCAAAACTGCTCAAGGAAGCGCACGTCGTTCTCGAAGATCAGACGCAGGTCGCTGATCTTGAACCGGCGCATCGCGAGACGCTCCAGACCCATGCCGAAGGCCCAGCCGGAATAGACGTTCGTGTCGATCCCGCAGCCCTCGAGCACCTTCGGGTGCACCATGCCGGCGCCGAGGATCTCGATCCAGCCCTCGCCCTTGCAGGTGGGGCAGCCCTTGCCGCCGCACTTGTGGCACTGCACGTCCATCTCGCAGCTCGGCTCGGTGAACGGGAAGTGGTGCGGGCGAAAGCGCGTCACGGTGTCCTCGCCGTAGAGCTTTTTCATTACGGCGTCGAGCGTGCCCTTCAGGTCCGCCATCGTCACGCCCTTGTCGATGACCATGCCCTCGATCTGGTGGAACATGGGCGAGTGCGTCGCGTCCACCTCGTCCTTGCGGTAAACGCGGCCGGGGGCGAGCATGCGGATCGGGAGCTCTTTCTCCTCCATCGCGCGGATCTGCATCGGGCTCGTCTGCGTGCGCAGGAGAATCGAGCTGTCCTCCGTGAGATAGAACGTGTCGGACCACTCGCGCGCGGGGTGGCCCTCGTCGGTGTTCAGCTTCGTGAAGTTGTATTCCGAGAGCTCCACCTCGGGGCCCTCGAGAATCTCAAAGCCCATGCCGATGAAGATGTCCTTGATCTCGTCGAGCACGACGTACATCGGGTGCTCGTGGCCGATCTGGGTCGGCTTGCCGGGGATCGTCACGTCCACGGCCTCGCTCGTGAGCCTGCGCTCGAGGAGCATTGCGCTCAGCTCGTCCTTGCGCTGCGCGAGGGCGTTTTCCACCTCGGCGCGCACCTGGTTTGCCAGCTGACCCATGGCGGGACGCTCGCTCGGATCGAGCTTGCCCATCATCTTCAGCAGCTTGGTCAGATCGCCCTTCTTGCCCAGATACTGGATGCGAAGGGCTTCCAGCGCCTGCGGATCGGCCGCGCCGAGAATGGCGTGCACTGCGACCTCACGCAGGTCTTGGAGCATTTTCTTCATGTCATTGACTCCTTATCCTAAATGTATTTCAGACAAAATAAAAAACCCTTCATCCCGACAAACTGGGACGAAAGGCATTCTTCCGCGGTACCACCCGAATTCGGCGCACATGCGCCGCACTCCAACGCTGTAACGGGCGTGCCCGCCGGGGATTGGCCGGAGCTCACGGGCGAACCAAGCACCGGGTCTGCAAGACGCTTTCAGCCGCCGACGTCTCTCTCTGCACCAGACCGGGGAGTGCTATTTTCCCGCTCAAAGCCATACAATATGTACAACAGAGATATTTATAGCACAAATCTGCGGGAAATGCAAGAGCGGAGTCAATTAGGAATGAGGAATTAGGAGTTAGGAGTTGTCCGAATTCGTCATTCTGAGCGGAGCACGGAGTGCGGAGTCGAAGAATCTTGGCAGGGCAGTTGGACAGAAACCAATCGTTCTCTTTTCCTGCGCTGCCAAGATCCTTCGACAAGCTCAGGATGACAAAACAGGCGCTGCGCAGCAACCATTTGTCAATTCCTAATTCCTAACTCCTAACTCCTAACTCCACCCTTCATTGACTCTCCCGGTAATTGGTTGTATAATAAACTGTCTTATTATGAGGAAATGAGGAAGCACACTTATGCCTGAACCTTATCAGATCCTGCCGAAGCGCGGCAGAGATACGAGCAAGAACGACTACGGCCGGCTGTTTGTCCTCGGCGGCTGCGTCGGCTATACCGGCGCGCCCACGCTCTGCGCCAGGGCCGCCGTGCGCGCCGGCGCCGGCCGGGTCTATCTCGGCGTGCCGGAGTCGATCTATACCATCACCGCCGTGAAGAACGACGAGGCCATGCCGTTTCCGCTCCCGGATCGCGAGGGCAAGCTCTCGCAGGACGCGTTCACGGCCATCGTCGACCGCATGAAAAAGTGCGATGTCACGGTCTTCGGCCCCGGCCTCGGCCGCACGGAGGAGACCTTCCGCCTCGTGCGCGCAATCGTCCGCGCGGCGGAAAAGCCCCTCGTGCTCGACGCCGACGCGATCTTTGCCGTGTCGCGCGATTTGTCTCTGCTCGACCGCGCCAAGGCGCCGATCTATCTCACGCCGCACGACGGCGAGTTTGCCACCCTCTTCGGCGACCGCGCCGGTCGTGACCGCGCCGCCGAGACCACGGCCTTCGCCAAGGCGCACCGCTGCACCGTCATCCGCAAGGGCGCCGAGACGATCTGCGCCAGACCGGACGGCCGCACGGTGGTCTTCCATGGCGACAATCCCGGCATGGCCAAGAGCGGCAGCGGCGACGTGCTCGCCGGCGTCCTCGGTGCGTTTCTCTGCCAGCTGCCCGAGCAGTGGGCGGCGGAGACCGCCGTCTGGGCGCACAGCCTCGCCGGCGCGATCTGCGCCGAGCGGCTCGGCGAATACGGCATGAACCCCACGGACATCATCAACGCCCTCGCCGAGGCCACGAAAAAAATGACTGCGGAGGCATGATTCTTCCATGCGGCAAAAGCTCTTTGCTGCACTGATGATACTCCCGCTCCTGCTCACCGCCTGCGGCGGGAGCGGAGACGAAGCGAACGTGACCGCCTTCTGCGCGGCGCTGCAAAACCAAACCGTTGCCTGCGAAGCGGAAGTGATCTCCCGCATCGGCGGCGAGACCGAGACTTTCGCGCTCTCCTGCGCGGAATCGGAGCAGGGGACGGAGATCGCCGTCACCGCGCCGGAGGCGCTCTCCGGCGTCACGGCGTGCGTCAGCGCGGACGCGTCTCTTGCCTTCGACGGGCTCGTCATCCCCGTCCCGGCGGAGAGAGTCAGCCCGCTCAATGCCGTGCCGATCCTGCTCGACGCGCTGCGCCATGGGCACCTCGATCTTGTCTGGCGGGAGGGGGAGACCCTGACCGCGCAGATCATCCAAAACGACGACCTCGCCGTCCGGGTCTATTTCTCGCCAGACGGCCTTCCCGCCGCCGCGTCCTTCATCGACCGCGGCGCGGAAACCATCACCTGTACCATCACGCAATGGACACAGTCAGATAAGGAGAACCCTGATGAATCGGACGATTCGAACCTGGGTGGAGATCAGTCTCAGCACCCTGGAGCATAACTACCGCGAAATCCGCGCGCACCTGCCCGAGCAGTGCGAGCTGCTCGGCATCTGCAAGGCCAACAGCTACGGCCACGGCGCCGTGCGCGTGGCGCAGCTGCTGCAGCAGCTCGGCTGCCGCTGGATCGCGGTGAACAACTATGACGAAGCCGAGGAGCTGCGCGCCGCCGGCATCTCCACGGAGATCCTGCTTTTGAGCCCGCAGCCGGCGAACATCGCCGTCGACCTCGTGGATCTCGATGTCACGCAGTCGATCTCCTCGCTCGACTATGCACAGCGTCTCAGCCGCCACCTCGCGGGCACCGAGCACAACCTGAAAGCGCACCTCAAGCTCGAAACCGGCATGGGCCGCACGGGCTTTGACGCCATGGACGACAGCCATCTCGACGATCTGCTCGCAGCGCTTAAGCTGCCGAATCTCGACGTCACCGGCATCTTCACGCACATGGCCGTCGCCGATGAGCCGGGAGATCCCTATAACGATCTGCAGTTTGAGCGCTTCAACGTCGTCATCCGCGAGCTGGAGCAGCGCAGCGGCAAAACCTTCCGCCTGCGCCACTGCGCCAACAGCGGCGCCGTGCTCTATTATCCCGAGATGGCGCTCGATATGGTGCGCCCCGGGCTGCTGCTCTACGGGCTCTATCCCGGCGCGGAGCAAAACGGCTTTGATCTCATCCCGGCCATGCAGCTGCGCAGCCGCATCTGCGAGATCACCACGCACCGCAAGGGCGACACGATCAGCTATGGCCGCACCTTCACGTGCGAGCGCGATATGCGCCTGGCCGTCCTGCCCGTCGGCTATGCCGACGGTCTGCTGCGCGGACTCTCCGGTAAGATCGACGTCAAGATCCGCGGCCACCGCTGCCGCCAGGTCGGCCGCATCTGCATGGACATGTGCATGGTCGATATCACCGATTTCCCCGATATCAAGATCGGCGATGTCGCCACCGTCTTCGGCAAGGACCCCACCGCCACCGAGCAGGCGGAGAAGGCCGGAACCATTCCCTATGAATTGCTCTGCGCGGTCAGCCACAGAGTCCCGCGTGTTTACGTTGACTGAATAAAAACCGATCTCTTGTGTGAAAATAACAGTGAAATCATTTTGCACAGGAGATGACCTTACATGAACCGCACCCATCCCGTTCGCCGCGGAGACATTTTCTTCGCCGATCTCTCTCCCGTCGTCGGCAGCGAGCAGGGCGGCGTCCGCCCCGTGCTCATCATCCAGAACGACGCCGGAAACCGCCACAGTCCCACCGTGATTGCCGCCGCCATCACCTCGCGCCTCGGCAAGGCGAATTTGCCCACGCACATCACCGTCGAGGCGAAAAGCTGCGGCCTCACGCGCGACAGCATCGTCCTGCTCGAACAGATCCGCACGCTTGACAAAACCCGCCTGCGCGAGCGCATGGGCCGGCTCGACGAGCCCGCCATGGCAAAGGTCGACGGCGCGATTGCCGTCAGTTTTGGCTTAGCGCAATGATAGAGGAGAATCCCAAATGAAACATCATTTTCTCCGCACCTTTCTGATCCTGCTGCTCATCGCCGTGCTCGGCGCCGGGGCGGTCTATGCCGCCGCGCGCTATGGCTCGCAGGAGGATCCCCTTGTCGCCAAGAGCTATCTGACCGACGTCGTCGAAAAGGAGATCACCGACTATACCGACGGGCAGATCCGCGCCGCCGTCTCCGATGCGCAGGGCCGCGTGCAGGCGCAGATTCGCGCCGCGGCGGGCGTGTTCGAGACCGTGCAGCTCACTGCGGGGCAGACGCTCGCCTGCGAGCCGGGCACGGAGGTCGTGCTCATCTCCGGCAGTGCCGCCGCCTCCGGCAGCTTCACGGACACAACGCTCGGCGAACCCCTCGCCGACGGCGCGCTCGCGGCAAACCACCTCTATCTCGCAGGAGAAAACGCCGTCATCACCGCCGACGGCGACGCGGCAATTATGGTGCGCGGAAGCTGAAAACCGAATAACCAACCGCTCCCGGTCATAGACTTGCACCGGGAGCGGATTTTCATTAGGAATTAGGAATTAGAAATTAGGAATGGAAGGAGCGCTTCGCGCAATTTCATCTCGTAGGGGTCGGCGTCCTCGACGACCCTGCAGAACACATTGATTTGATTGCCAATCTCCGGCGAGTCCGCACCGCCGTAGGGGCCGACGCCCTCGGCGGCCCGTGCAGAACGCACCGATTGTATTGCCAATCCCGTGCGAACCCGCAATCGATAACCATTCGTCGTAGGGCGGGTCGCCTGCGCCCGCCGCCTCTTACCGGTCGCAGGGTTTTACAGGCGGGCGCGAAGCCCCCTCCGCCCTACGACCGGATTTGACAAAACACGGATGCGCCGAAGACCGTCAATTTGGAAACCCCGGATCGCGCGGGACGTCGAGGACGCCGTCCCATACGAACAAAAATGCCGCGCCGTATTTCAATCGCGCGAAGCGCACCATACATCTCCACCCTCAACGCTCCACTCTTCAGATATTGATTAACGTAAAATAAGGAAATATAGTCTTATGTCTACATACAAGATCATGAACAACTCCACCGTGATCGGCACCTTGGAAACGTGTGCCGACGGTCTCTACACCATCTTCACCGCCCGCTGTGAGCCGGTTTTGCCCCGCCTGCGGCTCCATGTCTTTGGTGAGGAAACGCACGCCTATCTGGGGCTGATGCTCCCGGAGAACGGCGCGCTCTATCTCCGCAGGCGGCTCTCGCGCCTCGAGTGCGCCAAGCTTCCCGCCCCGATCCTCTATGCCGCAGGGGAGAATTCTGCCCCGCCGAAGCCCGAGGCGTGGCGGCCCGCGCCGGATGGGACGCTCCGGCGCGCGGAGGGCGGCGTGCTTTTCGTCGCCGTGCCGCGCGAGCGCGTCCGCGTTCCCGGTGTGCCGCGGCATCTCCTGCGCGTGATCGACGGGCGCGAATACCTTGTCTTTCCGCTCTGAACGTGGTAGAATAATTCATTACCAAAACAGTCAAAAAAGGGAGCGTGACCGGGATGCAGATGAACGACCTGATCGTGAAAAAGCGCGACGGCGGCGAGCTGACGACCGAGGAGATTGGGTGGATGATCCGCGGCTTTGTCGACGGCTCTGTGCCGGATTATCAGATGTCCGCCATGGCGATGGCGATCTATTTTCGCGGCATGAACCGGCGCGAGACGCTCGATCTCACGCTCGCCATGCTCCACAGCGGCGAGACGATCGACCTCTCCGGCGTCTCGGGCGTCAAGGCGGATAAGCACTCCACCGGCGGCGTGGGGGACAAAACGTCCCTCGTCCTCGTGCCGATGATGGCGGCCTGCGGCGTCAAGATGGCCAAGATGTCCGGCCGCGGCCTCGGCCACACCGGCGGCACGATCGACAAGCTCGAGAGCTTTTCCGGCTTCTCCACGGCTCTCACGCTCGAGCAGTTTTATGAGAACGTGGAGCACGTCGGCATGGTCATCGCCGGGCAGACGGCAAACCTCGTCCCGGCGGACAAGAAGCTCTATGCCCTGCGCGACGTGACCGGCACGGTGCCCAGCATCCCGCTGATTGCGAGCAGCATCATGTCCAAAAAGCTCGCCGCGGGCGCGGACGTCATCGTGCTCGACGTCAAGTGCGGCGGCGGCTCCTTCATGAAGACGGAGGCGGACGCCCGCGCGCTCGCGGACGAGCTCGTCGCCATCGGCAAGGGCGCGGGCAAGCAGACCGTCGCCGTCATCACGGACATGGACGAGCCTCTCGGCCTCGCCGTCGGCAACGCGCTCGAGGTGCGCGAGGCGATCGACGCCCTCTCCGGCGCGAGACCGGGCGAGCTGATGGAGCTCTGCGACACGCTCGGCGCCTGCATCCTCACGGCGGCCGGCGTCGCGGAATCGGACGAGGCGGCACGCGCCATGCTCGAGCGCGTCGTCGCGGACGGCTCGGCCAGGGACATGCTTGCCAAATTCGTCGCAGCGCAGGGCGGAGATCCCGCCCCGGTCTATGATCCGAGCCTGCTGCCCACCGCGCCCGTGCAGATCGAGGTGCCCGCGGAGCAGGAAGGTTATGTAAACCACATCGACGCCGGCGGCGTCGGCATGGTCTCCATGCACCTCGGTGGGGGCAGAGCCACGAAGGAAAGCGAAATTGACCTCCGCGTGGGAGTTGTCCTGCACAAAAAGGTTGGCGACAGTATTAAAGTGGGGGAGAGCATCGCCCAAATCCACGCAGCCGACGAGGCCTCCGCCGCCAAAGCCGCCGAAGCGCTGAAGGCCTGCTATACGATTGCCGCGGAAAAGCCCGAACGCGCACCCTTTATCAAGGGAATTGTACGATAACAATTAGGAATGAGGAATTAGGAATTGACAAAACAGGTACTGCGCAGCAACCATCTATCAACTCCTAATTCCTAACTCCTAATTCCTAATTCAAAGAATGTCATGATGAATTCACCAATCTACGATGACCTCTGGCCCGGCACACGCTTTCTTCCCGCCTCGGCCGGTTTTCCGCTTGGAACGGACAGCGTGCTGCTCGCGGATTTTGCGCGGGGCAGCGGGCGGATCCGCCGCGTGGCCGATCTCGGCTGCGGCGCGGGGGTTTTGACCGTGCTGCTGCTGCAGAAGTTCCCGGCATCCACCGCCTTCGGCATCGAGATCCAGCCGGAGGCCGCCGAAGCCTGCCGCGAAAACCTCGCGCTGAACGCGCTCTCCGACCGCGCTGAGATCCGCTGCGGCGACCTGCGCGAAAAAGCCGACCTTGCCGAGGCCGGCTCCTTCGATCTCGTCGTGTCGAATCCGCCGTACTTCGCCGCCGGCCGCGGCTATGCCGCGCCCGAGGAGCGCCGCGCCGCTGCGCGCGACGAGCGCTTCTGCACGCTCGGGGACGTCTGCCGCGCCGCGGCCTGGCTCTGCCGCTGGGGCGGCAGCTTCGCCGTCGTCCACCGCCCGGAGCGGCTGTCGGAGCTGCGGTGCGCCATGACGGCGAGCGGCGTCGAGCCGAAGCGCCTGCGTTTCGTTGCCCCCCGCGCCGAGCGCGCGCCGAGTTTGGTCCTCGTCGAGGGCCGCCGCGGCGGCAACCCCGACCTCACGATCGAGCCGCCGCTTGTTCTGCAGGACGATACCGGCGCTGACAGCAAAGAGATCCAACGAATTTACCATATGGAGACACAACCATGAGCGGAACGCTTTATCTCGTCGCCACCCCGATCGGGAACCTCGGCGACCTCTCCGTCCGCGCGCTCGAGACCCTGCGCCAGGCGGACTTCAACGCGGCTGAGGACACGCGCGTCACGGCCAAGCTTCTCAACCACTTTGAGATCAAAAAGCCCACCGTGAGCTATTATGAGCACAACAAATTCCAGAGCGGGCCGAAGATTCTCGAGCGCCTGCTCGCGGG
Source organism: Oscillospiraceae bacterium (assembly GCA_017411225.1). Taxonomy (GTDB): domain Bacteria; phylum Bacillota; class Clostridia; order Oscillospirales; family Oscillospiraceae; genus CAG-103. Next base: position 15,703 of record JAFRDQ010000015.1, read on the forward strand.
GGAGACCTGCGCCCTCGTCACGGATGCGGGCATGCCCGCGATCTCCGACCCCGGCGAGGATCTCGTGCGCCTGTGCGCCGAGCACGGCGTGGAGGTGCTGGCCATCCCCGGCTGCTGCGCCGTCGTCACGGCGCTCGCGGTCTCGGGTCTGCCCACGCAGCGCTTCTGCTTCGAGGGCTTTCTCGCCGTCTCGGGCAGGCACCGCACTGAGCACCTTGAGAGCCTCAAGACCGAGCAGCGCACCATGATCTTCTATGAAGCGCCGCATAAGCTCCTGCGCACGCTCGAGGATCTGCAGGCAGCCTTCGGTGCCGACCGGCAAATTTCCCTCTGCCGCGAGCTCACGAAGCTCCATGAGGAGACGCTCCGCACCACCCTCTCCGGCGCGATCGAGCACTTCACCGCCGTGCCGCCGAAGGGCGAGTTTGTCCTCGTCGTCCGCGGCGCCGAGCCGGAGGCGCAGACCGCCACGGAGGAGGAAGCTCTCGCGCGTGTCTTTCAGCTGCAGTCGGAGGGCCTGCGCCTCAAGGACGCCTGCAGGCAGGCAGGGGAGGAGACCGGCTTTGCCAAAAACCAGCTCTACCGCCTCGCGCTGGAGCACTCTGAGAGTTGACGATAATTTAATTAAATATATTTTATGTAAACTGATTTGACATGAAATCGGAAAAAGATTATACTGTGCATACTGTTTCGGAAAGGATGAGATCACCATGAAAAGCCCCAGACAGATGTTCGTGCAGGTCCAGGGAACGAAGCGGCAGCTCAAGTCGCTGCGCAGCCTCCCGGTGGAGCTGGATCTCTCCGCTCCGGTTCCGGTGAAGGTGGACAAGACGCTCGTCAAAAAGGCGCTCTCGAAGCTCAACACGCCGAAGACCCGCCGCATTGCCCTGCTCGGCGTCGGCGCCGCCGTCGCCGCGGGCGTGAGCTCGACCACTGCAACTTACGCGTTCCACCGAAACATCATCTCCAAAGAGCTCAAGCGCCAGCTCGAGCCGCTGCACGAGGAGATCGCCGCCCTGCAAAAGACGGTCGATGAGCTGAATGAAAAGCTTGAAGCGCAGCAGAAGTAAGTAAACATGCCGCTGTGGTGGAATCGGCATACACAGCAGACTTAAAATCTGCCCCGAAAGGTTACGGGTTCAAGTCCCGTCAGCGGCACCACGTCGGAGCTCCCTCCGCACGGCACAAAAACCGGCAAGCGCGAATGCGTTTGCCGGTTTCTGCGTCTGTGCTCCGGGGCTCCTCCTCTCAACAGCGAGGCTGCATGACAGCC
>JAFRDQ010000001.1 GCA_017411225.1 Oscillospiraceae bacterium
CGGAGAGCGGCGTGACAGGACGGTTTCTCAAAAAGACAGACAGCGGCAACGAATGGAGCGAATTGCCCGCGGGGCTTCCTGCCGTCACCGCCGACGACAACGGAAAAATCCTCCGCGTGGTATCGGGTGTGTGGACGGCGGAGGCAATTCCGGCGGCGGAATCCGGCAGCTTTTAAGGAGGTGCGCTATGGCTGATTATTTCATTCAAGGCAGCACTCTGGAGAATATCGCAGACGCAGTCCGCGCCAAAACAGGCGGCTCGTCTGCCATGACGCCGGCTGAGATGGCGGCGGCGATCAAGCGCATCAGCGGCAGGGAAACGCTCTCCTGGCATCAGTGCCCCGAAGCCGTGCGCAGCTATCTCGCGGCGGCACAGGCTGCATATCCGTCGGACGAGAACGTAACCGTGATCAATCAGTACGCCCCGTCCCGCGGCAACGAGGTCATCGCCAACACCAAGCCCGTCGGCTATACCGTCGACGGCGTGACCTTCCGCGATAACGAGCCGCTTGCTGCAACGCCGTTTGCGACCGAAAACAAGGCCGGAACGCTGACCGCGCTCGACCGCCTCAGATGGTACAGCACCACACCGGCAGGAGCGGCGGCCGGCAGTGAATATCCGCGCGGGCGCAATTGCCGCGATCTCGGCGGCTGGTCGTGCGACGGCGGCACGGTTCGCTACGGGGTACTGATCAGAGGCAGTGAGCCGAACCCGGCCGACAAGGAACTGATGGTCGATCGGATCGGCGTCAAGACCGAGGTGCAGCTTCTTCCCGTCAGCGAACAGGCGACGGATTATAAGATGAAATCCCCGTGGGGCATCGACTGGGCGGGCAACGACACGGACGAGACCTTCTATGGTCTCGACAAGCCGTATCTGTGGAAGAAGGTTCTGGACGCCATTATGGACTCGGTGCTTCACAGCAAGCCCGTCTATTTTCACTGCGGTATCGGCGCGGACAGAACCGGCGTCGTCGCCATGTGTCTTGAAGCGATCCTCGGCATCAGCCGAGCGGATGTCGATATGGATTTTGAGCTGACGAACTTTGATTTCGGCTGGCAGAATCTGTCCGGCGGAATTTACCGCTCCAGAGTTTACAGCACCTACAAATCTCTCATGACAGCTGTCAACGCTGTACCGCTTGCGAACGGTCTGACGGACAGCTTCCGCAATCGGTGGGTGTCCTTTGTACTGTCGTGCGGTATCAGCATTGATAAGATCAACGCTTTCCGCGCCGCCTGCATCGACGGTACGCCGGACGAGATCACCGTGATCGTGCCGACCTATACGATCAGCAAAAGCGGAAGTCATGTGACCTATGACAACGACACCGCGACCGTCAGCGAGAACGATCCGTACAGCGTCGGCGTGACTCCGGCAAGCGGCTATGTGATCTCGGAGATTTCCGTCACAATGGGCGGCGCGGACATCACGAGTCAGGTGTTCAGCGGCACTCCGACAGCGCGGCGTGTTCATGTGACGAACAATCTGGTCAACTGCTCCACCTCCAACAGCGCAAATGTGGCTGAGGCTGGGATGGCATATGCGGCGACAATCACAGCCGCCGAAGGGTACACGCTCGACGGCGCAACTGTGCAAATCACAATGGGAGGTGTAAACGTGAGTCAATACTACAGCAACGGCACGATCAGCATCCCGTCCGTGACGGGAGATGTGGTCATCAGCGTGACGGCTGTCGAATCTGTGCGCGAGAATCTGTTTGACGTGTCTGGCGCAAACCTCAACTGCCGGATTGCGAATACCGGAGACCTCAGAACCGGCGTGAACGGCAGAATGATCTGCAATCTGATCGACATCACAACTCTGTCGACGCTCGAAATTGAGGGCGTGACACAGGCGGCCGACCCCGACGGCATCTATGTCCGGCTCGGCCTGTACACGAGTGCAACACTTGCGGCGGCTGCGTTTGTGACCGCAACCAACATCATGTCCGCGACCTATGCGATTGACGTCGCCGCCATGAAAACCGCGAACCCGACCGCGACCCACATCGCAATCCAGATGTGTCTCGGCACGGCGGCTGTCACGGCGGCAGACCTCGCAAATCTCGCCATCTATGGCAGTTAAGGGGGGCGCGCTATGACCGAAAACCCGAAACCGCCTGTCAACGTTCTGATCGCGCAGCCCACGAACCGATGGAGCCGCAGCGGGCAGAAGATCGAGTACATCGTCCTGCACTATGTCGGCGCGGTGAGCACGGCAAAGGCAAACGCGGTCTATCTGAACCGTGACGGCAATCTCGGCTGGAGCGCGCATTTCTTCACGGACGAGACGAGCATCTGGCAGTCCGTTCCGCTCACCGAGAGCGCGGGCCACTGCGGCGTGGACTATTCCGGCGGCACAGCGCCGTTCTGGGGCAGGTGCCGCAACAAAAACAGCATCGGCATCGAGATGTGCTGCAAGCGGGATGCGGCGGGGAACTGGTATCTTGAGCCCGAAACGGTTGAGAACACCGCCCGCCTCGTCCGCTGGCTCATGCAGGAGCACGGCGTGGATCTCGACCACGTTGTGCGCCACTATGACGTCTGCCATAAAACCTGCCCCGAGCCGTGGGTGCGCAATCCGGCGCAGTGGCAGGCGTTCCGAAACAAACTCAGGGAAGGGGAGAAGCCCATGATTCGATACAACACCGTCGCCGAGCTGCCGGAGCAGTACCGCAGCGAGACGGAGAAGCTCATCCGCCGCGGCGCTCTGCGCGGCAGAGCGGAGGGGAAGCTCGATGTGAGCGAGGATATGCTGCGCACGATGCTCGTCTGCCAGCGCATGGTGGACGAGCGGGAGGGCTCGGCATGAAGGACTGGATCGTGAGAGCGCTGAAGACCTTCGTGCAGGCGTTCTTCGGCGTGTACATTCCCGCCGTCTGCGCGCTGCTCTCCGGCGGCTGGCCGGAGAGCCTGTCGGCGGCGTGGGCGCTTTTGACCCCGGCTGCGGCGGCTGGGCTCTCCGCCGCAATCAGCGCGGTCTGGAATCTCGTGCTCGAGCGGGAGGAGGCGGCGCGCAATGGATAGCTCCGTCCTCGTTGCCCTGCTGAGTCTGATCGGCACGCTCGCGGGCTCGCTCGGCGGCATCCTGGTCAGCAGCAAGCTCGTCAACTACCGCCTGCAGCAGCTGGAAAACCGCGTTGCCGAGCACAATCATTTTGCCCGCCGTCTCCCGGTGGTGGAGGAGCAGATCAAGGTTCTGAGCCACCGTGTCCGGGATCTCGAGGCGGAGAAAGGAGCGCCGAATGGCAGATAACAACCCGAAATACTACCGCGTCGGCCCGGACGGCAACGCCCCGACCGGCCTGAGCGTGGGCGACCACGTCGTCACCGGCGGCGGCACCTACCGCATCGACGCCGTGCACACCGACGGCAGCTATGTCTCGTCCCTTGTGGACAGAAGCCTCACGACCGAGACCTATCATGGCGAATACGCCACGCCCGGCGTGCGGGAGAACCCGTCGGGCTCGATGAAGGATCTGCTCGCCTCCTGGTCGGAGGCCGCGCTGCGCCAGAAGGAGACGAAGATCGACGAGCAGACGGAAGCGTCCGTCGCCGCGCTCGGCGACGCCCTCGCGCAGGCGAACGAGCGCGCGCAGACCGAGCGCGACCGCAATGAGATCGACGCCGCGAAGGCGAAGGATAACGCCGCCCTCTATGCCGAGGCGCGCGGAGACCGCGGCGGCATCGGTCAGGCGCAGTACAATGAGATCGAGGCCGAGCGCCTGCGCAATCGCCAGGCAATCAGCACCGCGCAGACGCGTATCGCCGCCGAGACCGCCCGCCAGATCGCTGCCCTGCGCGCCAAGGGGGAGTTTCAGAAGGCGGACGCCCTGCTGGATGTGACGCAGAAGTATCTGCGGGAGCTCCTCACGCTCGAAAAGTGGAGCGCGAACTGGGCCAACACGCAATCACAGCTGCGCCGCAGCGTGGAGCAGTGGGAGCGCAGCTATGCCCAGACGATCGCCGGCGCGGAGCACACCGTCTCCCGCGAGCGGCAGAGCCAGCTCGCCTCCTCGGGCGACGCGCTCTTAAAAGCCGGCGTCATGCCGAGCGCCGAGCAGCTCGCCGCCATGGGCATGACCGCCGAGCAGGCGAGAGCGTATATCGATTCGCTCATCCGGCACGGCAAATTGTGACAGACGCCATAGGGGAGGGGCAAGCCCCTCCCCTACATGCATCAAATACAACACATTTTTTTCTTTACTCTTCCCCGTATATTCGGTATAATAAATCGTCGAATTTATTGCTGAAAGAGAGGCTGATATTATGTTTGATCCTGTTTCCCGTCCGGAGACGATGGAGCGCATTACCACGCCGGAGCTGGCGGAGGCGTTCATTGCCGAGCAGGTTGAGGCGCTGCGCGCGCAGATCGGCGACGGCAAGGTGCTGCTGGCGCTGTCCGGCGGTGTGGATTCCTCCGTGGTCGCGGCGCTGCTCATCAAGGCGGTGGGCAAGCAGCTCGTCTGCGTGCACGTCAACCACGGTCTCCTGCGCAAGGGCGAGCCCGAGCAGGTCATCGAGGTGTTCCGCAATCAGATGGACGCGAACCTCATCTATGTCGACGCGGTCGACCGCTTCCTCGATAAGCTCGCGGGCGTGAGCGCGCCGGAGCGCAAGCGCCACATCATCGGCGAGGAGTTCATCGACGTGTTTGCCGACGAAGCGCGCAAGCTCGACGGCGTGGCCTTCCTCGCGCAGGGCACCATCTGGCCGGACATCCTCGAGAGCGAGGCCGGCATCAAGGCGCACCACAACGCCGGCGGTCTGCCGGAGGATATCGCCTCCCGCTTCGAGCTCGTCGAGCCCGTGCGCATCCTCTTCAAGGACGAGGTCCGCGTCGTCGGCAAGGCGCTCGGTCTGCCGGACGAGATGGTCTATCGTCAGCCCTTCCCGGGCCCCGGTCTCGGCGTGCGCTGCGTCGGCGCGATCACGCGCGATCGGCTCGAGGCTGTGCGCGAGTCTGACGCGATCCTCCGCGAGGAGTTTGCCAAGGCCGGTCTCGCCGGCAAGGTCTGGCAGTACTTCACCGTCGTGCCGGACTTCACCTCCACCGGCATCACCGACGGCAAGCGCACCGACGCCTGGCCCGTCATCATCCGCGCCGTGAACACCCGCGACGCGATGACCGCCACGGTCGAGCACCTCGACTGGGCGCTGCTCGAGAAGCTGACGATGCGCATCACCAGCGAGGTCAAGGGCGTCAACCGCGTGCTCTATGACTGCACGCCGAAGCCCACCGGCACGATCGAGTACGAATAAGCCAAATCCGATCCATAACACCAGCGGCCGATCCGGGTCGTCCGGATCGGCCGCGTCTTGCTTTACATCATTCAAAATTCATCAAAGTTCATCATGATTTCTTGAATTTGTTGAGAAGCCGAATTCTTTTTGCGGTATAATAGGGATACTTTCTTGCAAAGGAGGAAGCAAAATGGAATATGGTTACATCCGCGTATCCACCAGAGAGCAGAATGAGGAACGGCAGGTGATTGCCCTGCGGGAGTGGGGAATCCCGCCGAATCGGATCTATATGGACAAGCAGTCCGGCAAGGATTTTGACCGTCCGCAGTACCGGAGACTGCTGCGCCGGCTGAAACCAAATGACGCGCTCGTCGTCAAAAGTATTGACCGGCTTGGCCGCAACTACAACGAGATCCTGGAGCACTGGCGCCGGATCACCAAGGAGAAATGCGCAGATGTTGTGGTGCTGGACATGCCGCTGCTCGATACACGCGCGCACAAGGATCTGACCGGCACGCTGATCGCGGACATCGTTCTGCAGCTTTTGAGCTACGTGGCGCAGACGGAGCGCGAGTTTATCCGCCAGCGTCAGGCGGAGGGCATTGCCGCGGCCAAGGCGCGCGGCGTGCGCTTCGGGCGACCGAGTCTCCCGGTCGCGGAGGGTTTTGCGGAGGTGTACGAGCTGTGGAAGGCACAGGAGATCTCTGTTCGCGCTGCGGCAAAGCGCCTCGGCGTCAGCCACCAGACGTTCGAGCGCTGGGTGCGCGTCAAAGAGGGGAGCGCGTAAAAAAATCCGCTGTGCAGGACAGCAGATTTACCAAGAAACGTCAGTATGGATTGACGATTATTGCGGTTTATGCAAAATTTGCGCGCTATGGTGTACTTTTTCTCCATTCGTTCTTGCAAAACAGAAATGGTTGATTTATAATGATTTCCGTATCATTATGGTGGTAATTTCAGGCGGTTGCGGAAAATTACACTTTTCCGCCCGCTGACCAGCGGGCGATTTTTTGTGCCCAAATGCGCGCGAAAAGAGAACAACAGAGGGCGTCTATGCCTGTTGGAGGACGGACAAGCGTGATTTTGTCTCAACTAAATCAGTTTATACAGAACCACTCACTTTTCATTGTTGGGGTTTCATGTTTGCTGTGGGTAGTGCTTGTGTTATGGATCATAAGAGAACCATTAGGCTTACCTGGCAGCAAATTGTTTACATCACCTTTTCTCTATGTTTACATTTTTGCAGCCATTGTTTCAGCCGTGGTTTTCAGTTTGATAACTGATCCGCTTACAGGGTTTTATTTTTCTGTGCGGCACCACGGATTGCTGTTTCTTTTCCCTGCGTTCATTCCGCTATTTTCAAAGCTTTTGAAAATAGATTGGCGTGATATCGCGGATATTATGGCTTGTACTTTGCCGGGGCTGATTGCAATGACACGGCTTTCTTGCATCATAAACGGATGCTGCTACGGACGGTGTTTTCCTGGAACGCAAACTTTTATTCCGCTGCGAGAAATTGTGATTTCGGTACTTATCGCAGTAAATCTTTTGATTATCAGATGGTACAGACATGGCCGCGCAAAGGGAATACTGCTTCCTGGGTTTGCTGTGTTTTACGGCTTTTTTCGATTGCTTGAAATAGCACTGCGCTTCAATCCGGATTGGAGCAATAATGCCAGAGACCGTGTTTTCGCGATTATTTATATCGCATTGGGAATTTTGCTGGCAATAGTAATCTCGGAATTCAGTGAAACTCAAAAGAAATCAAAAAGCAAAAATAAGTAATCAAAGTAATCAATATAAGGAGGAAAACAGATATGATTAAACGAATCGGGAAGCGCTATTTATCTGCTGTCCTTGTGTTAGTGATGCTTTTCAGCTTGATGCCTATTTCTGCTCAGGCAGCAGAAGTTGCGGGTATCAGCGTTCCCCATCTTGGGACAGACTCTACTAACAGTAATGGCAGTTGGTCAGCGTATGATGGGAAGACGGATGCCATTCAGGGAAAAGTGAATGGTACTACTCCAGGCGGTATTTGCAATAATGCGTACTCCAATTTAGCAACGCTAACGCTGACTAACAATTACAGCGACGCGCCCGCTACACTTTCATTTGATTATTCGATCACAGTCAATAGAAGTAACAGTGATAGCAATAATGGCTATGTAAAGTTCGACAATACAACTATTGTTAATGGGAGTGGAAGCCAAGGAGGAAGTCAAAAAATTGACCTGCAGCCCGGCAGCAGCATGAAAGTCGAAATGCAGTCTGGTGCAGGCAACGATTACTATGCTCAAATTACTCTTGAGAATATCAAGCTGACTCCTTACCATCGTGTGACTTGGATGGTGAACGGCAGTCCCTCTGAAACGGATTTTGTCAAGCCCGGCAGCACCCAAAAGCCGAGTTATGACAAGCCCGACCCCACTAAGGTTTTCGAGGGCCATACGCTGGCGTTCAAGGGCTGGAACACGAATCCGAACGCCGATACGGGCAAGCTGCCCAGTGAGCTGCCCACAGTCACCGAAGACGTGATTTACTATGCCATCTTCACCTCCGTTGAGACGATTCCTCTGGTGGATCCCGATCCTGCGGAGAGAACCGAAGAGATCGACGGGAACACCGTGATCTGGAATCCGGCCCGCGTGAATCCGGAGCAGGCCGGCTTTAAGCTCTCCAAGGAGCTGGCCCGCACGGAGAATGCAGACACCTTCGAGCTCAAGATGGAGAGCTACTCCACCGCCAACACCACGAAGCAGACCGTCACCGAGAAGGTGCCGACCGACTTCGTCGTCGTGGTCGACCAGTCCGGCTCCATGGAGGAGGCGGACATGGCCACCGGCTATAAGAGCGTGCGCGGCACCAAGACGCTCGAGGAGATTGCCGCCGGCAGATATTACATTCTGGGCGACGACGGCAATCATTACCGCGTCTACCCCGTCCGCGACTATCTCTTCCGCTATTATGAGCCGAACTACTGGTATGTCGGCGATATCATCGAGCGCTTCGGCTCGGATCTCGGCTGGTTCATGAGCGAGACCGAGGACACCTACACCGTGGAAAACCAGTTCTATTTCCGCGAGACGGACGCCGAAGGCAATGGCGTTTACCACCCGATCGTCAGCACCATCGAGGGCAAGATCGGCACCTATTACATGAAATTCCACTATGTGAATCTTGCCGGAGAGACCATTACCTTCAACCGCGAGGATCAGACGTGGACCAACGGCACCAACGTCCCCTGGTATCACAACGTAATTAACGGCAATGTGATCAGCCCGGGATGGGGCATCTGGCCCGTGAATTACAGCACGGTTGACGGCGCGGTTCAGCTTCTGTATCCGAACGACCATGCCTATACCTATTCGGAGATCGAGATTCTCGGCGCGCACACCGGCATGCTGGTCAACTACCCGATGTATGACCGCCGGGTCGGCTATACCAAGCTCTGCTACCGCGATGTGGACGGTGTGGAGCATGTTGTCTCGCCTACCAGCGGCGCGGATGTGGCAGAGTTCTGCAATGCGGACGATCAGGCCATCACCGGTCCGAGCAGCAAAACCCGCATGAACTACAACAACCTCTATGAGGCAACCGGAAACGAGACCCGTCTTGAGGCGCTGCAGGAGGCGCTGACGCAGTTTGCCACCGCCGTCGCACAGGAGACGCACAACCCCACCGGCGAGGTTGAGAGCGTGGATAACCGCATCGCCATCGTGGGCTTTTCCTCTCGGAGCGGATACGACAATACTGAGCTTCTCACAGGCACCACGCTCACACGGGGTAGCTGGCTCGGAAACAGATATTCGAAAGATGGGTACAACTGGAACGGCGTTCAGTTCACTGATGCCCGGCAGAGCAACTATGAGGCCGCTCTGGTGAGCGCCACGAACAACGGCGCGGTCGGTCAGGTGAACTCCGGCATTTCGAATGCCATCGACGCCCTCTCCGCCAATGGCGGCACGCATCCGGAGTTCGGCTTCCAGATGGCCGACAGCATCTACGACTATCGCGGCAACGGCGAGGGTAAGGATACCTATACCTTCCGCAGCGGCGAGAACGCGGGTCAGTCCGTGCCGCGCAATAAGATCGTCATCTTCTTTACCGACGGTCAGCCCAAGGACTACGACCATGACGACATGTACGCCGCGGCCAACACGGTCGTGAACGCTGCCGCAACGCTGAAGCAGGAGGGCGCGAAGGTCTTCTCCATCGGTGTGTTCGGCGAGTCTGACGGCAACCCCCTGACCTATGATGACACGACCACCGAAACCAGAAATATGAACCGCGGCTGGTGGAACTATCTCGGCGGCTGGGTCAAGACGTATAGTGACTCCTACGGCTGGCACTGCCTGCGCCGCCAGTGGCGTCCGAACAACGCGGATTACACCGCCACCGCCAACGATACGATCTTTGACTACATGTCCGTCACGTCCTCCAACTATCCCAATGCGCAGTACTTCATCGACGCGGATTGGCTGAAGGAGCCCACCACGGACAGCGCGGGCAATAAGGTCTATGCCTTCAAGGGCAACTACATCGCCGCCACGGAAGGCCGTGACGCGACGGGCGCTGTTTGGAACGGCAGCACCGAAGCGCCTCTGGTCCGCAGCAGCAAGACTTCCACGAGCACGAATGATTTCTACCGCATGGCGGCCAACCAGGCCACCCTCGTGGACGCCTTCAAGCAGGCGGTTACCTATTCCAGCGAGCTCAATTCGAGCACCAGCAGCGTGGTCCTCGGCTCGACCGCGATCTTCCGCGACGTGGTCAACACCACGGACTTTGACGTTTCCAATGCGACCTATTCTGTCATCTGGCAGCCCATCCGCGTGAACAGCAGCGCGGCAAGCGGCCAGAGCATGATCGAGGAATTCAACGGAAACAACGACTATCCGCTTTATACTGCGGTCAACCAGCGCAAGGTCCCGGCGGACGGCGTCATCGAGTACTCCGGCTTTGATTACAGCAAGTACTATGTCGCCTACGGCAGCCACAACGTCGGCTACAAGCTCGTTGTGAAGGTGGAAGGCCTGGAGCTGAAGACCTATGAAAAAACGGTCAATTCCAACGTTGACCTGAGCGAAACATCCTTCGCCTGCGGCATCTATAAGAACGATGCAGACGTCGCTGCCAATGCTCCGCAAATTTCGATCAAGTCCCCGACGGTTATGCAGATGAAACCCGAAACGGCTTATGTTGTGGACTACAACATTCCGCTTGTCATTGCGCACGATGTGACCGGGCTGGATATGATCACCGAGAAGCAGGAGACGAACGGCGTCTTCACGCTCGGCTGGCCGAACGTCCTTGCAATGTCGCAGGGCTATCCCGCGCAGTATTATTTTGAGCCGGGTGAAGGCATTCCGGACGCCATGGTCTATCCGACTGATGCTGTGCACATGCTCTACAGAAACGATGCGATCTATACGCTCAAGAGCTTCCACTCCACGGCTGAAGCCGGTCAGGAATTTGTGTACAATCCTCAACTGATTAACATTCAGGTGAACTCGGCGTTCGCTGGCGTAGACTCTGCCAAGATCACCGGCAAGCATGTGGAAGACGGTGAAAATGCAGAGGTTCGCACGCGCACGGTGCGCATGATCCCGGCGAGCAGCCTCTACCTGTCTGACAAGACGCTCCTGTTCCATACGCCTGTGGACGTCAGCGAGATCCAGAACTACAATGCGCAGCTGATCGATTCGATCGCCGAGGGCACGACGGATGTGCTCAAGGAGCTCTACTTCAGCTTCTACGGCACCGGCATCGACATGTACTGCACGACGGATGCAGAGTCTGAATATGTGCAGGCGACGCTCTTCCGCGGCCATACCAAGGATGACTGCAAGGCTGCAAATATCGTCACGGTCGACGGCGTGAAGCAGCGCCTGACGATCAAGAACTATTCGTCCGTCACGCGCTACAATACGCCTACCATCTGCTTCCGCGATCTGGAGCCGGATTACTACGTCATCAAGATCTATGTTCCCGGTGATGTTGAAGCGCACCAGAGCGGTGTGAATCCTTATACCGGCGTTCCGACCTATGACTCCGGCGTGAAGTACAAGATCAACGGCGTGCGCATCTATGCGCCGCAGGCTCCGGATTCTCAGGCGGATGCCATGCTCAACGGCGGCACCTATGACGGAAAGAAGTATGCTCCGACCGACGACGCCAACGCGATCTACATGAGCATGCGCGACATGCTGCTCAATGACGGCGAGGACTTCAAGGTCGAGAACGTCATTCCGGAAGCCAGTGTATTCGAGTATGAGCGCGATGAAGAGGGCAACATCCTTAAGGATGAGGATGAAAACCCGATCGTCAAAACTTATGAGGATGGTTCCCCGGTCTTCTCGATCGATATGGTGAGAATCAGCGGCGTGCTCTTCATGGACGACGCGTATAATCTCGTCAATCAGACTCAGAATGAAGCCGGCGAAACGGTCTCCCTGTTCAGAGACTCGATGCAGGCCTACAAGTTTGACGGCCCGAAGCATGAGATTTATCTGGATCGCGGACAGGGCATCACGTTCCAGATGAATGTGACCGACTTTACCGACGATACGCAGGTCTTCCTTGGCCTGAGTGCTCCGGAAACCGGCAGCGGCAAGGTGCTGATCAACGGCACCGAAATCAAGCCGCAGGTCAATTCTGTCATGGATATGTATTATCCTGTGCCGATCAACATGAAGAATGCGGTCGAGGTTTATGACGACAACGACAATCTGCTCGGCAAGACGCTCTCTGTCAGCGTGACCAATGACGGCTTTAGCCTGATCGCCATCACCAACCTCAAGATCACCGGCGCGCCGGCACTTGCCAGCACGGTGAATGCGCAGATGGCGCATAACGTCAACAGGGTTCAGGCGCTGAAATCGGCGCTGTTTATGCCGGTCTCTCTGCAGACTGTCCGCATGGCGTCGAACGACGGTGTGGATCCGGAAGCCCCTCTGCCCGAGGAGCCGCCGGTCGAGCCGACTGTGGAGCCGACCGTGGAACCCACCGTGGAGCCGACTGTGGAGCCGACTGTGGAGCCGACCGTGGAGCCCACTGTGGAGCCCACCGAAGAGCCGAGTCCGGAGCCCAGCGGGAGCATCGGAAGCTGGATCAGCAGCCTGCTCTCCAACTTCGTGAAGAACCTCTTCGGCGGTATCTCCCGCCTCTTTGGGAACTAAGGAGGTAGAACCATGAAAAAACCCTATATGAAGCCCAAGCTCTTTGCCGAGACTTTCCGTATGGCAGAGCATGTTGCAAGCAACTGCGCCATCGGCAGCGGCGCCACGGTCACCTTCGGCCACGGTTCCCACTGCAACTATCACGATGGAAACATTCTGCTGTTCTATTCCAGCACGAGCGATTGCGCCGGAATGGACTACGACAAGGAGGCCTACACGGAGCAGGAATTTCTGGAGGAATTCCTGAGCGAGGCGCATATGGGCTGCTACAACGCCTTTATCAACGGCAGAGTCTTCGCCTCCTGATCCTCTGCACAGCACACGAACCCGGACGCCCGCCGCACTCCTGCGCGGCGGGCGTTTTCTAAAACATTGACCGAGAACCCGAATGATTTTTCCGGGAGAGATTTCTTATGACGCAATCCATGAAAAAAACACTGGCGCTGCTTCTCACAGCGGTTCAGCTGTTTCTGCTGCTTCCGCTCGGAACGATGCAGGCAGAAGCGGCGCAAACAGAGGATAACCGACTGCCGCGGCTCAACCCCACCATTGTCGGCACGGTGCAGTTTCAGTCTTTCAACTTCCTTGGCAACAACGAAACCGGCGAGGACGGCACGGACTATACCTCCACTTTCTATTACACGGACGACTATTTTGCCCGCAGCGCCGTCAATCCGAAAATCGGCGACGCCGCGACGGAGACGGACAAAGACTGGTCAGACCTCGAGGATCCGTCCATGGCGGCCTGCTCGATGGATTTCGCCGTGGCAGCGATGACCTCCGCCGAGGGAGACGTTGTGGAGCAGTCCGACCGCAGCTGGGAAAACACCGATTATTCCGAGAAGGACAAGAACGTCGAGAGCTTCCTGTCGACCTGCGGCTTTGAAAACATTTCCCCGAACGAAGAGTATTTCAAAGCTCCCACAGTGGATTCCATCGGCTATACGCTGGCGAAAAAGACCATCCGCGTCTGGAACGAGGAGACGCGGAAGAACGAGGATTATACGCTCATCGCCGTGGGCATCCGCGGCGCGGGCTACGGCGCGGAGTGGGCGTCCAACGTAACCATCGGCAATCCGGACAGCCGCCTGCTTCCTGCCAACTGCCGGCACTACGGTTTTGACGTCAGCGCGGATAAGGTCTGCGACGGCATTCAGACTTATCTGAGCCGTCATAACATTTCCGGCCGGGTAAAATACTGGGTCGTGGGCTTCTCCCGTTCCGCCGCGGTGGCGCATCTCGTGGCCGCAAAGCTGACGGACGATGACGGCTCTGTTGAGCACACGCAGAAGAAGGACGTCTTCGGCTATACCTACGAGTCGCCGATGGCCGCTTCCACCCGGGAGAATGCGCTCGACTATAAAAACATCCACAATATCCTCAACGCGCTTGACGCCGTGCCGAAGCTTTCGCCGGACGGATTTGAGCATCAGCGCCTCGGCGTGGATTATAAAATGCCCTATTATCAAAACGCGGGCAGTCAGAACACCAGCTACTACAACCGCATGGTTGAGGTGTTGAAAACCATCTGCACCGGCAGCAGACGGGGCGAGGCGGACCGTCTGGTGACGGACGTGCAGAATTATCCGTACAATACGCCGCTTACCATGTACACCATCACCGGCCTGAAGCTCATTTCCGACGCGGGCTCCAATAAGCTGACGGAAAATTTCGGCACCGTGGTAGCGGAGAAGGAATGGGGCATCTGGCCGATCAGCGGCGGCAACGTGAGCGAGGTGCTCGGCGCGTCGGACGGCGGCTGGTACATCGACCGGTTTATCGACGAACTGATCAAGGTGTTCCTGGTTTCACCTGCGTGGGATCGGGACTACAATGACGCCGGCAGGGTCGCGTAGCAGCCGGAAGCGCAGAAAATGCTCACGCACCGAACCCGCTTCATCGCCAATTATCAAAATGATCTGCGAAACCTTTTCGGCTTCATGCTTGACTATTCCGGACCGGCGTTTCTCGGCTTGGTGAATAAAGTTCTGGCCGGCGTCGGCGCTCAGATCGCCACTGTGAATCCGTCAAAAATATTCAGCAACGCGGGATTTGCGCTTCAGTTTGCCGGGTTCTATTTTGCAAGCCCCGATACATTTAAGGAAGGCCTGATCGAACAATCGCAGAAGCTCGTCTGGCAGATTGTCGATCAGATGACCGCGGATTATTCCGGCCCGATCTCCAGAGAAGCGTTTCATAACTCGCTGAACCACTTCATCGAGGTCGTCATCGAGCTCTATGCCGATGAGCTGAATCTGTATGATTCTCAGTATTTCGGCACGACGCTGCATTATCTCTGGACGATCCTTGCCACCCATGAGCAGGAGACAGTGCTCTCCTGGATCATGTCGCTGGATAAAAACCACATGAACCGCAACTGCCGCACGCTGACGATTCCCAGAAACTGCAGTGCGAAGCTTCTGGAGTTCCGCGAGCAGTATGCACAGTATGAAGGAAGCATGGAGGACGCTGACGCCAAAGCGCCCGTTGTGGCAGAGTGGAAAAACGGCGTGTTTACCTCGAAGGACGAGCGCATCAGCTATGCGCCCTCTTCCAGCCCGGACTATATCGTCATCCGCTATCCCGCCTCGCTGGACATCCGCGTGGACGTCGTCTCCGACGAGGATCTCGATTTGAGGAGCATTGGTCTGGATGACTACCAAACCGTCAGTGAGACGGACCGCGTCTCCAAGGGAGACAGCCAGTATCAGGGCGTTCCGCTCTCCCATACGGCGAGCAGCACCGGCTTCCGGTATGTGAGCGAAAACAGCACCTATTCCAACGCGAAGCTCCGCAATGAGGATCTGTCCGCCTATGCTGTGCTTGAGGCCGGAGATACGCTGCATATCATCGCCAACGGTACGGATACGTACAGTCAGAAAATGACGTATGATCTGATCGTCGACAAGATGGCCGAGGCAGCGCTCGCGGACTACGGCGCGCCCTCTTCCGCGTTCTCTGCAGGCACGGAGATCGCTTCCGCGGTCCAAATCGGCGGAACGGAAACGAGCAGAGTGACGGAAACCACCGTCAATCGGATCAGAACGCGCCAGCCGTATATCATCGTCCCTGCCAGCAGCATCTATTATGATGATGAGCTGACGGCGGCGGATGCGTCGGATTATCAGGCGGAGGCCACGCGGCTCGATGTGGACCCCGAAACCGGGGAGAGCATCTCGCGCGGCTACTGGATCCGTTTCCGCGGAGAGCGGATCGACGTGTACTGCACGACGACGAAGGGCGCGGGATACATGACCGCCAGCGTCGGCACGATCGATGAGAACGGAAACTATCAGGTTTACCGCGACGCGGCCGGAAACCGCAAGGTGCAGACGATCAAGAACCAGAGCGAGACCACACGCTATAATGTTCCGACCATCAGCTTCGACGGGCTGGAGCCGAACACGGATTATGTCCTGCGGATCTATGCCATGAAGGATTCGGACTATCGGCTGGACGGCGTCCGCATCTACCACGCCGCGGACGAAAGCGACGCCGCGGTGCGCAGGGCATATCAGGCCGCGGGCGAGCAGAACGCGAAGTATGTGAATCTGCACGCGCTGCTGCTCGGCTCCGTCACGGAGCAGACGCTCAGCGGCAATGTGGCCGAAGGCGCCCTGTTCTACACCGACAAGGGAACCTATGCAATCGGCAGCGACGACTATCAGACTAACAGCCCCAAAAATGAGATCTATCTCCAAAACGGCGAGAGCGTCGCCTTCCAGATCGTCGGCACTTATGAAAAGGTGGCCGTTGGCATGAGCGCGCCGGAGAGTGCAGCCGGCGGCAGCGTCATCGTCACGAACGGCAGCGGCACAAAGACGCAGCCGATCGCCAGCGCGCTGGATCAGTATTACGGGATCAACCCCGCGCCGGACGGCTATGTCATGATCGAAAACAACGGCGGCGCCATGATCTCGATCACGAACGTGAAGCTCAGCGGCGACTATACCGCGCCGGCGATCGCGGAGAGCATCGGCCCGCTGAAGGTCTCGCAGAGCCTGATGCGCTATGCCGCCGACTTTGCGCAGCTTCCCGAAGCGCCGGAGGTGACCCCCGAGCCCACCCCGGAGCCGACGCCCGAGCCGACCGCAGATCTCGGCGCGCTCGTGCAGCAGCTGCTCAGCAGCTTCATCTCGTCGCTCTTCGGCAGCATCTCCCGTCTGTTCGGCCATTAATCACGACCCCGATCTCCCCGCGCCCTGCGGGGAGATTCTTCAAAACGGACAATGGTAAAAGTAAACAAAAGAATCAATTCGTGGAATGCCATGTATGACCTCTCGCGGGCGTATTATATCGCGCACGGGGATCTGAACATCCCGTCGACCTATGTCACGCCCGAGGGCGTCAAGCTCGGCGCGTGGCTCAACCGCCAGCGGCAGATCCGCGCCGGGAAGGTGCAGGGCTCTCTCACGCCGGAGCAGATCCGCGCGCTCGACGCGATCGGCATGTCGTGGCTCGACCTCGGCGAGGAGCGCTGGAACCGAAACTTCCGCGCCCTGAGAGCCTACTTCGAGCAGTACGGCAACATCGACGTCCCGCAGGACTATGTCACGTCCGACGGGCTGAAGCTTGGACGGTTCGTGAAGAACATGCGCTTTCACCGCGACACGAAGTACCGCCGCTGTCTCACGCCGGAGCGGCTGAACATGCTCGACGAGATGGGCATGATCTGGGACGTGGACGCCTACCGCTGGGAGCAGAATTTCCGCGCCGCGGAGGCATACTACCGCGAGCACGGGGATCTGCGACCCGCCAAGCGATATACCACCCCGGACGGCGTCAAGCTCGGCACGTGGCTCGCCTACCAGCGCGAAAAACACAGCAGGGGAGAGCTGGAGGCAGAAAAGGTCACGCGATTGAACGCCATCGACATGGCATGGTGAAGAAAAGACCCGCCTCTGTGAGTCATCACAGAAGGCGGGTTTACGTTTTGGTTTATTTCTTCTTTTTACTCTTTTTCTGCTCCTTCTTGGAGCAGAGCTTCACGACGGCGAACACCGCACCGCAGACGACCGTGACGCCGCCGATGATGCAGAGCGCGTTTTTGATATCTTCCTTCCAGTTCTGGAGCTTTTCTTTCATGGTGAATCCCTCCGTTTCCTGAGGACAGTATATCAGCCGAACGCGCTGAAATCAAGCGGAAGCTGCCGAGGAATCGAGGGTATAGCCCGCCTTTTGCAGCGCCTCGGAAAAGGCCGCCTCATCCACGGGCTGCTTCGTGCGCACGTCCGCCTCGTTTTTTGCGAGCTGCACCTTCGCCCAGACGCCGGGCATGGCGTTCAGCGCATTTTCCACGTTCACGGCGCAGTGGCTGCAGCGCATCCCGCCGACGGCGAGACGGTAGCGGTAGGGATAGTGCGACTCGTCCGTGTCCGCGACCGTTTTGCGTGTGGGCGCCTCCGCGCCGCCGCAGCAGCTGCTCTTTGCCCTGCCGCGAAAGCGCTGCACGGTCTGCCAGACCGCATAGACCACCAGCAGCGCCCCGGCGAGAATGATGAGTTTGTCCATGATGGTTCCTTTCATAACGCAAACGAGGCGGGGGAGAGCCCCGCCTCGCTTTTATTTTGCTTTCGGATGCGGCGCGCCGTGCTTTTGGCAGGAGTCCGCGTACGGGCAGCCGATGCACTTGACGCCGCGCTTCTTCTCGCGGACGACATACACGACCGCCAGCGTCACAATCAGCGCGAGCGCAAGGACGGCAAGAATGGTCGCCAGATTCATGATCTCACGCCTTCGCCGCCTGATGCAGACGATACTGCTCGTCGAAGTGCGCGCGGGTCTTTCTGCCGATCAGGATCACGATCGCGACCATGCAGAGCACCGCGATGAGGCCGGGGACGAACGCCTGGCCAAAGTGGCCCTCGGTGAACAGCGTGCCGAACTGATAGATCAGGAAGGCGACGGTGTAGCCCGTGCCGAGCTGCAGGCCGATCGCGCCCCAGAGCCAGCCCTTGCTCTTCATCTCGGAGTTCATCGCGCCGATGGCGGCGAAGCAGGGCGGGGTGTAGAGGTTGAAGAAGAGATAGGCCAGCGCGGTGACGCTCGTGAGGCCCATCGCCATGGCGACGTTGTTGGCCCCGCCGGTGAGGGCGAGCTCGTCGACGTCGATGAACGCGGTCAGACCGTAGACGACCGCCAGCGTGCCGACGACGTTCTCCTTCGCGATGAAGCCCGTGATTGCGGCGGCGGCCAGCTGCCACACGCCGAAGCCGAGCGGGATCAGCAGGAAGGCGAAGGGGGAGGCGATGGACGCGAGGATGGAGGTGTTCTCCATGCCCTCCTCCACGACCTGGAACTGCCAGTTGAAGGTCTGCATGACCTGCACGATCGTGTTGCAGATCAGGATGATCGTCGCGGCCTTGATGATGTAGGCCTTGGCGCGCTCCATCATGGACTTGAAGGCGAACTTCAGGCTCGGAACCTTGAACTTCGGCAGCTCCATGATGAAGAAGGACTTGCGGTACTTATAGCCGGTGATGGCCTTGATGAGCAGCGCGCCGAGGAAGATCAGCACGAGGCCGAAGAAGTAGCTCAGCAGGCTGACCCAGCCGGCGCCGGCGAAGAACGCGCCGGCAAAGAGCGCGATGACGGGGATCTTCGCGCCGCAGGGGATGAAGGTCGCGAGCATGGAGGTCGCTCTGCGCTCGCGCTCGTCGCGGATCGTGCGGCAGGACATGATCGCCGGGATGCCGCAGCCGGTGCCGATGACGACCGGGATGACGGATTTGCCCGAGAGACCGACGCGCTTGAAGATCGGGTCCATCACGGCGCTCACGCGCGCCATGTAGCCGCTGTCCTCGAGGAGGGCAATCAGGAAATACATGACCATGACGAGCGGCAGGAAGCCGATCACGGCGCCCACGCCGCCGACGATTCCGTCCGCCAGCAGGGCGGAGAGGATCGGGGGGCTGTTTTCCAGCTGGCCCGCGACCCATTCCTGGAACATTTCGATGTAACCGACCAGCCAGTCGGCAATGATCGGGCCGAGCCACGCCTGGCTGACCCAGAACACGAACCACATGACGGCGGCAAACACCAGAATGCCGGCCACGGGGTTCAGGAGGATCTTGTCGGCCGTGTCCTGCTTGTTGACCTGAGAGGACTTGGTCTGACGCTTCTCGATCTTGGAGACGATGTCATTGACGTATTTATAGCGCTTGCGGTCTTCCTTGTCGACCGCGTTCTTGTCGTGCAGGTCAATGTCCGCCTGCAGGTACGGCGCCTTCTGCGTCGTGCCGTTCAGGGCGACGGCCTTTTCCACGAGCTCCGCGAGACCCTTGTTCTCGATCGCGGTCGTGCTCACGACGGGGCAGCCGAGCTTCTTTTCCAGCGCCTCGACGTTGATCACGGTCTTTTCCTTCTCGTTGATGTCCGCCTTGTTCAGCGCCACGACCACGGGGACGCCGAGCTCGAGCAGCTGCGTCGTGAAGAACAGGCTGCGGCTCAGATTCGTGGCGACCACGATGTTGATGATCGCGTCCGGATGCTCGTTGCGGACATACTCGCTCGTGATGCCCTCTTCCGGCGTGAACGGGGACATGGAGTAAGCGCCGGGCAGGTCGACCGCGATGGCCTCGGTGCCCTTCGTAAACTCGCTCTTGATGGGGTATTCCTTGCGTCCTACCGTAACGCCGCCCCAGTTGCCCACTTTTTCACTTCTGCCTGTGACGGCATTGTAAATCGTGGTTTTGCCGCTGTTGGGGTTGCCGGCAAAAGCAATTCTCATACAGACTTCCTCCTTTATTGATGAGGCTGACGGGGAACGAACACGTACCGCCTCACAGCAGCCCTTTTGGGCGCTTTTCACTTTGTTGTCCTCGCCTTGCGTCAGCAAGGCTTCGTCCGCCGCAGCGAAAATCCCTCCAAAATTGCTTGCTGTGAGGTGCAAAGCAGTTTTTGCGGAGCAGATTTTCGCTCAGGCAATGAAAAGACCGAAGCGAATCCTTGCCGGATTTGCAAGGGATTTGAAGCAGCATGGGCGGAAATCTGCCCGCAAAAACCGGCACGGGTTCGTTTCCCGTCAGCCTTAAATCACAACAGCTTCGGACAAAAGCTGATCCAGATTGTATCTGCCGTCCTTGATGACGACGACACAGCTCTTCTTGCCCTTGGAGACGACGGTGATCGGCTCGCCGCTGTAGCAGCCGAGGCGGAACAGAAACGCGTTCATCTCGTCGTCTTCGGTCTGGATCTCTTTTATCTCATAAGTCTTGCCGACTTCAGCTTCCAGTAAGGTCATTTGGGGTTTGCCTCCTTGAATTACCTGCGGTAAACATTCTTTAGACAGCGCTAAAATTCGTTAGCGCTCTCTAACTCAGATGTACTATATCATTGTCGGCGACAAAAAGCAAGTCTTTTTTCATTCTTTTTTAACAATCCGTTTTTTGGCATGACAAACCGCCGGCAGGGAGTGTTTCCCCGGGCGGTTTCCAGCTTGTCAAGCGCCTCGCAGAGTTCGCGGCTCGGATGCCGCGAATCCAATTCAGCCGATTTTCCGGCGACATGTGCGGCGGAAAATCTCCTTTGGGCGAGCGCGACGCTCGCCCCTCGCGCCGACCAAGCGGGCCAAAGCCCGCGCGATAAGCGCGAGTATCCCTTCGACTGGCAAAGAACATGGTTCTTTGCCAGTCTGAAAACCGCCCGCCGGGGGCTCCCGGCGGGCGGTTTTTGATCTTCTTCTTTTATTTTTTCAGATGCTTCTTGATCGCCTCGAAGGTCTCGTCGCTGATGTCGTGCTCCACGCGGCAGGCGTCCTCCTCGGCCACCTCGTCGCTCACGCCGACCTGCTTTAAGAGCGCCGTCAGCACCTGATGCCGCTCATAAATCTTCTCGGCGACCTCACGCCCGGCCTCTGTCAGCCAGAGGAAGCCGTCCTTATCCATGGTGAGATATTCGCCCTGCTTGAGCAGGCTCACCGCGCGGCTGACGCTCGGCTTGGAAAAGCCCATGTGCTCGGCCACGTCCACGGAACGCACGACCCGCTTCTCCTTGCTGAGAATCAGGATCGTCTCCAGATACATTTCACCGGATTCCTGCAGATGCATAAGAAAATCCTCCTGTGCTTTCACTTTGTTCTGTCCTTTAATCTAACACACCCTGTCGGGAATTGCAAGCGTGCGGAAGAAATCTTTTGTCTGAATGGAGCATTCGCAGAGGATTGACAAAGAGCGGCAGGATGTGTATATTAGATTAGATGTTAGCGAACGCTAACAAATTATTTTACTTAAAAGTTTGCTTCGGCTAACTTTGGGAGCCTGCTATGCAATTGCAATTGAACGACATCCGGAAGTCCTTCGGGGAAGGGGAGAATCGCACCGAGGTGCTGCGCGGCATCTCCTGCACGATCGCCCCGGGCAGCATCACGATCCTGCTCGGCCCGTCCGGCTCCGGAAAATCGACCTTATTGAATATCATCGGCGGCATCGAGTCGGCGGACAGCGGCTCGATCCTGCTCGACGGCAAGCCTCTGGACGCCCTCGGCGACCGGGCGCTCACGCGCTATCGCCGCGAGCATCTCGGCTATGTCTTTCAGGCGTATCACCTCGTGCCGAATCTCACCGTGCGCGAGAACATCGAGGTCGGGGCCTATCTCTCGAGCCATCCGCTGAACGTGGATGAGCTGCTGCGCCTGCTCGGCCTCTGGGAGCACCGCGACAAGCTGCCGAACCAGCTCTCCGGCGGGCAGCAGCAGCGCACGGCCATCGGCCGCGCGATTGTGAAGGCGCCGGACATTCTCCTCTGCGACGAGCCCACCGGCGCGCTCGACTATGCCACGAGCAAGGAGATTCTGCAGCTCATTGAGGACGTGAACCTGCGCTACGGCTGCACCGTGCTCATGGTCACGCACAACGCGGCGCTCTCGCCCATGGCCGACCGCGTCATCCGCCTGCGCGATGGCGCGATCCGCGACGATGCGCAGCACGACATGCGCGTGCACGCGGTCGCGCTCGCCTGGTGATCGCCATGAGAGATCCGCTCAGACGCCGCCTGCTTCGCTCCCTGCGCGAGGACTGGGGCAAATACACCGCGCTCTTTCTCTTCCTGTTCGTGCTCATCAGCTTTACCTCGGGCTATTTCGTCGCCGACGGCAGCATGAAGCGCGCCTATGACGAGAGCTTTGAAACATACAGCATCGAGGACGGCCACTTCACCGTCAAGGCTCCGCTCACCGCGGAGGAGATCTCGAAGCTCGAGCAGGACAAGAGCATCACCATCGCGCCGCTGGATTATATTGACCGCGAGACAGAGGCGGCGCACACCGTGCGCTTTTACCGCCCGCGCGCGGAGATGAACCGGCTCGACGTCATGGCGGGCAGACTCCCCGAGGCGGCGGGGGAGATCATCCTCGACCGGCTTTATGCCGAGAATAATGAAATTGCCGTGGGCGACACGTTTCGCGTCGACGGCGCGGATTACACCGTCACCGGCGTCGCCGCTTTTTCGGATTACAGCGCGCTCTTTGAGAGCAACAACGACATGATGTTCGACGCCAACAAGTTCACCGTCGCCGTCGTGACGGACGAGACCTTTGACGCCCTCGGCGACGCGGGACTGCAGCGCAGCTACGCCTGGCGCTGGAACGACGATCTCACCGAATCCGAGGCGCGCACGGCGTCGACCAGTCTCATGAGCGCGGTCTACCGCACCGCCGAGCTCACGGACTTCCTCCCGCAGTACCGCAATCAGGCGATCGTCTTCACCGGCGACGACATGGGCGGCGACTATGCCATGTTCCAGGCGCTCATTTATATCGTCATGGTCATTCTGGCCTTCATCTTCGCCGTCACGACGCGCAGCACCATCGAGCGCGAGGCCGGCACCGTCGGCACGCTCCGCGCGAGCGGCTATACGCGCTTCGAGCTCCTGCGCCATTATCTCACGCTGCCGCTGCTCGGCACCTTCACCGCCGCCGTGCTCGGCAACATCGTGGGCTATGCGTGGATGAAGAAGATCACCACCGGCATGTATTACCACAGCTATTCGCTCCCGACCTACAAAACCGTCTGGAACGGGGAGGCGTTCGCGCTCACGACGGTCATCCCGCTTATCATCATTGCCGTCGTCACGTCGCTCGTCCTCTGGCGGACGCTGAAGCTCCCGCCGCTGCAGTTTCTGCGCGGCGAGCTGCGCGCGGAGAAAAAGCAGGCCGTCCTGAAGCTGCGGCATGGGCCGTTTCTCAACCGCTTCGGCACGCGCATTCTGCTGCAGAATCTCCCGGCCTATGCCATTCTCGCCCTCGGCATCCTCTTTGCGAGCGTGCTGCTCATGTTCGGCTGCATGTTCTCGCCCCTGCTGCGCCATTTCAACGACACGGTCGTCAACGCCAAGTTCGCGGAATACCAGTATGTCCTCACCGAGCAGGCGGAGACCAATGTCCCCGGCGCGGAGAAATACTGCATCACGACCCTGCAGAACAACAAGAAAGAAAACATCACGATCTACGGCGTCCAGCCGGGGTCGCAGTATATCCCAGAGGTCACGGACACGGCGCTGATCTCCGAGGGGTATCTGCTCAAATACGGCATTGATGTGGGCGATACGCTCTATCTGCGCGAGCAGTTCGCCCCGTCGAATTACTACCCCGTCACGATCGGCGGCACGATCGACTATCCCGCGTCGCTCAGCATCTTCCTGCCGATCGATCAGTACCGCGATCTCTTCGATCTGCCGGAGGATTCCTTCAACGGGTACTTCTCCAATGAGAAGCTTGAGGATCTCGATGAGCATACTGTCGCCACCGTCGTCACGCAGGCGGATCTGACCGTCATGGCCGACCAGCTGGAGGACTCGATGGGCCGCATCTTCCCGCTCTTCGGCGGCTTTGCGGTCGTGCTGTACATTTTGATGATGTATCTTCTGAGCAAGATGATCCTCGAGCGCAACGCGCGCACCATCTCGCTGTTAAAGATCCTCGGCTATACCGACCGCGAGGCGGGGCGGCTGTTCCACCGGGCGACGACGCTCGTCGTGCTCGCGAGCATTCTGCTCTCGCTCCCGATCTCCTATTGGCTGATTCAAATCATCTACCGCGCCGTCATGCTCGAGTATCCCGGCTGGCTCACGCTGTGGATCGCGCCGTGGATCTGGCCGTTCATGGTGCTGCTCGGTCTGGGCTGCTGGTTTGGCGTCATGGCGCTGCAGCGCCGCACGATCCGCCGCATCCCGATGGGCGAGGTGCTCAAAAATCAGGATTGACCCGGAAAGGAGCCCACGATGAATCCCAAACACCCCAGAGTCGCCCGCGCGCACGCGTCGCTCGCCGCCGCCGTCCGGGATTATCTCGATCAGCACCCGGAGCGCCGCGTCACGCTCGCGGAGCTGGAAACAGAGTTCCATGTTTCCGGTACCACCATCAAGTCCACCTATCGCGACGCCTTTGGCGCGAGTCTCTATGCCGATACCAAGCGGCGCAAGATGCTCGCCGCCGCCGACGCCCTGCGCAATACCAACCGCACCGTCTTGGAGATCGCAGGCAGTCTCGGCTATGACAACGCCAGCAAATTCGCCGCCGCCTTCCGCAGCATCCACGGGGTCTCGCCGACGGAGTACCGGGCGGGGGAGTAGGAGACGCACCGCACCAAAGCCTTCCCCTTGAGGGGAAGGGGGACCGCGTCAGCGGTGGATGAGGTGGAGATGACCTCCCAAGGTGGACATGGGCTGCGTGTCTGCCCCTCATCCGACCTCGCTTCGCTCGGCCACCTTCCCCCGAGGGGGAAGGCTTTGGTGCCCCCAACTCCACATCTCCACTCTCAACTCTTCAAGCTCCACTCTTTTTTTGTCTAAATGGAGCAGATAAACGCAGATCTTTCCTGTACAATACAGTTAGCCTATGATAACTCCTACCGAGATCATAGTATTTATTTCAACCATAGGTTAGCAAATGCTAACTTTTGAAAGGAGCATTTTCATGAGCGTGGTGATTCTGGGCGGCAACGAATGTATGGTTCGCGAATATAAAGAGCTCTGCAGGGAATACCAATGCAAAGCGAAGGTCTATCCGAAGATGAGCAATGCCATGAAGAACTTAGGCTCTCCCGATCTGCTCGTCATGTTCACCGGCACGATGAGCCACAAGATGCTCCGCAGCGCCTTAAACGAGACCAAGGGGACGAGCACCCGCATCGTCCGCTCGCACACGAGCTCCATGGCGGCCCTTCGCAGCATTCTCGAAGAACACGCAAACTGAGGTATCTGCCTATGTCTGACGAACTGATCCTCCGGCAGGCCTCGCCCACGCTGGCGGGACTCAAAACCGGGAGCCTGTTTACCGTGCCCTATCGCTCCGAGACGGAGCTGCGCGCCGACGTTGCGGACATGAACCGCCGTCTTGCGCCGAAGGGCGTGTATCTGCGCGTGCTGCGCGTGCGTAGAAGAGCGCTTCTGTATCTCTACCGCCCGAGCTATCTCAGCCGCGATTTCTCGCAGGCGGAGGCGGCGGCGCTCCTCCGGCAGTACGGCTATGCGGCCGACAATGCCGAGCAGTGCCTGGAGCGGCTCGGCGAGCGGCTGCGCGCCGGGGGCGACTTCCCGCATGAGATCGGGCTCTTTCTCGGCTATCCCGCCGAGGATGTGCGCGGCTTCATCGAGGAGAAGGATTCGTTCAAATGCGTCGGCACCTGGAAGGTCTACGGCGACGCCGAGGCTGCGCGCAAGCGCTTTACCCAGTTTGAAAAATGTACTGCCGCCTACTGCAAGCTTTACAGCAGGGGCAGCAGCATCGAACGGCTCACGGTGAAATCGTGAGCAGGAAAGGAAGGTTACTATTATGAGCAAAATCGCAGTCATCTACTGGTCCGGCACCGGCAACACCGAGGCCATGGCAAAGGCCGTCGCGCAGGGCACGAGAGGGAAGGGCGCCGCCGCCGATCTCCTCACGCCGGACGCCGTTTCCGCCGCCGCGCTCTCGGCCTATACCGGCGTGGCCCTCGGCTGCCCGGCCATGGGCGCCGAGACGCTCGAGGAGGACGAATTCGAGCCCATGTTCCAGTCCATCAAGTCCGCGCTCGCGGGCAAAAAGGTCGCCCTCTTCGGCTCCTACGGCTGGGGCGGCGGCGAATGGATGCGCAGCTGGGAGCAGGACTGCGCCGCCGCCGGCATTTCTCTTGCCTGCGAGAGCGTCATCTGCAACGAAGCCCCCGAGGACGACACCATCGACGCCTGCAAGGCCCTCGGCGCCGCGCTTGCATAAACAAGATTGTTCACTCCTTCATATCCCTTCCCTAATACCCGGATGCGGTGCACTGCACCGCGTCCAACATTTTCAGAGTGGAGAGTGGAGTTAGGAATTAGGAATTAGGAGTTAGGAGTTGAGGTGTCGGCGTGCGCCGACGGATTTGAAATGCGCGAAGCGCACCATGAAACTCCACACTCCACACTCCAAACTCCACTCTCATGATTTGACAATCCACCGCCCTATCCCTTATACTGTTCCCGGAAGGGAAGGGATCTTATGTCCAGACAAATGGTTTTCGGCATCTTTCTGCTCCTCATCGGCGTGATCGGACTCATCGTCGGCCTCGTCACGGGTCACTTTGCCGATTCCCCCGGCCAGACGGCGCTCTACATCCTGCCGGTGGCGCTCGGGGTCATCATGCTGGTGCTTGACCGTACATCCAGATAACAAGAGAGTGTGCAAAACAACGCACCGCAATTGGAAATTGAAACGTAGGGGAGGGGCTTGCCCCTCCCGGCGTTCCGGCGGATCAGAATAAAAACAAGGTGAGGCGAATTCGATCTTTCTGCGAATTCGCCTCACATTTTACGATTGTTTTGGTTTTTGCTGCTCGGGAGGGGCAAGCCCCTCCCCTACAGTAAGGTTCGGTCTTTTCAACGTTTCACTTTACGAAACGAACTGATACACCGTGAACGCCGCGTATATGCACAGCAGGAGAATACCCTGCCAGCGCTTGAGCTTGCCCGTTTTCAGCGCGGGCAGGCACAGGATCGCCATGACGAGAAGCATCAGCGGCAGGTCGATGACGAGGCTGGAATTGAGCCCGCCCGGCAGGAGCTTTTCTGCCGGGAGCGCAAAGGGCGAGATGGTGATCGCGGCGCCGCTGACCAGAATGATATTAAACAGGTTCGCGCCGATCACGTTGCCCAGCGAGAGCGCACCGTGGCCCTTCATCAGACTCGTGATCGCGGTGATCAGCTCGGGCAGACTGGTGCCGAGCGCGACCATGGTCAGACCGATGACGGAATCGGGCACGCCCAGCGCCGCTGCGATCTTGGTGCCGTTATCGACCAGAAGCCGCGCGCCGAAGGCGATCGCAATCGCACCGATCAGCAGCATCAGCAGCTCCTTCGCCATGGGCTGTTCCTTTTCTCCGGCGCCCTCTTCGCCGCCGTCCTCGGCGAGCTCCGGGTGCTTCTTCATCTGCGTGACGGTGACGATCATATAGATCAAGAACACCGTCAGATAGGCGATGCCCATCCACCGCTGAAATCCGCCCACAGTCCACGCGATCACGGCGTAGGAGGCCGCGGCTGCAAAGAAGAAGGCCGTCGGCAGCGAGAACGACTTGGGGTTCACCTTGCCCGGCTTGATCGCCACGGTGAGCGCCGCGATGAGGCTCGTGTTGCAGATGATCGAGCCGATGGCGTTGCCGTAGCTGATGCCGGCGTTCCCCTGCATGGCCGCCTGACTGGAGACCATCACCTCCGGCAGCGTCGTGCCGATGGAGACCACGGTCGCGCCGATCAAAAGCTCGGGCAGATGAAATCTGCGCGCGATGCCGACCGATCCGTCGACGAACCAATCGCCGCCCTTAATCAGCAGCGCAAATCCGACCAGAAACAATAATACAGGTATCAGCATGTTTTTCCTCCTCAATTCAATAAAAAAGACCTTTGCCGATGGATATGCCAATCCCTCGGCAAAAGTCTTGCACTCTCTCAACATGGAAACGGACCCAAGGTCGTGTATTGACGTCGCCATGTCACGCCCCAGCGGGCGCGGGCTACTCCCTTTTGCTTTTGCTATTGTAGCGGGAAAAGCCCGCAATGTCAATGGGCAATCAGATGTAAAATGTTTCGCCGTCCGCCTCGACCTTGTACTGCCTGCCGAAGGCGGTGACGACAGTCTTCTTCGGGTACTTCGCCGCGAGCACCTGCTTCAGCACCGCCTGCTGCCGCTCCTGATAGCCGGAGACGTCGTCGCTCGTGAACTTCACGCCGCCGAACATGGCGTTCAGGCGCGCGAGCGTCTCGCGCTGCTCCCAGGTGAGGGCGATGTTGTCATCCCGCAGCAGGAACACGTCCGGGTCGTTCCAGAAGGCGCGGCCGTTGAGCTGCCGGCGGAAGACCGTGTTGCGCAGGGAGTTTTTCGTGCTCACGCGCTCGCGGTGGATCAGGCGCATGTGCGGCTTGTCGTCGAGATCGAGCCCCACGTCGCAGCCGATGCGGCAGTATTCCACCCGGCCGAAGGCCGCCGCGAGCGGCACGCCGCAGCCGAGAATCTTCGCCTCCGGCACGCATTCGCGGATGAAGTCCATCGCGTCGAACATGATCATGCCGCGCGTGCGCTCCGCCGTCGGGCGCAGGCACACGCAGTAGAGAAAGTCGAGCTTTAACAGCGCAAAGCCCCATTCGCGCACGGCGGTCTGCAGGCAGGTTTTGATGTACTCGCGCGCTTCCGCATTATAGAGATCCAGCGCGTAGAACCCGCCCCAGTTGGCCCCGCAGCTGATGGGCTTTCCGTCGTCGCCCTTGAGCAGCCAGTCCGGGTGCTGTTTCGCAATTTTTGATTTCTTCTGCGCGCTGAAGGGCGCCATCCAGAGTCCCGGAATCATGCCGCCCGCCTTCACGCGGTCGGCAATCGGTTTGAGCCCGTTCGGGAAGGTTTTCTTTTTGATGCTCAGCCAGTCGCCCACGGCGGTCTGATAGCCGTCGTCAATCTGGAACACGTCGAAGTCCATCGGGCTTTTTTCCACCGCGGCGAGATTCTGCAAAATCTTCTCCTCGGAAATGTCCTGATAGAAATTATACCAGCTCGTGTACCCCGTGATCGGCGGCACCTTCGGCCCGGCGACGCCCATGAGGGCGAACCACTTGTCGAAGATCTCCTGCTCCCTGCCCTTCAAAATGGCAAAGTGCAGCGCCTCGTACTGCTCCCGGATCACGAGTCCCTCACAGTCGCGCCGCAGCTGCACATAGCGCTTCGGCGGGAAGATGCGCACCTCCGTAAAGCCCGGGCGCTCATTGAGGGAGGCGTACATCGTGAAGTTCTCGCCCCGGCGGACATAGCCGTAGGTCCAGCCGTGAAATTCGCCGAGCGAGCTGCTGTATTCTGCAAAATCATAGTCGCCGTAGGCGCGCATGGCAAACGCCTTCTGCACGAACTTCGGCATGCGCTGATCCAGATTGCCCTCGCGCTCGCGGATCGTGTGCTCGTGGCTGTCGGTCCAGGACTGATAGCCGTTGAGCATCACGACGTCGCTGGGCTTAAAGTCAAAATCCGCCGCCGCCTTGACGCCGAGGAGCGTGACCGGCGTCTTCGGCGAGAGCACCAGGCGATAAACGCCGCCCTCCGCCGTCGCCTCGGCGAGCAGCTCCGGCGTCTCCTCGCGGTCGGTAAAGCAGATCAGCTTTTCGCGCCCGCCGGCGCGGTATCGAATCTCATAAGTCATGAAGGTTTCCTCCTTGACAGAAATTGATGTAATAGAGTAGACTATTTAAATACAAGGTATCAAAAAACCGGTACAAAGTCAACATTCTGTAAAGAGGAGAAGAAACATGATGGACAGAGCAAAGAGCATCTTCGGAAACCTCATTTCGGACAGGGACTATGCCAAGGCCGTCAAGGGCGCGGAGAGCTACCGCCGCAAGTTCGGCGACGACAGCAAGATCACCTATACGCTCTCCGCCGAGCCAAACCGCGTGCTCGACGCGTTCGGCGCCAAGAACCTCGTCATCGGCGGCGCGCCCTATCACTTCGGCGAGAAGGACGTCGTCATCGGCAACATCCGCATGGGCTTCGGCCATTACCGCATCAGCATGGCCATGGCCTCGGCGGCAAAAGCGCTGGGCTATACCCCCCTCTGGTTTGACCTCCACTCCTTCAAGGATACCACCTGCGGCAAGGTCATCCGCCACCAGAACGATCTCTACAGTCTCGGCTCCCGCCTGAGCCAGAAGTCGAAGCTGTTCAACATCTTCTGGGAGTATGAAAACAGCGAGGGCTTCCGCAAGCTGACCTATAACGCCGCAGACCAGAAGAAGGCGGAGCTGATGGCGCCCGTCGCGCGCGCCCTGCCGAAGGACATTCCCTATGTCGCCACGCACGTCTGGCCCGCGCAGGCGGCCGTGCACGCGGGGCTGACCCATGTCGTGAACGCCATCCCGGACAACTGGCCGATGGGTCTGCATCTCGCCGAGGGCGCCAAGCACACGATCCAGACGCCCTCGAGCTTCCTCGGCTACAAGTCGCTGCGCGGCATGGCAAAGCACCCGCTCAAGCCGATGCCGCAGGGGAGCCTCTATTTCACCGGGCATTACATCGACCATGAGCTTGTGCAGAACATCGAGCTCGACTGCGAGCGCCGTCTCTACCGCCTGCAGCAGGGCGCGCCCCGGCGCTATCTCATGACCGTCGGCGGCGCCGGCGCGCAGCTCGATCTCTTCATCGGCATGATCGAAAAGCTCCTGCCGGACATCCGCGCCGGACGGGCCGCGCTCCTGATGAACTTCGGCGACCACAAGAACGTCTTCGACACCATCTGCAAAAAGGTCCCCGCCTTCAAGCAGCTTGTCCGGACGCATTTCGACGATTACCCCGGGGCGCAGGCCTTCGCGGAGAGCGCCATGCAGGGCAGCGTCGAGGGCATCCACGCGTTCTATGACGCCGATATCTTCGCCGCCGTGTATATCACGAACCTCCTCATGCGCTGCTCGGACGTGCTCATCACGAAGCCGAGCGAGCTTGCGTATTACCCGATCCCGAAGCTCATGATCCGCCGCGTCGGCGGCCACGAGGCCTGGGGCGCCATCCGCACGGCCGAGCTCGGCGACGGCACCTATGAATGCCGCACCATGCCGGAGATCGGCGCGATGCTCGATCTCATCACGAACGACGGCGAGGTGCTCACCGCCATGTGCGAGGCCATCGTCACCGCCAAAAAAGCCGGCATCTACGACGGCGCATATAACGTAATCAAGCTTGCAGTGGAAGGAAAGTTCTGAACAAAGTTAGGAATTAGGAATTAGGAGTTAGGAGTGAAGGTGTCGGCATAAGCCGACGAATTTCAAATGCGCGAAGCGCCCTTTAAACTCCACACTCCACCTTCCACACTCCACACTCACAGATTACGCGAGGTGTTATCATGTTTTCACCCAAGGAAGTTGCCCAGAATTATCTGAACGCATCTGAGACGAAAGCACAGCTCCCGTTTGGGCGCATGTTTGTGCTGGCAATCCTCGCCGGTATGTTCATCGCTGTCGGCGGACTGGCTGCCGGCGTCGGCTCGGCAACGCTCTCGGGTTCGGCCGCGCGCCTTGTCAGCGGCGCGGTGTTCCCGGCGGGGCTTGCGATGGTGCTCATCGCGGGCAGCGAGCTCTTCACCGGAAACTGCCTGATGATCATGGGCGTCCTGACGCGGCGCATCACCGCCCTCGGCATGCTGCGCAACCTCGTTGTCGTCTGGCTCGGCAACCTCGTCGGGGCGATGCTCGTCGCCTGCATCGCCGCCTTCGGCCACAGCTACGGCGCGTTCAACGGCGCGCTTGCCGAGACCGTGGTGAACACCGCCGCGGCCAAAACCTCGCTCTCGTTCGGCGACGCCTTCCTGCGCGGCGTGGGCTGCAACTTCCTCGTCTGCATCGCCGTCTGGATGGCGAACGCCGCCAAAACCGTCGGCGGCAAGATCGCGGGGCTCTATTTCCCGATCGCCGCCTTCGTCATCGCGGGCTTCGAGCACGTCGTCGCGAACATGTATTACATCCCCGCCGGTCTCTTCGCCGCCTCCATCCACGGCATTGCGGCAGAGGGCCTCACCTGGGGCGCGTTCATCGTCAAGAACCTCATCCCCGTCACGCTCGGAAACATGGCAGGCGGCATGATTTTGGTTGGCTGTGTTGGGTGGTATCTGTATCTGAAAGAGTGAGGAGTTAGGAATTAGGACTTAGGAATTAGGAATTGACAAATGGTTCCTGCGCAAAAACCGTCTGTCATCCTGAGCTTGTCGAAGGATCTTGGCAGCGCAGCAAAAGAGAACTGTCAGCGTCTGTCTTACCGCTCTGCCAAGATTCTTCGACTTAAGCACTCCGTGCTCCGCTCAGAATGACAAGCCGGGACAACTCCTAATTCCTAATTCCTCATTCCTAATGCACTCCCGTCCCTGATTTTCTGCCGCACTGTAACCAAAGTTACAGTGCGGCGGTTTTGTCAATGTTAAAATATACTGTGCATAAGCGACAAAAACCGGATGGCGGAATTGCCGCGATTAAACAATTTTGCCCCATTCCGGTTGACGGGTGAAAGTCCGTGTGATACCATCGCTATGGTAGGGAGAAAGATAGGGGCACTATGCCCCGGACAGGTAGGTAGACAATCGTGAAGAAGATGTATGTCCTCATAGGCAACTACGGCAGCGGCAAGAGCGAACTGGCGCTGAATTTTGCCTTTGAAGCGGCCAAGCATGGCAGAACCGAGCTCATTGACCTCGATATGGTCAACACGTATTTCCGCCTCACGGAGCGCGGCAAGATGGTCAGCCAGAAGGAGATCCGTCTGGTGTCGCCGAACTTCGCCTGCTCCGGCATCGAAACCCTCTCCCTTCCGGCCGAAGTGCAGTCCGCCTTCGCGCTCGACTGGGACACTGTGGTGTTCGACGTGGGCGGAGACGCCGTCGGTTCCACCGCGCTTGGCCGCTATCATTCTGACTTCATGGAGCTTGAGCCCGATCAGCTCGAGGTTCTGAACGTCGTGAACATCCGCCGTCCGCTCGCCGGCACGGTGGAGAAGATCGCAAGGCTTCAGGAGGAGATGCAGATCCACTCCCGCCTGAAGATCACCGGCATGATCAACAACACCAACCTCGCCAACATGACGACGCCGGACGAGCTGCGCGACGGGTATGAAATGCTCCGCGAGGTCTCGGATCTCACCGGCATCCCCGTGGCGTACACCTCCGGCACAAAGGATCTCCTGGATCAGTTCCTCGCCGAGGGGCACGATCCGAAGTACATCGGCAAGCCCGTCCCGATCGATATCTACATGAAGCGCGACTGGGACAGCTACATCAAAAGTCTGTAATATCCCTTCGGGGTACAGAAATAAAGGTAGGAATATCGCAAAAACAATAGGAAAAGAGGTAGCAACATGGCAAAATTCATTGGTATCGTGACAATCAATGAAAACCTTTGCAAAGGCTGCGGACTCTGCGCCCGTGCCTGCCCGAAGCAGATCATTGAATTGTCCAAGGAGAAGATCAACGCGAAGGGCTACCACCCCGCGACGGTCGTGCGTCCCGAGGAGTGCATCGCCTGCGCATCCTGCGCCAAGACATGTCCGGATGCCGTCATCCGCGTTGAGAGAGAAGTAAAGGAGGAGCAGTAATTATGGCATTGCAGCTTATGAAGGGCAGCGAAGCGATTGCTGAGGCCGCCATCCGCGCCGGCGCTCGCTATTTCTTCGGCTATCCCATCACTCCGCAGACGGAGATTCCTGAGTACATGTCCGCCCGTATGCCCGAGGTCGGAGGATGCTTCCTCCAGGCCGAGAGCGAGGTCGCGGCCATCAACATGATCTACGGCGCTGCCGGCACCGGCGCGCGCGCCATCACCTCCTCCTCCAGCCCCGGCGTCTCCCTGAAGCAGGAAGGCATCAGCTACTGCGCCGGCGCCCAGCTGCCCTGCGTGATCCTGAACGTCATGCGCGGCGGCCCCGGTCTGGGCAACATCCAGGCCTCTCAGGGCGACTACTTCCAGGGCGTCAAGGGCGGCGGCAACGGTGACTATCACCTGCTGACCTACGCTCCCGCCTCCGTGCAGGAAGCCATTGACATCATGATGTTCGCGTTTGACAAGGCCGAGCAGTATCGCGTGCCCGTCCTCTTCCTGGCCGATGGCATCATCGCCCAGATGATGGAGCCCGTCGAGATGCCCGAGATGGTCGACTTCAAGATCGACCCCGAGAAGAAGCCCTGGGCCTGCACCGGCTGGAAGCCCGGCGACGAC
The DNA here is from genome assembly GCA_017411225.1 of Oscillospiraceae bacterium. GTDB lineage: Bacteria > Bacillota > Clostridia > Oscillospirales > Oscillospiraceae > CAG-103. Next base: position 34,602 of record JAFRDQ010000001.1, read on the forward strand.
CCGGCAAAGCGCGGCGTCATCAACTCCATCTACATCGACACCGAGTCCCTCTCCGTCCACAACGCTCGTCTGCAGAAGGTCTATCGTGAGATCGAAGCCAACGAGAAGCAGTGGGAAGCCTATAAGACCGAGGACGCCGACATCGTCATCACCGCGTTCGGCACCGTCGCCCGTATCGCCAAGACCGCCGCTGACGAGCTCAGAGCGGAGGGCGTGAAGGTCGGTCTGTTCCGTCCCATCACCGTGTGGCCGTATCCCTACGAGGCGCTGCAGGAAGCCTGCGCCGGCGCCAAGGCCGTGCTCGACGTCGAGCTGAACGAAGGCCAGATGCTCGAGGACGTCAAGCTTGCGCTCAACGGCAGCAAGCCTGTTGACTTCTTCGGCCACCTCGGCAGCGAGATGCCGACCGTCGATGGGATCAAGGCCAAGGCCATGGCGCTGGTGAAGGCCTATTGCGCGGTAGCCGACGAGGACTGGCTGCTGTTCTCGTTCCACCTTTTGCAGCTGAACCACTTCCTCCCCTACTATCAGGAGGATGGTCGCGACCCGGTCACCTTGGTCGAAAACGTGATCAAGCGCGCCATGATC
>JAFRDQ010000115.1 GCA_017411225.1 Oscillospiraceae bacterium
GGACATCGAGGGCATGAACCACTCCCAGGGCATCCTGACCGTGCGCGGCGGCATGACCTCGCACGCCGCGGTCGTGGCGAGAGGCATGGGCGAATGCTGCGTGTCCGGATGCCAGGAGATCGCGATGGACGAGGAGCACAAGAAGTTCACGCTCGGCGGCAAGACGTTCAAGGAGGGCGACTGGCTCTCGATCGACGGCGGCACCGGCAACATCTACGACGGCATCATCCCGACGGTCGACGCAAAGATCGCCGGCGAGTTTGGCCGCATCATGATGTGGGCCGACAAGTTCCGCCGCCTGAAGGTTCGCACCAACGCCGACACGCCGCGCGACGCCAAGAAGGCCCGCGAGCTCGGCGCCGAGGGCATCGGCCTCTGCCGCACCGAGCACATGTTCTTCTCGCAGAGCCGCATCCTGCCGTTCCGCCAGATGATCTGCGCCGACACGGTCGAGGAGCGCCGCCTTGCGCTCGCGAAGATCCTGCCGTACCAGCAGGACGACTTCGAGCAGCTCTTCGAGGCTCTCGACGGCCAGCCGGTGACGATCCGCTTCCTCGACCCGCCGCTCCACGAGTTCGTGCCGCACACCTAGGACGAGATCGCGCTTCTCGCAAAGGAGATGCACAAGCCCGCAAGCCGCATCCACGACATCATCGACGGCCTCCACGAGATCAACCCGATGATGGGCCACCGCGGCTGCCGCCTCTGCGTGACGTATCCCGAGATCGCGGTCATGCAGACGAAGGCGGTCATCCGCGCGGCGATCAACGTGCAGAAGAAGCACAAGGGCTGGAACGTCAAGCCGGAGATCATGATTCCGCTCACCGGCGACGTCAAGGAGTTCAAATTCGTCAAGGACATCGTCGTCCACGTCGCTAACGAGGAAATCCAGGCGGCCGAGATCAAGCTGAACTACGAGGTCGGCACGATGATCGAGATTCCGCGCGCGGCGCTCACCGCGGGCGAGATCGCCGAGGAGGCCGAGTTCTTCTGCTTCGGCACGAACGACCTCACGCAGATGACGTACGGCTTCTCGCGCGACGACGCGGGCAAGTTCCTTGGCGCCTACTACGACCAGAAGATATTCGAGAACGACCCGTTCGCGAAGCTCGACCAGGTTGGCGTCGGCAAGCTGATGCAGATGGCCGTCACGGACGGCAAGGCGACGCGCCCGAAGATCCACTGCGGCATCTGCGGCGAGCACGGCGGCGACCCGACTTCCGTCGAGTTCTGCCACCGCCTCGGCCTCGACTACGTCAGCTGCTCTCCGTACCGCGTGCCGATCGCGCGTCTCGCGGCGGCGCAGGCGGCTCTGCGCAAGTAAGCTGCGCGCAAGGCGAAGCGAAAGCGGCCCGGGGCGCAATCCCCGGGCCGCAATCCTTGCATAGACCCATTTTCCTGCCCTGTCGCATCGCTTCTATATTTTATCAGCGAGATTTGGAGAAAAGCTCGTCTAAAATGAAGTCGGCAAAGGTTTTCTTCCAAAATCCGCGAGGTGTCCCCACAGGTTTCAGGGGCGTATCCACGCAATTTGACATCATTTGAAGAAACCCATTACCATTACACCCGTTGCTACAGAAAGCGCGGCAAATATGGTATAATACTCGGCGGTGAAACCATGGGGAGCATTCAAATGTGTACACGCAAGAGCGTAGAAAACCTCTTCAAACCGCGCATCCACTCCGAAGATGGACGGTATTGGGCGGAGATTCCGGCCATGCCGGGGTGCATAACCGTGGCTGATACGTTGGACGAGTTGCGCGATAACCTTATAGAGGCCGCGCAATGCTGGCTGCTCACGTCGGCGGACATGGAGAACTATCGTAGGAACGACCGCCGCCGCATTGAGCGCAAACGTCGCGCCGTAGCCATTGCATGAAGCCGATGAATGCCGAGCAGATTGCCGAATATCTGCACGGGTTCGGCTTTATCCGCAGTCACGGCGTCGGGTCTCATCGCGGCATGTTCAATCCTGTCACCGGGCGGCGAACGGTGATTCCGTTCCACGGTAAAGAGCCACTACCGCAGGGAACGCTCAACGCGATATGCCGACAGGCCGGTGTGCCCAAGCCGAAGCGGTAATGTTGCCACTAAAGATTGTTTTGCCGCTCATCTGCGTAAGGCCATCTGCCGGATTGTCGCTTTGACGGACTGCCGCGCGGTCGTGGCGTCTTTGGTGTTTGCGGAACTTGGGCTGGACGGCTTCTGGGCTTCGCGCCTTCCGCCGAGCCGCAAGGGCACGGACTGGCTTGCGATCATGAAGACCATCGTGATGTACCGCCTCACGGATCCCGGCAGCGAACTCGACATGCACATGAACTGGCTTGCGGACACAGCCGTCGAGAAGCACATATTCACGGCATTCATGGCGCTCTGCCTCCAGCAGACGCTGAGGTCCATTGCCAGGGAGTACGCACCAGGACTCACGCCCCGCCAGATTGTCGAAAAGTTCCGCACGGTCAAGATGGTCGATGTCGTGATGCCGATAGTATCTGCAGCTCGTCTTTTTCGGCGAAGCTAAAGAAAATGGGCTGAAGGGCTGGCGCGGACGCGCGGCGGGAATGAAGTTTGATCTGGGTGTCCCCGAGGGTGGAAGGGGAAATCCACCTCCATCAATCCCAACCCCTGTTTCCAGCACTCAACGCAAACACCTCTTTGCGTTCACTCTGGCAAAGCACCAAACTAAAAAAAGTGGTATAGACCACCGTTCGGCGCGTACATGGAATGTGGTATCATATACACCACATGGAGAAACTAGCGACAGAATCGAAGAAGGAATTGATCGGAAGGACTCTTCGCGCCGAGATAGAAGCAGGAAAGTTCGCCGGACATTTTCCGAGCGAGCGCGCGCTGGTGCGGCGCTTTGCCGCTGCGCGTGAGACTGTAAGGGCGGCA
>JAFRDQ010000116.1 GCA_017411225.1 Oscillospiraceae bacterium
AGGGGCGGATATCATCCGCCAGCGCGGGGGCTGGGGGAACATTCGCGCCGGACTTCGGCGCATTCGCAGCGCTCCCGGTTCGCTGCACGGGCGACCACACCATGCCTTCCCCAGAGTGGGAAGGCTTTGCAGAAGACGACAACAAACAATCAAAGAGAGGCGAATTCGCACAAACCGCGAATTCGCCTCTTTTTATTCCTCGTCCCAATACCCGTCCACGATCTCCCGCATCAAATCGTGCTTGTCGTCGTGCTCCACGAGATAATCCACGAACAGCTGCTCGATCTCCGCGTCGCCCTTCAGGCGCGAGAGCGCGCGATAGGCAAAAAACTGCGCGCGGCACGGCGGGAATTCCCGCGCGACCTGCAGCGCGATTGCCCGCAGTCTCTCATCTGCCTGCAGCTCCATGATCGGGATCACGCCTGCAATTGCCCGCTGCGCCTCCTCGCGCTCCGGCTGCGCCAGATGCCGCCGCAGCCATTCCTCCGGCACCGGCTCCGTGAAGGAGCATCCGGTGCTCAGCATCTGAGCAAGCTCGCGCATCGCCGGATAATGGCCGCCCGCGCGCAGGAAGCGATCCTCCCAGTCTCTCCCGACCAGCTTGCCGGGAGCAATCCGCTGCCTTGAAAGGATGAAATCCACCTTCCTGTCTGCAATCAGTTTTTTTACCATCTTATTCGGAAGTCCGTCCGCACGAGCCTGAACGGAATGAAACCAAAGCGCTTTCGGCTTTCCGGTCAGACCAAACTTCCCGCTGTATTCGATGCCGCTCATCGGCAGAATCAGCAGGCACGGCACCGGGCGGTGCAGCGCTGCCGCCGCCGCGGCCTTGTGATGCCCGTCCAGCAGCAGATTCAGAGAATCCGTCACGGTGTAGGCGACGGCACGCGGTGCGTCCGGCTGCATGATCCGCGGCTTGTAGTAGTCCACACGCGCGGCGTCAAAGCGCGCGGCGCTCTGGCTCGGATAGAGATAGAGCGGCTGCCCGTCGTAATAGTCGTAGTCATCGCTCGCCATGTCCACAGCCATGCCCGTGGCGGGATGCCGTGTGGGTTCGTTTTGTACTGCCCAAAAGAAGCTGCCGTCGCCGTCCGTCGGAACGCAGACCGCGTCTGCGATCACATACAGCCCGGTTTTCAGCAGCGTCAGCAGCGGTTCCAGATCGCGGATCGACTGCTCGAGCGATTCAAATGGCGCGTTGATCCGCTCGCTGATCGCTTCGAGCTCCGCACAGTTTACGTTTTCAATCCCGCGCCCCGCCGCAATCAGTCCGGCGCAGGTGGGGCAGCAGGGAAGCTCCATCTGCAGCAGCGGCGTCTCATTCAGTGTTAAAATGGAGAGTATATCGCCCAGACTGTCGCGATCCTCCGGCAGCTCATAGCTGCGCTCCGTCAGCGCGCCGCAGCCCTGCACGTGAATCAGCCTCGCCTCGTGCACATTCCGCGCGTTGGAGAGGTCAATCTCCGCGCCCAGCGGCGTGACGCACAGCTCGCGTCGATGCAGCATGACAGTCCCCTCATTTCAAATCGTTTCTTCCGTGATCACGCCGTCCATTTTCCGGTCGTGCTCATCCGTATAGACCGATTCCAGCCGCTGTGCCTCAAAGGCGACGGCGTAGACTGCCGCGTTTTTGCACTGCGGCAGATACCGGTCGTAATACCCCGCGCCCATGCCGACGCGGTTTCCGCTTCCGTCAAATCCCGCGCAGGGGCATAGAACAAGATCAATGGCCGAAGGCGGCACGGCTTCGCTCTGCGCCGGGTCGGGCTCCTGAATGCCGAAGGCGCCGGTTTTCCACGCGCCGGGCACATAGGCTTCCATCTCCGTCTTACTTGTGCACAGCGGATAGCAAAATCGCTTTCCGTCCGCCGTCAGCGCCGCGAGATCGACCTCCGCGCCGACGGCGGAGTAGAGCATCACGGTCTTCGCATTTTGGTACGCGGGCAGTCTGCGCACCGCCTCGACAATCCTTGCGGACTTCTCCGCGCGTGCGGCGGGGGAGAGCCCCTCGCGCCCGGCAATCGCGGCCTTGCGCTGATGCTGCTTGATCGCCCTCGGAAACGCCGTGCGGATCGCGCCCGCGAGATAGAGCGAGCCGAAGGCCACCACCGGCGCGCCGGTGTCCAGCGCGAGGCGAATCCCGTCCGGGATGTCCTGCGCCGCCTCGGCCTCGCCGCCCTTGGCGCGGATCGCCTCGCACAGCGCGTCAGCAGAGAGGGCACGCGGATTCTCCGGCGTAAGGCAGATGAATTTCCGCCCGAGCCGCAGCACGGTCTCGAGCATCGCGTCAAAATCCTTGTCCGCGAGCACGCCCATCAGAAACACCGGCTTTAAGCCCGGAAGATATTTCTCCACGCACCCGGCCAGCGCCTCTGCGCACTGCGGGTTGTGCCCGCCGTCGAGCAGAAACAGGGGAGACCGGTGCAAAACCTCAAACCGCGCCGGCCACTTCACCGAGGCAAGACCGCGCCGCACGGCTTCCTCTGTAATCTTCCAGCCCCGCTTGCGCAGGGCGTCGATCACCGTCAGCGCCATCGCGGCGTTTTTCAGCTGATGCGCCCCGAGCAGGGGAATGTGCAGGCTGGCTTGGTTTACATAATCAAATATCTGCCCGCCCAGACTGTCCGCAACGGGCCGGATCGCGTCAAAGTCCGCCCATGTGAGCGGCGCGTCCTGCTCGCGGCAGATGCGCTCGAGCACCGCCGTGACCTCCGGCGCGTTCGGATAGGCGACGACGCTGCACCCGCGCTTGATGATGCCGCCTTTCGTCGCGGCGATCTCGGCGAGCGTATGGCCGAGATACTCCGTGTGCTCCAGCGCGAGATTCGTGATCACGGCGACCTCCGGCGCGTCGATCGCGTTCGTGGAGTCGAGCGCGCCGCCCATGCCGACCTCGAGCACGACGATCTCGCACCCGGCCTCCAGAAAGTACTGCATTGCGATCGCCGTCACGAGCTCAAACTGGCTCGGGTGATCGTCCATCGCGTCGGCAATGGCCTTCACGCGCTCGGTCAGCCGCGCGAGCGCCTCGCCCGGAATGTTCTCGCCATTTACACGCATCCGCTCGCAGAATTCCTGAATATACGGCGAGGTGTAAAGCCCCGTGCGGTAGCCAGCCGCGCGCAGAATGCGCTCCAGCATGGCGCAGGTGCTGCCCTTGCCGTTGCTGCCCGCGACGTGCACGAATTTCAGCCGCTTCTGCGGATCGCCGAGCTTTTGAAGGAGCTCTTTTGTCCGCCCGAGGCCGAGCCTGGTCGTGCTCCAGGTGTAGTTTTCAATGTATGCAATGGCTTGGTCTGCCGTCATCATGTCGTCCTTTTCTCCGCTTCCTGAATCGTTTTTGCAATCAGCGGGATCACGACGAGCTGCACCGCCGTCACGATTCCCGCCTGCACCAGCCGCGTCACCAATGTCGGCATATAGGGCATGCCGTAGAGAATGTGCAGCCAGTAGGTGTTGAGCCCCAGGCTCAAAAGCCCCTGCTGCAGCACCACGGCGAGCGCCACGCACGGCAGCGATTGGCTTTTGTGCAGCGCCAGCCCGTAGAGAAGGCCGGTCAGCGCCGCCGTGAGCGTAAAGCCCGGGAAATACGGCCCGACGGGGAAGAGGAACGCCCCCAGCACGTCGGCCAGAATGCTGATGATCACCGCCGGCACCGGCCCATAGAGCACCGCCGCCACGACGATCGGGATGAAGTCGAGACTGATCTTGATGCTCTGCGTCGGCCTTATCGTGCCGAAGCGCGCAATGATGACCTCGAGTGCGACGAGGATGCTCATCACGGCGAGCATCTTGGTGGAGAACTGATTTTTTTTCATAAAGTAAACGCCCCTTTCGTGACGTTTGCCACGGAAGGAGCGCAAGCTACTTTTTGTGGCAGCGGATGCGAACCGACACCGCGCACATTCCTGTGCTTCGTCCGCAGGCAACTTCCCATCCCGCAGCACTTAACGCGTCGATCCTACTCTGACCAATGTTGTTACAGCTGTATTATATCCTAATTCCCATCTTTTGCAAGCGTTTTTTCCGCTGCCTCGATCACGTGCTTGCACAGCACCGCCGTCGTCACGGCGCCGACGCCGCTCGGCACCGGGGAGATCGCCTGCACGATCGGCTCCACCTCGTCGAAGCACACGTCGCCGCAGACGCCCCCGTCGGGCGCGGCGTTGATGCCGACGTCGATGACGGTCTGATTTCGGTTTACATAATCTTTCGTCACCGCCCCGGCGTGACCGGAGGCCACGACGAGAATCTCCGCTTCGCGGCAGACGGCGGGGAGATCCCTCGTGCGCGTGTGGCACATGGTGAGCGTCGCGTTTCTGGCAAGCAGCATCATCGCCACCGGACGGCCGATCACGAGGCTGCGCCCGATCACCGCCGTGCGCGCGCCCTCTATCTCGACGCCGTAGTGATCCAGAAGTTCCACCACGCTCTGCGCCGTGCAGGGGGCAAAGCCCTCGCCGCTGCGCGTGAAGACGGTCGTGAGACTTGCGAAGGTCATGCCGTCCACGTCCTTCGCGGGGGAGAGCGCCTCGCAGATCCTCCGTTCGTTTAAGTGCTTCGGCAGCGGGCGGAACATGAGGCAGCCGTGGATCGAGTCGTCCGCATTGATGCGCGCGATCTCCCGAATCACGTCCGCCTCCGCGCAGTCCGCGGGCAGCACTGTCCGTTCCGTGACGATGCCGACGGAGGCGCACCGGCGCTCTGCCGCGCGCTCATAGGCCACGTCGTCCACGCGCTCGCCGACGCGCACCATCGCAAGCTTCGGCGCGATGCCGCGCGCTCGCAGCGCCTCGGCGCGCATGATTAAGTTTTCCGTGATGGCCGCCGCAGCCGGCGCGCCCTTGAGCAGTTGTGCCATGTCAAATCCTCATCCTGTAAAGCCTGCGTTTTCCCGCACCGGGCAGTCGGCAAAGAGCCTTGTCACCGCGTTTTCATAGTCCGCGAGATTCTGCGCCCGGCGAATCAGCTTCAGCGGCTTTTCCGCCCCCTCGAAGCTGCAGCCGAAGTAGCGCCACGCCTCCTTCATCCGAAAGAGCAGCGCGCGCCGATCCGGAATGCGCTCACTCGTGCGGCGAAAGAGCTCGTCGTGAAACGCCCGCATCCGCTCCGTCGTCGGCTTTGCGCCGGTTTTCAGCTCCTCGATCAGGCCCGGATTCGCCGCGAGCCCGCGCCCGAGCATCACGCGCTCCACGGACGGAAAGCGCTCAGAGAACGCGCGCACGTCAGATGCGCAAAACAGATCGCCGTTGTAGCAAACCGGCGCCCTGCTGTGCGCGAGCGTGTATGCGAACATGTCCAGATTCGGGTGGTTTTTGTATTGATCCGCCTGCACTCTCGGGTGCACGATCAGCTCCTTGATCGGATAGTCGTTGTAAAGCTCCAGAATCGGCGGAAACTCCTCCGCATCCGCCATGCCGAGCCGCGTCTTGATGCTGATCGGCAGGGGAGAGAGATCGAAGATCCCGTCCAGCATCCGCCGCAGCAGCTCGCGCTCGGTGAGCAGCCCCGCGCCCTTCTTCTTCGTCACGACCGTCCCAGAGGGACAGCCGAGGTTCAAATTCACCTCGTCATAGCCGAGATCCCGGAGCGCCTGCGTCATCCAAATAAAATCGTTCGGCTCATGCCCCATCAGCTGCGGCACGACGCGGATGCCCTCGTTGTGGCTCGGCTCCACCTCCCGCAGCTCTCTGGCCGCGAGCACACGGCTCGCCGTCGGGGAGAGAAACGGCGTGTAATAACAGTCCGCAGCCGCAAAGTGCAGCCGCTGCGCCTGCCGAAACAGATCGCCCGTAACCCCCTCCATGGGGGCGCATTCATAAATCATAAAAGTGGATTCCTTCGATTAAAACAATACGGCAAACAGCGCCGGGATCGTCACCGCCGAGAGCAGCGTGCTCATGAAGATCACCTGCGAGGAGAACAGATCGTCCTTCCCATACTGCAGGCAAAACACCGTGATGATCATCGCGCTCGGGCAGGCGGCCATGAGCACCGGGATGCCGAGCATCATCGGCTCCGGCGCAATCAGCCGCAGCACGGCCCAGACGATGACCGGCACCGCAATGAGCTTCACAAACACCGCGGCATAGACCTTCGGGTTCGTGAACACCTTTCCGACCGAGACGCTGCCGAGACTCGTGCCGATGATCATCATCGAAACCGGGATCGTCGCGCCTGCCATCGTGTCCACCGTGTCGATTATGTAGCGCGGCGTCTTGAGATCCAGCAGATAGATCACGGCGGCCAGCAGCGTCGTCACGAGCGGCGGCGTCATGATCTTTTTCCAGCTGAGCGCCATGCCGTCGCCCTGCCGGAGCTTTGCCATGCCGACGGTGTAGAGCAGGAGGTTGAACGGAATGTTCGAGATCGCGGCGTAGAACACCGCCTGCTCGCCGTAGATCGCCGCGGCGAGCGGAAAGCCGATGAAGGCGTTGTTCATAAACGCCGTCAGGCACCAGAGCACGCCCCGGCTCTCCTTCGGAGGGCGGATGATGCGCACTGCTGCCTCCGCCACGAGCATGCTGATGACGAACATGAGCACGTGCAGGCCAAAGTATTCGGCCAGCACCGTGCCGCTCACGCGCTCGGTTGCGCCGATCACGGCGTCGAGAATCGTCGCCACGAGGAAGACGTTGATGACCACGGGGTTGACCCGCCTGTTGAATTCCGGCCCGGTCAGGCCGATCTTCGTGCAGAAGAAGCCCACGAGCATCAGCGTCACCATGACGCCCATTTTCAAAATGATCGGCGCAATCGCCATAAGGGAGGTTCCTTTCGGTTGGTGTTTTATTTCTGTTCGTGCTGCTCGATGACGGCGCCGTCCTTGTACGCCCGCAGCAACCGCATCAGATCGTCGCTCTGCGCCTTCAGCTGTCTGCCGATGTCGGTGCGCGCGATCTTGCGGCGGTGGTTCATGCGCTCGAAGATCTCATAGGTCGAGGCAATGTCCCAGTTCTCCTCGATCGCCTTCTTCCGCCCCGCGAACGGCTGGTGCGCCACGATGCGGTAGCCGTAGGAGTCATAAATCAGCGTGTAGCCCGCGATGCCGCTCGTCGGCTGATAGGCCTTGCAGAAGCCGCCGTCGATGACGATCAACCTGCCGCCGCCCTAGATGGGGCTCTCACCCTTTTTCACCTTCACGGGGATGTGACCGTTGATGATGTGGCAGTGCTTGCCCGTGAGCCCAAACTCTCCGAGCAGGCGCTCGCAGACCTCCGCGCTCTCATAGAGCGTGTAATAGGCGTTCTTCGGCTCCTCCCATGCGGCCTTGTCCTTGATCAGGCGGCGCTCGAAGGTCGTCATGCGGTCGCGGCCAAAGATCGGGCTGTTGCGCCCGGCCCAGAGGAACCAGAGGAAGTCCATCCCGAGCTTGCGCTCGGCCGAGCCGCGCTTGTAGTAGTAGGCCTGGCGCGCCGCCACGTCGCAGTAGTCAAACAGCTCCTTGCCCGAGCGCGTCGTGCCGTCAAAGTTAAACTCCAGCAGCGAGCCGTCCTCCGCCATCGGGATGCACCCGTGCAGCAGAAGGTTGTCGTTGTAGCACTTGTACATGCTGCCCTTGGAATAGAGGAAGCGGATGTGCCGCTGCAGCTTTTCGCTCTGCTCAAAGGAGTCGGTCAGCTGGTCGATCACGCTCTCCTCCTCCGGCGTGAGGGTGTAGGGGTCCTTCGGATCCACGGTCGGGAAGTCCGTGTCCTCGAGCGGCCAGGTCACGCCGTCGATCGTGATGCACTGGTTCTCATAGTCGATCTTGTCGAGCAGCAGACGGTCGGCCATGCCGTATTCGGGGTGGCGCATCAGCTTCTGTCCCTCGAGCTTGAAGAGGATGATCGTGATCGCCTTGTGCATTCTGGCGGAGAGAAGCTTGTCCTTCTCCGTGTAGCGGTCGGCGTCCGCGCCGGTGAGCTTGACCTTGAAGCAGTGCACGTCCGTGTCCTTGTAGACCTCGTTTGCAAACACGGAGAGCGGGCGCAGGCTGATGCCGTAGCCGGTCTCCACGACCTCGAGATTGTTGTAGTGGATCGAGTTTGCCAGCACCGTCGCCACCAGTGTGCGGCTGCCGGAGGCCGCGCCCATCCACAGAATGTCGTGGTTGCCCCACTGGATATCCACGCTGTGATAGCTCAGGAGCGAATCCATGATGATGTCCGCTCTCGGCCCGCGGTCGAAGATATCGCCCACGATGTGCATGTGGTCGACGGCCATGCGCTTAATCACGCCGCAGACCGCCTCGATCAGGTCCGGCGCAAGGCCGGTATCGATGACCGTGGCGATGATGTTCTCAAAGTAATCGTGCTGATCCGTCGCGTCCTCGGGCGACTGGAGCAGCTCGCTGATGATGTAGGCAAAATCCGGCGGCAGCGCCTTGCGTACCTTTGACCGGGTGTACGGCTGCGAAACCTTGCGGCAGACCTCCACCAGCCGGTGCAGCGTGATGCGGTACCACTCGGAAGGATCCTCAATCTTCGGCAGCACGAGCTCCAGCTTCTGCTTCGGATAATAGATCAGAGTCGCGAGCTCGTTTAAGTCCGCGCTCGAAACGCGGTTGCCGAACAGCTCGTCCAGCGTCTGGCGCACCACGCCGGAGCAGGAATTGAGGATGTGCAGGAACGCTTCGTATTCTCCGTGCACATCGGAAATGAAATGCTCGGTGCCCTTGGGCAGGTTCATGATCGCCTGCAGGTTGATGATCTCCGTGCCGGCGGCGCGCACGGTCGGGAACTGCCGCGCCAGCAGGCGCAGATAATTCAGCTCTTCAGGCGTGTAACTCTTGTGCGACTGCATAACAACCCCTCCTGAATTGGTGATATACTTATAATAGAATAGTTGTCCGGGAAAGTCAAACCATTTGACGGCATGAAACCGCCGGGTTTTTCAGAAGTGCGGAAAGATTTGGAGTTTGTCTGAATGGGGCAGACATCGGATTGGAGAATATGATAAACTGTCGATCGGTTAGCGAATGCTAATTTTTATTTCAGCATCATGTTAGCAATGACTAACGAAACGAGAAAGAGGTGTACCAATGAAAAACAGCAAATGGTTGGCACTGCTGCTGGTGTTCGTTCTGGTCTCCGCGCTCATGCCCTCGGCGCTCGCCGCGGACTATGTGGAGCCCTTCACGGACGTGTCTGTGGGGCAGTATTATGCCGAACCTGTCTCCTGGGCAGTCGCCGAGGAGATCACCAACGGCGTGAGCAAAACGGAATTTGCGCCGAACAAGACCTGCACCCGCGCCGAGATCGTCACGTTCCTCTATCGCTACTATCATCTGGCCGAGCCCGGCTATGTCCTCATGAACATCCCCTATGCGGACTTCTATGCCGCTGAGGGCACCTCTGATGTGGACGCCGTCACCTCCGCCACGCTCAATAAAACCCGCACCGCAGGTCTCGCCGGCGGCTCCTACCACAAGGATCCCAAGGGCACGGACATCAGCGGCGTCGTCTATCCGGTCTATGTCGCCGACATGAAGCTGCTCGATGGCCTGAAGGGAGTCAAGGACACCGACACCGTGACCATCACCGTCACGAACCGCGGCCAGACCACTGAGACCACCTTCACCGGCAAGGACACCCTCTTTGAAAACGAGGACTACGCCTACTACAAGCTCTCCGAGGCGCCCAACGCTTATAAGACCATGACCAAGAGCGCCGACGGCAAGCTCTCCTTCTCCGCCGTGAACGCTGCGGCAAAGAAGGTCGACATGACCGCTGAGCTCACCTACGGCGGCCACCACACCGACGTCACCTATAAGGTCACCTGCGACGCCCTCCCGCAGTCCGGCATCACCGTCAACGGCGTCGTCATCACCGCGAACGGCACGCAGTATGCGCTTCGCCATGTGTATGAGATCTGGCGCGTGACCGAGCTCGGCTGGAACTGGGATCAGCTCGACGGCAATGGCCTTTCCGGCAAGACAATCACGAACATCACCTATTACATCACGAACGCCGAGGGCGAGTACGAAGTGCTCACCTGCGATGTGAAGGACACCCTCAAGCGCAAGCCCGCCGAGATCACCGCGTCCTTCGTCGACGCGAACACGATCGCGCTTACCGGCGTTCCCGCCGATGCGCAGAACTTCAAGGTCACTGTGCGCGATCAGGTCGGCCGCGGCCAGACCGCCACGGTCTTTGCCGACAGCGTCGCCGTGCAGGACGGCAAGGTCGTCCTCACCACCCCCGCTGTGGAAGGCAAGAACTACGTTCTCACCTTCACGAGCGATAACTACGGTGATTCCAGCGTGACCATCCCCTTCGGCACGGTCGAATAAACCGCACCCAAACCGCATAACAGGACAGGCGCCGACGCGTCTGTCCTGTTTTGGATGATTGAGACAGGAGTTTTTCCCTATGAACGACAAATCGAGCCCGCCCAAACCGTGGCGCCGCGCGCTGTTTCTGCTGCCCGCGCTGCTCGCGGCGGCTCTCATTTTCTATACGCTCCTGCGCACGCAGCCGGTGCTCGCTGCCGTGCCGGACCTGCTCGAGTATGAGCCCACGCCCACGCCCGCGCCGACCGAGAAGGTCGACCGCTCCGCCCAGCGCGAGGAGGCGGAGGCCAAGCACACCGATCCCACCGCCGGACGGCGGGCGACGGTTGCGAGCTTCACCGCCCCCGCCGCCGTTCAAGAGCGCGAGCAGGAGATCGCCCTCGCCGAGGCGCACAACCGCGAGGTGCAGCAGAAGATGAACGCCGTCTCCGAGCGCTTTGTCCCCGGCACCTACGAGGGCGAGGCGCAGGGCTTCGGCGGGATCATCCGGGTTTCCGTCACGGTCGACGAGCATGAGATCACGGATATTCAGGTGCTCTCCAGCGCCGGGGAGGACGCGGCCTACTTCTCGCAGGCGGAGTCGCTCAATGCGAAGATCCTGCTAAAGCAGTCCACCGATCTCGACGCCGTCACCGGCGCGACGCTCTCCTCCATCGGACTGCTCGACGCCGTGGACGCGGCCCTCAGTCAGGCGGTGAAGTGATATGGCAGAAAAACCGATCAATCCCCGCCGTCTGGCGCGGCAGAACGCCGTTCTCCGCGCCGCGATCCAGCTGATCTTTTTCATCGCCATGCCCGGCGCCTTCGTCGCGGGCTTCAACGGCGTCAAGGCCGTCTTTCAGGCCATCGGCACCGGGCAGCCCCTCGCATGGACGGGCTTTACGATGGCGCTCGTCGTCCTGTGCCTGTTCACGATCGTCTTTGGCCGCTTCTTCTGCGGCTGGGTCTGCGCCTTCGGCGCGCTGGGCGATTTTGTCTGGTGGCTCTCCGGCCTCGTGCAGAAAAAGCTCTTCCGGCGCAAGAAGCAGTTTCGCCTCCCGGAGCACTGGCTTCCCGCGGGACAGAAGGTCAAGTACCTCATCCTCGCCGCCATCGTCGTGCTCTGCGCGCTGAATCTCTATGGCACGCTCGGCCTCTGGAGCCCGTGGGAGGCGTTCTCGCTGCTCACGGCACTGCGCCTGCCGCCTGCGGGGAGCACCGTCGCCGTGGCGTGGCTCACGCTGATCGTCGTTGGCATGGCGCTGCAGGAGCGGTTCTTCTGCCAGTTCCTCTGCCCGATGGGCGCGGTGTTCTCGCTCCTGCCGATCCTGCCCTTCGGCCAGCTCCGCCGTGCAGCCGACCGCTGCCCGAGCGGCTGCCAGCTCTGCAAGCGGCAGTGCCCGGTCTCCATCCGCATGGACGAGGACAATCTCCGTAAGGGCGAGTGCATCTCCTGCGACCGCTGCGCCAGCGCCTGCCCGCACGGCAATCTCACCCGCTGGGACCGCGCGCTCCTGCGCCGCCCGTGGCTCGGCGCCGTGGGGAAGGCCGCCGCCTTCTTCGCGCTGGGAGCCGCCCTCGACCTCTACCGGTTCCTGTGATGTGCTCCGCACTGAAATAGACGTTGTAGGGGAGGGGCTTGCCCCTCCCGGCAGAACGTATCGATCTGATTGCGTTTTTCGGCGGACCCGATCGAACTGCCATTTGATCGCGCGAAGCGCACCTTTAAACTCCACACTCCACTCTCCACACTCCACCCTGATATTCTCCCGTCAGTTGACGAATCGACTGCGAAGCACTATAATAATATGTCAGTTTTAAACGGAAGGATCCATTCACCCATGCGGTTTTTGAAACAAGTATTTGCCCTCACGCTCGTCCTCGCGCTGCTCCTGCTCTCCGGCTGTGCCGAGCCTGCGGCGCCCCAGGACGAGAGCGCCTCGCGCTCGGTCTTTGCCATGGACACGGTCATGGACGTCACGGCCTACGGCCCGAACGGCGAAAAGGCCGCCGTCGCGGCGGTGGATCGCATCACCGCGCTCGAGCAGGCGCTTTCCGTCACGATTGACGACAGCGATATCTACGCCGTCAACCACGCCTACGGCAAGCCCGTCACGGTGTCGGACGATACCGCCGCGCTCCTGACGGATGCGCTGCACTTCTGCATGCTCACGCACGGCGCGCTCGACGTGTCGGTCTATCCGGTGCTCAAGGCCTGGGGCTTCACCACGCAGGATTATCGCGTGCCGAAGGCGGACGAGCTGCAGGACCTGCTTGCGCGCGTGGATTATTCCAAGGTGCACTGCGACGGGAACACCGTCACCGTGCCCGCGGACATGGAGATCGACCTCGGCAGCGTCGCCAAGGGCTATACCGGCGATCAGATCATGCAGATCTTCCGCGACAACGGCGTGACCTCCGGCATGGTCAGCCTCGGCGGCAACGTGCAGACGCTGGGCTCAAAGCCCGACGGCAGCCCGTGGCGCATTGCAATCCAAAACCCGCTCGGCGAGGGCTATGTCGGCGTCGTCGAGGTGCGCGATGAGGCCGTTGTCACCTCCGGCGGCTATGAGCGCTATTTCGAGCGCGACGGGGAGGTCTATTGGCATATCATCGACCCCTCCACCGGCGCTCCTGCGAAAAACGGCGTCATCTCCGCCACCATCGTCTCTGAATCCGGCACCCGCTGCGATGCGCTCAGCACCGCGCTCTTCATCCTCGGAGTCGACGGCGCGGAGACCTACTGGCGCACACACGGCGATTTTGACTATCTCCTCGTGCTGGACGACGGCTCCATCGTCGTCTCTCAGGGCATTGCCGACCGCTTCACCGCGGCGGACGACTGGGCCGGTCACGAGCTGACTGTGGTGACGAAATGAAAAAGACGTCCTTCTGGATCATTCTGATTGCCGCGATTGCGATCCTCGCCGCCGCGGCGGCGCTCTGGCTGCATCTGCGGCACAGCGACGCCGCCGTCGCAAACATCTATCTCGACGGCGAGTGCATCCGCTCCATTGACTTGAATGAAGTCACCGAGCCTGAGATCTTCACCGTTGAAGGGGAGATCGGCACGAACACCGTGCAGGTCGAGCCCGGGCGCATCCGCGTCTTAAACGCCGAGTGCCCCGACCAGGTCTGCGTGCAGATGGGCTGGCTCACGAGCGAGGGCGGCATGCCGATCGTGTGCCTGCCGAACAAGCTCGTCATCAGTCTGGACGATGTGCCCGCCAAGATCGGTGATGCGGAGATTGACGGGGTGGTCGGATGAGGTGGAGCACTAGGCAGCTGAGCCTCATGGCGCTCTTGACGGCGATCGCCCTCGCCATTCATGTGGCGGAGGCGCAGATCCCCGCGCCCGTGCCGATCCCCGGCGTCAAGCTGGGGCTTGCCAACATCGTCACGGTCTATGCCATGTTCTCTCTCGGCCCCGGGCCGGCGCTGATGATCCTCGTCGCGCGCATTCTGCTCGGCAGCCTCTTTTCCGGCGTTATGAGCCTGATGTATTCCCTCGCGGGCGGCCTGCTGTGCTTCTGCGTCATGCTGCTGCTCCGCCGGGTGCTCACGAGAAAGCAGATCTGGGTCGCCTCCGTGATCGGCGCGGTGTTTCATAACATCGGGCAGATTCTCGTCGCCATCGTCGTCACCGGCACGCCCGCCATCGTCTCGTATCTCCCGATTCTCCTCATCAGCGGCATCGCCGCCGGCCTCTTCACCGGCGTCGCAGCGCAATATCTGGTGAACCGGATGGACAAGACAAAATAAAACAGCGAGAACCGGGCGTGCTGCAAAATGCACGCCCGATTTTATCTTGATGATGCGCTCAAACCCCTGTCATCCTGAGCAATGACACTATTTTTTACTGCGCAGAACAAACCTTACCAAAGCGCACCGCGCGGGGAAGCTCCCCGCGCGGTTTTCTGCTCTCTTGCCGTTTTCATCCCGTTCTGATACAATGGAGACATCATTTTTACAAGAGGTGGCCTATGAAATCCGTTCGCTCCATTCTTTCGCTCTTCCTCGTGCTGGCAATGCTCGCCCCCTTCGGCCCCTGCTTTGCCGCGCAGAAGGACAACTGCGGCTATGAGTACTATGTCTCTCTCGGCGACAGCATCGCCAACGGCATCGGCGAGAACAACGTGGAGAACAAATACATGTACCGCACGCCCGGCGCCTATCCCGACCGGATTGCGCAGGCGACCGGCGCGTATCTCAGTCAGCTCGGCTGCGGCGGTATGCGCACGGTGGAGCTGCGCGCCTGTCTCGAGGATGATTACGTCATGCCGGATGAGTACGCGAACAACTTCACCTGCGCCAAGGTCGCCGAGATCCGGCATTTCTACCGTCCCGCCGTCGCGGCGGCGGATCTCATCACGCTGAACATCGGCGCGAACGACGTCGCTACCTATGCTTTATTGCGCGCCAGGGCCGCGCTCGCGGAGGCCGGCGTGAGCCTCGGCGCGATCGCACTGGCGGAGAACGGCGCTGCGGATCAGGCGGACGCGCTCTCCCGCCTCCTCGCGCTGGCAAAGCAGCTCGGCGGCTATGTCTCCGCCGTCAATGCCGCGATTACCGGCCTCGCGGAGGGGTATGCCCGCTTTGTGCAGAACTTCGACGCGATCATCGGCGATATCTATGCGCTGAACCCGGACGTCACGCTCCTCGTCGCGGGCTTCTATAACCCCTTCAACGAGCTCAAGATCTCTGACAGTTCCATGCTCGAACTCGGCCGCGCCGCCGACGGGATCATCGCCGCGCTGAACCGGCAGATGCAGTATGGCTCGAAGTATGCAGGGAAGTACATCTATGTCGACATCTTCGGCGTCCAGAGCCTCGCCGCCAAGCGGGGCGACTCGATCACAGACGAGGGCTTCTTCTCCGCCGTGGAGCTGGACGTGCACCCCTCCAACGAGGGGCAGGCCGAGATCGCCGAGCGCTTTCTCGCCGTCCTGCCGGAGAAATCCGGCCCCGTTTTCCCATTCCGGGATGTGGCGCAGAACCGCTGGTCCTATCCCTATGTCAAAACGCTCACCGACCGCGGCGTTGTGCAGGGCGTGAGTGAAACCGCCTTTGCGCCCGCGGGTCAGCTCACGCGCGGCCAGCTCGTCACGCTTCTCGGCCGCATGGCGGGCGTGCCCGCCGCGGATTATCCGCACTGCGCCTTCACAGACGTCGCGGACGACGCCTATTATGCGCCTTATATCGAGTGGGCGCGCCGCATGAATATCGTCAGCGGCGTGGGCGAAAACCGTTTTGCCCCCGAGCAGGCAGCCACGCGCGAGCAGCTCGCCGTCATCGTGGATTATTTCGCCCTGCAGCAGGGCATCCTTTCGGTCGAGCGCGAGGCGCAGCCCCTGACGTTTACCGACGCCGCGTCCGTCAGCCCGTGGGCAGTCGCCGCCGTGGCGCAGCTGCAGCATGAGGGCGTGCTCGGCGGCTATCCGGACGGCTCCTTCCGTCCTCAGAATCCGGTCACGCGCGAGGAGGCCTGCAAGATCCTCTGCGAGGCGCTTCTCTTTCAGCTTTGACGCACCGAGGTGAAAACCATGTCCATCGACTATCAGAAGCAGGCGGCAAACGACGCCTCACGCTTCGTCCTCCTCAGCGATTATGTCCCCGGCGTCGTGCAGGAGATCCGCTATTACTCCACCTATAACTTCGTCGGCGACCGCATCGACGGCTATGAGGAGCCGATCGCGCTCCTGACCAGGGACGCGGCCCGCGCGCTCAAGGTCGTCAGCAATCAGGCCAACGTCATGGGTTACCGGCTCAAGGTGTTCGACGCCTACCGCCCCGCGCGGGCGGTGCGCCACTTCGTCCTCTGGGGCATTGAGGATCTCGATCAGCGCATGAAGCCGTTTTTCTATCCCGAGCTCGAAAAGCAGGATCTGTTCCGCCTCGGCTATATCGCGAGCAAATCCAGCCACAGCCGCGGCAGCACGATCGATCTCACGCTCCTCGACATGGCCACCGGCAAGGAGCTCAATATGGGCAGCCCCTTCGACTATTTCTCTGAGCGCTCCCACCCGGACTGCCGCGAGGTGACCGAGGAGCAGTATGAAAACCGCATGCGCCTGCAAAAGCTCATGACGGACAACGGCTTTCTGCCCATCGACTGTGAGTGGTGGCACTTCACCCTCGCCGACGAGCCGTTCCCGGACACGTATTTTGAGTTTCCGAACGCGCTGGACATGCTGAAAAGGTGAGCGCGCATGAAACAGCTGGCCGTCCTCTTTCCCGGCGTCGGCTATACGCCGGAAAAGCCCCTTTTGTATCACACCCGCCGCATCGCCGAGTCCCTCGGCTTTGATACGCTCACGATCTCCTTCTCCGGCTTTCCGAAGAAGCTCCGCGGCGACGAGAAGAAAATGCGCAGGGCCTTCGATCTCGCGCTCGCGCAGTCCCGGGAGCAACTGAAAGCCGCCGACCTTGCGGCGTATGACGAGATCCTCTTCATCGGCAAGAGCATCGGCGCCGTCGCCGCGGCGGCGCTCGCGGCGGAATTTCGCTGCAGCCGCCTCGTGCTCTTCACGCCGCTCGCGCCCGCCTTTTCGTTCCCGCTGCCGGAGACCATCGTCTTCACCGGCTCAGACGACCCGTGGGTCGAACCGGATCAGATTCCCGCGCTCTGCGCAGGGAAGGGTATCCCATGCACCGTCATCCCAAACGCCAAC
Source organism: Oscillospiraceae bacterium (assembly GCA_017411225.1). Taxonomy (GTDB): domain Bacteria; phylum Bacillota; class Clostridia; order Oscillospirales; family Oscillospiraceae; genus CAG-103. The sequence continues at coordinate 16,924 of JAFRDQ010000116.1, forward strand.
CACTCTCTCGAAACCGGCGATCCCATGCAGGACCTCGAGCGGCTGCGCCAGATCATGATCGAAACACAACACTTTATGGAAGAAGGAAATCACACTTGAAAAAAACTCTTTGCATTGCGCTGCTCCTTGTGAGCCTGCTTGCCCTCTGCGCCTGCGGCAGCTAGACTGCCGAGACCGCGGAGCCCGCCGGATCTCTGGACGCCGCCGAGGGGCTCCACCACGTCGAGCTCGTCGTCAAGGACTATGGCACGATCTCCCTCGAGCTGGACGCGGACGCCGCGCCCATCACGGTCGCCAACTTCCTCAAGCTCGCCCAAAGCGGCTTTTATGACGGCCTGACCTTCCACCGCATCATGGACGGCTTCATGATTCAGGGCGGCGACCCGGACGGCAACGGCTCCGGCGGCTCGGACGAGGCGATCAAGGGCGAATTTGCCCAGAACGGCGTGGAGAACCCGATCAGCCACGTCAAGGGCGTTATCTCCATGGCCCGCGCCACGAATCCCGACAGCGCGAGATCCCAGTTCTTCATCACCGTCGCCGATTCCACGTTTCTCGACGGTGCCTATGCCGCCTTCGGCCACGTGACCGACGGCATGGAGGTTGCCGAGCAGATTGCCAGGGACGCCAAGCCCGTCGACAATAACGGCACCATCCCCAGCGATCAGCAGCCCGTGATCGAGCGCATCACGGTGCTCGACTGAAATAGAGTCAAGAAAGTCCCGGTTTTTCGTTGAAAAACCGGGACTTTGACGGTTTTATTTCCGCCTTTTTTGTGGTAAGATGCGCTTTGCTATAACTCCATCATATCCACAGCGTTCGCTGTGCAGCACAAAGCAAAGCTTTGTGCTGGGAAATCTGCATTGAAAATGCAGATTTCTGATGATTACGTTACAACGGTGTATTCAAATTGCGTGTTTCCATGCAATTGAGGCGGGCGAACGCTCGCCTGCATCCGCGTAGCGGAGGTGAATACTTAGTTTTGAAAACGATCAAAAATGAAATGGATATGACGCACGGCCCGCTCGCGGGGAAGATCCTCCGCTTTGCCGTGCCGCTGGCGCTCAGCAGTATGCTCCAGCAGCTCTTCAACGCCGCCGACCTCGCCGTCGTCGGGCGCTTTACCAATCCGCAGGCCATGGCCGCCGTCGGCTCCAACGCCTCGGTCATCTCGCTGCTCATCAGCCTGTTCATCGGCCTCTCCGTCGGCGCAAACGTCGTCGTCGGCAACCTCATTGGCGCGGGCCGGCGCGAAAAGCTCCCCGACGCCGTGCACACGATCATCGCCGTCGCGCTCATCTCGGGCGCGATCCTGCTCGTGGTCGGCAACGTCGCGGCAAAGCCGATTCTGCTGCTCATGGGCGCGCCGGAGAATGTGCTCAATCTCGCGGTCGTGTATCTGCGCATCTATTTTCTCGGCATGCCGATGATCACGCTCTATAACTTCGGCTCCGCGATTCTGAGATCCAAGGGCGACAGCCGCCGTCCGTTCGTCGCGTTGGTCGTCGCGGGCGTGCTCAATGTGGGGCTGAATCTCGTGTTCGTCATCGTCTTTCACCTGCATGTCATCGGCGTCGCGCTGGCCACAGTGCTCTCCAACTGCCTCAGCGGCGGCCTCATGGTCTGGTATCTCATGCATGAGGAGAAGGACTTCCGCCTCGATCTGCGCCGCCTTCGCATCAACCCCGCCATGCTCAAAAAGATGATCCAGATCGGCCTGCCCGCCGGCCTGCAGGGCATGGTCTTCTCGCTCTCCAATGTGGTCATCCAGTCCGCGGTCAACAGCTTCGGCTCCGACTGCATCGCCGGCATGACGGCGGGGCAGAACTTCGATTTTGTGTCCTACTGCCTGCTCAACGCCTTCGCGCAGGCCTGCGTCACCTTCACCTCGCAGAACTACGGCGCGCAGGACGCCGAGCGCTGCAGGCGCGTCTGGCGCATCTCCATGTCCATGGGCGTCGGCATCGATATGGCGTTCATTGCCATCCTCTATCTCTTCCGCTTTCAGGTTGTGCAGCTCTTCACCACCGACCCGGAGGTCATCCGCTATGCGATGGTGCGCGTCAATTATGCCTTCACGCTCCACTTCCTCTGCGCCACATATGAGATCACCGCGGGCGCCCTGCGCGGCATGAACCGCTCGCTCATCCCGGCGCTCATCTCCATCTTCGGCACGTGCGCGGCGCGCCTGGCCTATGTGCAGTTCATCTTCCCGCTCCACCGCACGCCGGAGGTCCTCATCATGGTCTATCCCGTCACATGGATCCTCACCTGCATCGCCATGAACACCGCCTATTTCCTTGCCAGAAGGAAAGCCTTTTTGCCTGAATATGCATAAGAAAGAGACGCAAGCCACATGTCGTGACTTGCGTCTCTCGTCGTAGGGGCGGATATCATCCGCCCGCGCAGTATTTGCTTGAGGGATTGCCGCTGTCAGGCGAATCCGATCATTCCGCAGGTGCCGTCATCGGCGCCTTCGCGGGCATCTCACCCTCGGTGTTCGCCTCGTAGCTCGGATCGAACCGGTCGAAGTTCGCGCCCCAGATGCTGTGAATGTCGTTCAGCGCGGTGATCATGTCGTTGTAGAGCGTGTCGTTGATGAAGCCGAGACTGTCCCCGGCGGCGTAGCTGTCGATGGATTTGTGCAGATCCACGAGCTTATAGCGCCAGGTGCTCATTACGCCGTGGTCAGCCGTGTCCACCATAATCAGCGGCGCGTAGGACACGTTCTTGAGATACGTTTTGCCCGTGTCCACGTTCTTCTCCAGCTCCAGCGTCGTCACGCCGGGGAGATTCGTGTAGCGGTCGTTCATGCAGGAGAGGAAGTTGCCCATGCAGTAGCAGAGATAGCCTGTGCGCTCGTTGCCTTCCGCGTCCGTCACGGTGCGGGTCTCCATCGGCTCCGGCACATGCGGATGCCCGCCGAGCACGAGATCCACGCCCTGCGCAAAGAGATGATCCGCAACCTCGCGCTGATAGTCCACCGGCTCCGTGTGGTACTCCAGACCCCAGTGCATGAACACCGCGATCATGTCCACGTTCAGATCCTTCGCAGCCGCGATGTCCGCGTCCAGCCCGGAGAGATCCAGCTCGTCTATGTCGTCGGCATAGGGCTCCAGATAGTCGCTGAAGAAGATGTTCGCCGCATAGGGAAAGTCCGTCACGGGGAAGCAGTTCGTGCCGTAGGTGTAGGAGAGAAAGGCGATGCGGATGCCGTTTAGGTCCTTCACCACGATGCCGTGGTTCTCATTGCGCTCTGCCTGTGTGCGGTAGGTGCCCACGTGGTCGAGCCCGGCGGCGTCCAGCACGTCCAGCGTGTTGTCCAAGCCCTCCTTGCGTGCGTCCATGCAGTGGTTGTTCGCCGTCTCCACCAGATCAAAGCCCGCGGCCTTCAGATCCGTCGCCAGCTTCACGGGGGAGTGGAACGTCGGATAGCCGGACACGTCGCCCTCGATCGGGAACGTCGTCTCAAAGCAGCAGAAAGCGTAGTCTGCGTCCTGCACATAGGGGATCACGCCCTCCATGACGGGGAGATAGTCATAGCCGTCGCCGGTGCTCGCCTCCTCGTTGAGCCCCATGTGCACCACGAGGTCGCCCACGTAAGCCAGCGTCGCGTTCCGGAAGGTCGGCTCCTTCGGCTCCGGCGTGGGCGTGGGCTCCGGTTTCGGCGTCGGCGTCGCGGCCGCCTTTGGCGCCGCCGTCACGGCGGGAGTCCGAAACGACGCGTCCTCCGACGGCGCGTCCTTCAGGCGCGTGCAGTGCGGCATCGCAAACACGGCAAACAGCGCATAGACTGCGAGCAAAACCGGAACGCCATATTGCTTTGCAAGCGCCGCAGGGGTCGCGCCCTCGCCGAAGAAGGTCTCCCAGAAGGTCTTTCTGCGCGGCGTGTTCTTTCTGTTATCATTCTCGTTCATAACGATAACTTCCTTTATTCGTCGTTAGTAGAATCAGTATATCATTCCGGCATCCTTCGCACAAGCGGAAAAAACACGAAACACTTGCGTTTCTGCCGCATTTTGTCATATGATGGGAGAAAACAGACTGAAAGGAGCGCAACATGGAAGAAAACGAAGTCCTGCGGCAATTATCGGAGCGCAAGTCCGTCCGCGCGTTTCTGGATCGGGAGCTCCCGGAGTCTGCGGTGCAGGCGATCCTCACAGCGGCTTCCAATGCCCCTACGGCAGGAAACCAGCAGTTATATACGATTCTTCGCATCACCGATTCCGCGCTCAAAGCCGCGCTCAGCGAATCGTGCGATCATCAGCCCTTCATCGCCAAAGCGCCGCTCGTGCTCGTCTTCTGCGCCGACTGCAAGAAGTGGTATGACGCCTATCGGTCTGTCGGCTGTGAGGCCCGCCGCCCCGGCGTGGGCGATCTGCTCCTCGCGGTGGATGATGCCCTCGTCGCCGCGCAGAACGCCGTCACCGCCGCGTGGTCGCTCGGCGTCGGCTCCTGCTTCATCGGGGATATTATGGAGAACATGGAGACGCAGCGCAGCCTGCTCCGTCTGCCGGAATATGTCTTCCCGGCGGCGATGCTCGTCTTTGGATATCCCACCGAGCAGCAGCAAAACCGCCCCAAGCCCCCGCGCGCCGCGCTGGAATATCTCGTGCAGGAGAACACCTATGCGCCGCTGAGCGATGACGCCCTGCGGCAAATGCTCCTCAAAAACTGCACCGGGGAGACCTATGAAAGCTGGCTGCGCGCCTTCCACGCGCGCAAGTACGATTCCGACTTCGCCCGCGAGATGACGCGCTCCGTCGCGGCCTTCCTCCGGCAGTTTGAAAGGGGAGACGACTATGCAGACTCCGTTTGATCCGCTCGCGCAGAAATATCCCTCGCAGCGCTATCCGATCTATGCCCGCGGCGGCATGGTGAACACCTCCAGCCCGCAGGCCTCCGCCGCGGGGCTCACCGTGCTGCAGAAGGGCGGCAATGCCGTCGACGCCGCCGTCGCCGCGGCCGCGACGCTCACGGTCACGGAGCCGACCTCCTGCGGCCTCGGCTCCGACGCCTTTGCCATCGTCTGGTCGGCGAAGGAGCAGCGCCTATACGGCCTCAACAGCAGCGGCCCCGCGCCGATGATGGCGAGCGCGGAGCGCATCCTCGCCGAGGGCCGGGACGATCATGGCCGCATGCCGGCGCACGGCTGGACGCCCGTCACCGTCCCCGGCGCGCCGAAGGCATGGTCGGAGCTCGTCCGGCGCTTCGGAAAGCTCCCGCTGAAGGACGATCTCGCGCCCGCCGTATCCTACGCCCGCGACGGCTACCCCTGCGCGCCGAATCTCGCCCTGCACTGGGGCGCGGCGAGCCGGCGCTATCGGGAAACGCTCACCGGCCCGGAGTTCAAGGCATGGTTTGATACCTTCGCACCAAACGGAAAGAGTCCGGCGCCCGGCGATCTGATCCGCCTGCCGGATCACGCCGCCACGCTCGAGGCCATCGGGGAGACGGGCGCGGAGGCCTATTACCGCGGCGAGATCGCGCGCCGGATCGACGCCGAGAGCCGGAAATACGGCGGCTTCCTCCGCTATGAGGATCTCGCCGCGTTCGAGCCCAAATGGGTCGAGCCGATCCGCGTCAACTACCGCGGCTATGAGGTCTGCGAGATCCCGCCGAACGGGCAGGGCATCGTCGCGCTCATGGCGCTGAACATTCTCAAGGAGTTTGACTTTTCCGAAAAGGACTCCGTCGAGACCGCCCACCGCCAGCTCGAGGCGATCAAAATGGCCTTCGCCGATGCGCTCCACTATGTCACCGACCCGGACGACATGCCCATCGACTATCACCGCCTGCTCGATCCCGCCTATGGCGCCGCCCGCGCCCGCGAGATGACCGGCCGCGCGCAGGTCTATACGCACGCCGTCCCGCCCAAAAGCGGCACGGTCTATCTCTGCTGCGCCGACGCGGAGGGCAACATGGTCTCCTTCATCCAGTCAAACTACATGGGCTTCGGCTCCGGCGTCGTCGTGGACGGCACGGGGATTTCCCTGCAAAACCGCGGCGCGGATTTCTCGCTGAACCCCGCCGACGCCAACTTCCTCAAGCCCGGCAAGCGCAGCTACCACACGATCATTCCGGGCTTTTTGATGAAAGACGGCCAGCCCGTCGGCCCCTTCGGCGTCATGGGCGCCTATATGCAGCCGCAGGGCCATGTGCAGGTCGTCATGAATTACGTGGACTTCCGCCTCGACCCGCAGCAGGCGCTCGACGCCCCGCGCTGGCAGTGGCTGCGCGACGGCCGCGTCGTCGTGGAGCCGCGCTTTGACGCCTCACTTGCCGAAGGACTCAAACAGCGCGGCCACGATCTCAGCCGCAGCGCCGACGTCGCCAGCTTCGGCCGCGGCCAGATGATCGTCCGCCTCCCAAACGGCACCCTCGTCGGCGGCACGGAATCCCGCACCGACAGTAACATATCCTGTTATTAAAAACGATGCTGAATGCTGCTGTAGGGGAGGGGCTTGCCCCTCCCGGCGCTCCGGTGTTTTGATCGAAAAAGTGCAAGGCGAATCCGCAGAATGTTGACTCTGCGAATTCGCCTTGTTTTCATTTATCCGCCTCCGGCAGACAGTGCATATGCGTCAGACCAAGTACCCGAAAGCCCTCGGCAAGTCCTTTGCCGCTGCGGATGCCGAAATCCACTGCCCGCAGCTTCAGATAGAGCCGCACCGCGCGCAGCGCCCCGCACCCGGCCGGAAACTGACTCTCGTGGCAGAGCAGCGCTTCCAGCTGCCGCGCAAAAGCTCCCCGTGTTCCGACAAATTGATTGGGCTTCGCCGTCATGTAATAGGCGAGCGCCTGCACCGGCGCGGCGTTCGCGCCGAGGCGCGCCATGACCTGCTGCGAGGATGCGCAGAATGCCAGCCGCCGCGCGCACTGTCCCGTGCGCAGATGGTCGATATGGCACTCGCTGTTCATGCACGGATCCGGCGCAAAGAGCACCTGCGGCTGCACCTCGCCGATCACGGCGGCGACGGCGCGGAGCAGATCGTCCTCTGCATAAAACCCGCCGTCCTCGAACGGCAGAAACCGCACGTCCGTCACGCCGAGCCGCTTTGCCGAGGCGATTGCCTCCTTCTGCCGGATCGCGATCAGCGCCTCCGGCGTCGTGCCCTCGGGGGCAAAGTCCAGCCCGTAGCGCCCGTCCGTGCAGATGAGAAAGGTCACGTGCCCTCCGGCTTCTGCGAGCTTCGCCGCCGTCGCGCCCGCGCCGATCTCAATGTCGTCCGGGTGCGGGCCGAGGAAGAGAAAGCGGTCGAACCGCTCGAGCCTCGGCAGGGGAGCGGCGAATCGCAGCGCCGCCTTTGTGATGCTCATGCCTTCGCCTTTCGCTCGTCCAGCTCAGCGCAGATGCGCGCGTACTCCGCCTCGTCCAGCGTGTAGCGCTTTTTGTAGAGCACATAGGACAGGAACATGAGCGCGCACGGCAGCACCGTCATCACCAGCAGCAGCCCCACAGACTGCCCGTGCTGCACGCCCTGCAGCAGATTCGTGATCGCGTCGGCCTTCTGATCCGAGGTGATCGCGCCCTGATTGGCCTGCTGTTCAAAGCCCGCAATGCCGTTGGTGTATTCGAGGATGTGGAACGTGAGATATGTCACGTTCGCAATCGCCACGGTCAGCGCCGAGGCGAGCTTGGTCAGAAACGGCCGCAGGGAGGACACGATGCCCTCGTCGCGCGTGCCATGCTTGAGCTCGGTATATTCCACCGTGTTCATGATTGAGATCATCATGATCAGATAGAACCCGTACTGCCCGAAGTTTGCGAGCATATAGCCCACCGTGATCAGGATAAACTTCGGCATCCCAGCGCCGGGCATCAGCAGCCCCGGCAGCAGCATCACCGCGTAGCCGATGACGCCGACGACCATCAGAATGTCCATCAGCTTCTTGCGGTTCATGTGCCGCGAGATCGCGGGGTAGAAGATCATCAAAAACGCCGTCACGAACATGCCGAGCATCTGAAACGCCGTGAAGAAAATGCCCTTGTAGCCAAATTCCACGTAGATATACGTCTGCCCGATGCCGGACATGACGATCCCGTTTCCGATCTGCTGCAGCAGGAAGATGAGCGAGATCCACAGCAGCTGGTCGTTTCCGGTGATCGTGCCGATGATCTTTTTGAAGCTCACGGGCGGCGCGGGCTCATCGCCGTAGTCGCGCAGCTCCTTCACGCCGAAGACCGTGAACGCAAGGAAGATCGGCGCGATGATCGCAATCGCGAGCGCCACGAGACCGTAGGCCGTCACGGCGTTGCCGCCGAGCGCGTTGTCGCCCGCCGTGAAGTTCGGAATCAGGGACGCCGCCAGCACGCCGCCGATGCCCGCAAAGAGCGTCGCGCGCGAGGTCAGCTGGTTGCGCGTGTTCGCGTCGGAGCTCAGCGCCGGAACCATGCCCCAGTAGGCAATGTCGTGCATCGTGTAGGTGATGCTGTAGAGGAAGTACATCACGCCGAAGAACCACACAAACTGCCAGCCCTGCAGCTTCACGTTGAACGTCGCGTAGACGACGAGCGAGGTCGTGAGAATGCCGATCACGAGCCAGGGCTTAAACTTGCCCCAGCGCGTGCGCGTGCGCTCGATGATGTTTCCCATCACGGGGTCGTTGAGCGCGTCGAAAATGCGCGCCGCCACCATGATCGCCGTGATGGCCGAGAGCTGCGCCGCGTTCAGATTTCGCGTAAAGAGCACGAACGTCAGCAGATAGCTCGTAACCAGGTTGTACACCATGTCGCGCCCGACGGTGCCGAGCGGGAACATGATCAGATTGCGCTTCTGGATTTTCGTGTTGTCCATGGTATCATCTCCCATCGTTAGGTTGATTGTACCAAGCTTTCGGCGCGGATGCAAGCATATCCCTCCCTGTCATCCTGAGCAAGCGCGTCAGCATACCTACCCCTGTCATCCTGAGCGGAGTGCGAAGCGCGGAGTCGAAGGATCTTGGCACCGCACCAAAAAGAATATACAATTCCGACGAAATGTGTTGAATATCGGTTGTGAAACCTGCTGGTCTGTGCTATATTGAAATCACCGCAGGCGCTGTGCCTGCGAAAACGTCAATCAAACTGGAGGGCTGATCATGTTTCAATTCTGGGGCGACGGATCTCAGGCGTCCAGAGATCTGGTCGACAGCATCCGTGTCAGAAGCACGGAGAACTTCAATTGGACGTTCATCTTCATCCTCGCGGTCGTGTTCTATATCTACTGGACTGAGATTCACAAGAAAAACACCGAAGCCGTCTGCGCCGGTCTCGCGCTCTACGGCGTCCACTGGCTGTATGAGATCTGCAACGCGATCATCGGCAAGGTCGCGGGCTATCCGCTCTGGTCGGTCTCGAATGCGTCCACCACCTTCATCCTGCTCATCGGCGTCTGCTGGGAGCTCTCGATGATGTTCTCCATCGCGGGCATCATCTCCTTCAAGATGCTGCCGCATGACCGAACGAAGCGGTATTTTGCCAAAAACGGCAAGGGCGGTATCAGCTGCAAGCTCGTCGGCGCGCTCGAGATGGCGCTGCTCTTCGCCCTGTTTGAGTCCTTCCTCGCCGCCACGAGCAACCATTCCTTCATCTGGGTGTACAAATGGTGGGGCGTCCTGCCCGTGTTCATTACGACGTATATCCCGTTCTTCCTCGCGAGCAACTATGTCCCGGATATGGCCCCGCGCAAGCGGAAGATCTTCCTCATCTCGCTATGGTCTCTCGTCGCGCTGCTGCTTGTGATCCTCATTCCGCTTGGAGTGATCTAAAAAGAATCGGAGCTGCTTTTGCAGCTCCTTTCTCTCACGCTGACGGATTGACGTGCACCGCATGAAAAAATATAATAGAAGCATCTGATGCAGGGAGTAGATTCCAATGAGCGATAAGACAATAGTTCCAAACGTCGCCCAGACGTTTTATGACCAGATCGCCTCGCAGTACGATCAGTTCTATCAGGACTGGGACGACACGGTGCGAACAGAGGCGCGGTTCCTGCGGGGGATCTTTGCAGAGTTCGGCTTTGACGCTTCCGCGCGCATTCTGGACTGCGCCTGCGGCATCGGCACGCAGGCCATCGGTCTCGCCGCTCTGGGCTATGATGTCACCGGTTCCGATCTCAGCGCGGGGGAGCTCGCGGAGGCCAAACGCCGCGCGGAGGAGCGGAAGGTCTCTATCCGCTTTGAGCAGGCGGATTTCCGCGCGCTGTCGAGCGTCTTTTCCGCTCCTTTCGATATCGTCATCGCCATGGACAACGCCCTGCCGCATATGCTCACCGCCTCTGATCTCAAAGCGGCGGTGCAGAGCATCGCCGGACAGCTTCGTGAAGGCGGCGTCTTCATCGCGAGCATCCGGGATTATGACCGCATGCTCGCCGAAAAGCCCGCATACTCCGCGCCGTACGTGCACAAAACCGAGCAGGGGCAGCGCGTCCTGTTCCAGACGTGGGACTGGCGGGGCGACAATTACAAATTCATTCAGTACATCATCGACGACGCCGAGACCACTTCGATCAGCAAATTCGAGTGCGAATACCGCGCTGTGCGCCGCGCCGAGCTCACCGCGCTTCTGCAGGAAGCGCTCTGCCGCGAGGTGCTCTGGCGCATGCCGGAGGAAACCGGCTTCTATCAGCCCATCGTGATTGCGAGGAAGTGACAATACCCCATGCTCTACATCATTCGTCACGGACAAACAGAGATGAACAGCCGCCATGCCCTGCAGGGGCGGAGCGACTTTGCGCTCAATGCCGCCGGCCTTGCGCAGGCGCGTGAAGCCGCCGAAAAGCTCCGCGGTGTGCGCTTTGACCGCGTCTATTCCAGCCCGCTCCGGCGCGCCGTCCAGACCGCCGAGCAGATCGCACCAGGCGCGGAGATCGTCATCGACGAGCGGCTCATCGAGATGGACTACGGCCCCTATGAGGGCGCGGATCTGCACAACCTCCCGCCGGAGATTCTCACCTTCTTCAGCGACTTTACGCACAATCCCGCCCCGGCGGGCATGGAGCAGCTGACCGCCGTCGTCGCGCGCGTCGGCGCGTTTCTGGAGGAGCTGCGCTTCAGTGAGGAAAACATACTCATCTCCACGCACGCCATCGCCATGAAAGGCGTCCTCGAATATCTCACGCCGGAGTCCGGCGGCGCGTATTGGTCGAAATTCATCGGCAACTGCGCCGTCTATATCTCGCAGAATCAAAACGGCATGTTTACCGTCCCAACGGAACTGATTTAGAACCGCAGGGCGCGGATATCATCCGCCCGCCAACCTGCCGCACTGGGGGAATTGGCTATGAAAATGATCCCGCTCGCCAAGCAGAGCAAGAAAAAGCAAAAGCAGTACCACGCGCAGCGGCGCGGCTCCTGGGGCGACGTTTCCCCTGTGACCCGCGTCGAGCCGGATAGGAAAAAGTACGACCGCAGCCGCGAAAAACAGGCGGCCCGCCGCGCCGAGCGCGCAGAGAGGGACTGATCCAATGATCGAAACCGACCGCCTCACGCTGCGCCCGATGACCGCCGGGGACGAGGAGCTGATCTATCGCCTCTATTCCGATGAGGAGATCCTGCGCTATTCGCCGTTTGACATGATGGACCGCGCCGCCGCGCGGCGGCATCTGCAGCGCATCCTGCGCGAGTGGGAGCAGCCCGCGCCCGCGAATCTCGAATTCATTGCGGTCCGCAAAGCGGACGGCGTCTCCGTCGGCCGCTGCCACATCGAGCTCGATCCGGAGACCGACACAGCCATGATCGGATGCCACCTGCTGCAAGCATACTGGCGGCAGGGCTGCGCCACGGAGATCTGCCGCGCGCTGATGGACTACAGCTTTGCGCATTTGAATGTGCACCGGGTCAACGCGCTCTGCAATCCGGAAAATCTCAGCTCCCGCCGCGTGCTCGAGCGCTGCGGCCTGCGCCTTGAGGCGCACCTTCGCCAGAAGTGCCGCTATGTCAAGCACGGCGTGACCAGCTGGCAGGACGAGCTGCAATATGCGATCCTGCGCGAGGAATGGGAAAGGAAAACGGATTAAAAAAGCCAGACGCCCGTCCTCATGGCGGGCGTCTGACTTTCAGAAATAGATTTACATAATATAATTATCGTTAATTATCCAGCCGCCAGCAGAAGCCTCTGGCTCGCGCGGCTCGTGACCTCCATGTAATACGCCAGCTCCGCGTTTGTGAGCTCGCTCTCGTCCATCGCGTCGAGCTTCTCTGCAAAGTCCGCGTACCGGCTCATGAAGCTCGCATAGTCGCCCATCATGGCAACGAGGTCATCCGAATCCGCGGCTGTATACCGCTCCATGAATGCCGCATATTCATTCATGAACGCCTCATAGGAGTCCAGAAACGCCTTCACCTCCGGGCGGATCTCGCTCTCGTCCACGACCGGCGGGGGAGTGGGTGTGGGCGCGGGCGTCATCCCCGGCGCC
>JAFRDQ010000117.1 GCA_017411225.1 Oscillospiraceae bacterium
CCGCCGTCCACACACCCGATACCACGCGGAGGATTTTTCCGTTGTCGTCGGCGGTGACGGCAGGAAGCCCCGCGGGCAATTCGCTCCATTCGTTGCCGCTGTCTGTCTTTTTGAGAAACCGTCCTGTCACGCCGCTCTCCGGCAGTACTGCCTTATACGCGACGGTGACCGTCACAATGCCGACAAACCCCTCCAGATCCGCCAGCGTGATCCTGTAATAGTCGTTTTCGAACACGACTGCTCTTTCGTTCTGTCTGCTGCCGCAATACTGCAGCCATGCTCTCTCGCTCGGGGTGCCGTTCGCGTACCAGAGAAACGGCATGCTCCCTGCGGCGATCATCGCTTTGATATCGCTGACCGAAATCGTCGTGCTGCCGCCGTAGTATTTCACGCCGACCGGATCGGTCGAGGTCTGCAGCAGCACGACGCCGGAGCCGCCGTCCATCACATCGAAGGAATGGCCGCCGTCCGCGTCCGTGATTGTGACCTGATTGCCGCCGGAGATCGGCGTAACCGAAACCGTCGGCGAAACGCCGGGCACGCCCTGCGCGCCCTGCGGTCCTGCCGCACCGGCGTCGCCCTTGTCGCCCTTCTGCCCCTGCGGGCCGGGAGCGCCGGTTTCGCCCTTCATTCCCTCAAAGACGAGGTACTTCAGCTCGTCCAGCGAGGCCGCCAGCACCGGGCCATTGATATTTTCAGTCATCCAAAACCACCTCCGAAAGTGCGTCGTAGATTCTGACTTTCAGCTTCTTTTTGAGCCCGACGACCGCGCCGCCCGTGAAATGCACGCGCGCGTCGAACTCCACCGTCTCCCCGTCCTCGAGCGATAACGTGTCCGCCTGCGTGAGCGGCATGAGGAAAGCGCCGTCGAAAAAGCCGCCCACCTCGGGCCAGACCTTGCGCACGCCGTCGCCCAGCATGAACTCGACGCAGTGCAGCAGCGGCAGATGCGCCTCCGTCAGCGCCTCGCCGTTTAAGTCGAGCGCGATGCGGAGATCGTAGGCGTCGCCCTGCTTGATGCAGGGGATCGTCTCGATGCAGTTTGTTTCACTCATTTATCTCTGCTTCCCCCTGTATTCATAGATGATCTGCGCGGAGACGAAGGAGAGATCCTCGCCCGCGGTGTAGTTATAAAGCCGCGCCGACAGATGACGCAGGCTGTGAAAGCCCGGATTGCGGCGGAAGACCGCCGGGAGGGCGCGGTTCGGCTCCTGCCCTGCCGGGATCGTGACAGTGAGATGCGTCGGATCCTCCCGCGAGAAAAAGTCGCACGCCCAGGTGATGCGCGTGTCCATCGGAGCATCGCCGCAGGTCGTAAGGAGCACGCCGCAGATTGCCTTGAAGCGGTGGTAGGAGCCGAGCGTGCGCAGCGGCAGCTCGCAGATCTTCTCGATCGCATCGTCGTGGTCGGCATACGAATTCACAAACTCGGAAATGCGCCCGTCGACCGAGACGGTGAAGAGCCGCTCCCCCGCCTCCGGCACGAGACCGACGCAGCGCAGCCCCGTGTGGTAAAACCAGGCGGGAGTCTCCGGCGTGCTGCACTCGTGGTTCCACTCCCACGCACCATCGCCGAGCACCAGCAGATAGCGCCTGCCCGTGTTCACGCTGCGCACATGCTGCCCCTCCGCCTCACAGAGCGCGCGCAGGAGGCCGGGTCTGCCCGGCTCGCCGTGGATCTTGCGCGAGAGGATCTGCACGTTGTTCTCATTCGCGGCGGACGTGTCGCGCAGGCGGCAGACGCCGTGGCGGCGGCTGGCCCAGACGAGATTGTTGCCCACCAGCTGCAGGCTCGCGGGGAGATCGCAGCCGACGGCGGCGCTGATGCGCGTATAGTCCATCGTGATCTTGGTAAGCCCGCCGACCTCCGTCATGCCGAAGGCGGCGCGCCCCATGGCGTTTGGCTGGAAGATGACGAGCATGTTCTGCTGTCTGCCGAAGGCCGTGATCGGCGCGTCGGCGTCCCCGGCGAGGTTATACTGATCCATGGGAAAATACGTCGGGTCCATGACAAGACCGTTGTTCCCGCTCCAGAAATAGGCGTTCGGCTGCGCGGCGCACCCGCCGAGCACGACGCAGAGCCCCTGCGCGCCGCCGAAAACCGCCGCCGCGGTGCTCTCGAGGATGCTCTGATACGCATCCGGGTTTGCCTTGCGGTACCAGATCTCCACGGTGTTGTTCACCGGCGGATCGGAGACCGGCGGCGCCGTGGCGAATGAGACGACGCCCGCGGCCTCGTCCACGGTATAGTCCACGGCGAGCCTGCCGTCGACCTTGATCATGGTGACGCTGTCGATCTCCCGCTCCGGCAGGTGATAGTCCGTGACGCCCGCCCTGGCGTTGAAGCAGACCCGTCTGCCCGCGCCGAAGCGATTTTCCGGCTGATAGCGCTCGCCCGCCCCGGTCTCGGGGTCGGTGTTGAGCTGGATGGTGGGCACATAGACCTTCGTGGAGGAATCCTCATCGCGCAGGATCGTGCCGCGCAGGGTCGTGCCGTCCAGAGAGATGCGCAGATAGGCGCCCTTCGTCTTGTAATACACATCCCCGCGGTACTGAAACCACACGCCGGGGATGAGCGGAAAGCTCGGATCGGCATACGGCGCCTGACTCGAGCCGACGGGGACGCCGTCGTCCGTCTCGAAGAGCTTGCAGGCGCGGATGCGGTCCTGCACATGCAGGAGCATCCAGCCGTGGAAGAGAAACGGCGCGCAGGACAAGACGCCCATCGGCACAGAGGCGATCTGCGCCCTGCCCCGGCGGGAGCGGAGCGCGCCGCCGCGCAGCGTGAGATTCTGCAGCAGCGGACTCTCGCTGGCCGGGAGCAGGAAGGGCGCATCCGTGCAGTTCATGCCGCCGGTGAAAAGGCCGACATGCTCGGAATATCGCTTCATGGCGTCATCCCTCCATAGACGTCCCCGATGAGGTGCCGCCGCGGCTGCGGCAGCGGCGCGAGGCGATGGAGCAGCTCCTGCCACTGGCGCAGGAGCGCGGCGTGCACCGTTTCATCCTGCCGCAGGGCCAGCTGCGCCGCCACGTAATAGGGCACGGCGCGGTGCGCATCGGGGATGTTGTCGAGATCATACTCGTCGCAGGGCTCCGTCTGTCCCGGCGCGATCGCGTCCACGCAGGCGCGCGGGCGGCGGTAGTATTCGAGCCAGACCTCGCCGCGGGTGCGCGGGAGGAGAATGTGCCCCTCGTCGCAGCGGACAAAGCCGCTCTCATAGCGCGGCTCGCCCTCCTCGAGCACGAGCAGGCCGCCCGGCACGATCTCCATGAGATTTTGCGGCAGCGAGCAGCACATCATGCCGCCGCGGTCGCGCTCCGGCAGGCGCTCGAGGGGCTTTGCCGCGTGGATGCGGCGAGGGCCGGAGGCGATGATCCACATGGCGTCGTCCACAAGCTCGGGGATGCGGCGCAGATCGTCGCCCTGTTCGTTATAGGTTCGCGGGATCGGCGCATCGCCCAGAGAATACTGCCCCAGCAGCTTCAGCGCCGCATCCCGGATCTGACCGTAGGTCATATTGTTTCCTCCTTCTCATCGCACAGCCCGGTTGCCCGGGCTGTGCGAAACGGGCTTTTAACCGAGATGCAGCACGGCATCACCGACTGCGATCGGCTTGTTCGCGGCGTCCACCTCGACCACGCGGGCAACGGTGTCGCCGTTCGCGGGCGTGACCTCGCCGCCATTGACCGTGAGCTCCGTCCAGGCGGAGGGGGTGATCGCGGTGCCGTAGGTCACGGCGGTGAGCTGCGCGGCGCTCGCCTTGGTCTGGACATAGCGCTTCGCGCCCTCGAGCGCGGCGGGCTCCACGATGACGGCGGACTTGCCGCTCTCACCGCCGACGGTGGTGACATTCAGCACCTTCAGCACCGGCTGGGAGCCATGGTAATAGATCGCCTTCGCCTTCTCATTGAGGACGAAGCAGTCGTAGATGACACGACCTTCGCATCGTGTTTGTTATCGTACCGGCTTTTTATCCGGTACTTCTTACGGTTTCCCGTAAGTTCAGCGTACATTTTCACCCTCGCTGTCGCGGTCGGGTGTCGGGTACTCTTGGGTGCGTTATATTCTGCCCTCGCAGGTTCAGCACCTACGCGTTACGGTGTCTGTGAGTATTTGGCTCACAGCTTACCTCGGTATTCCCTGTAACCATTCCTGAAACTGTTCTTTTGTGTTTCCGCCAAAACCATAAGCCTGATGAAATCGAGTGTGACATGCGGGACACAGCGTTACACCATTTTCAACATCGAACCGCTTTTCTTCGTTCGTATCATAGGCGTCTAAATGATGTGCATTCAAATTGCCCCCGTGATGCCCGCAGGCAATACAGGTGTAATTGTCCTTTTCATAGACGGATTTACGCCATATCTTCGATTTCGTCCTGTTCCGATCTAACGGCACTTCGTGGTAGGTATGCTTGTGGCATGCTCTGCACCGCTTACTTGCAGCCGGTGCATTTAAGAACGTATCAAACTTGATTGTGCTCTCATGGCCGCATTGCGCGATGTAGCGCATTGGAGTCTTGCAATTGATGTACTCACTCTCAAGCAGTTCGCAGTCTTCCTGTTCAAAGCATTCTCGAACGTAGTCATACTCGTATCGAATTGACCGGCTGCATTTTGCGCAGATCCGACCGGCTCCTTGATAGTGGAAATGGCTGTAATCTGTCACATTTTCGTGTCCGCACAAAGCAATGTAGCGCACTGGAGAAGTGGTCTTTTCTATGTACTTTGTCAGTACCTTGCAGCCCGCTTCCTCAAAAACACTTCGCATTGTCTCATCGGTCAGGCTTTCTTTTCTGGCGTTATCGCGAATTCTGCAAGCTCTGCAAAGATCTCCCTTTCCCTGCTTAAAGTTGTTCAGGGAACAGCTGTGCTCATGACCGCATACTGCGATATAACGCATTTTTGTGCTGTCATTTTTGTATTCTGTTTCCAAAAGCGTACATCCGCGAGACGCAAACAGTTCTTTCGCTCTTTCGATCGTCCATCTTGCTGCCATAATGACCCCTCCAAAGCAATCATAGATTACTCTGAATAATATCATATCAGATAGCAATAATCAAATGGTTACGTTACGGGTTCACCGATTTTACCCGATTCCTCAGGCGGATTACGCCGCCCTCTGGCCGAAGGATTTTTTAACCAGCCAGCCCGAGATGCCGGGCGGGTCGTCGTGGATCTTATAGTCCTCGAGCTGCTTGGGGCCGGTGGCCGCGAGCGGGTGCGCGATCAGGAAGGCCGCGCCCGCGGGCAGGCGGCTGGACGGCACCTTGACGATGCGGCAGCCGTCGACCTCGCCGATGACGCCGCGGGAGAGCATCTGCTGGGAGCTGTCGCCATAGCGCATGAAGGCGCTGTCCTGCTTGAGGAGGTTGGCAAAGCCGTAGGAGCAGAAGGCGACACGGCCCTCATCGGGCACGTTCGCATTGCCGAGGGCCTCCATGCCCTTGAGGAAGGCGTCGTAGGCGTTGGCCTTGGTGATGGCCTCGGTGCTGTAATTGCCGTGGGCCGTGGCGCTCGCGGCGAGCGTGCGGAAGACATAGGCGTCATACTCCGGCACCCAGACCTCGCGCAGCTGGCGCTGCAGAGCGCGGCCGGCGTCGGACGCCATCTGGCTCTGGAGCTTGTCGCCGCGGTCGATGATGAAAGTGAAGGCGCGGTCCTTCGTGACCTTGAGGGTCTGGACGTTGCGCTGCAGATCATCGGGCGAGCCATAGCGGGCGAGGCCGCTGCGGGTGTAGTCCGTCATGGGCACGACGGGGATGGAATAGACCTTCACGGTGTCGACGCCGTTGAAGTCATAATGACTGTTGAGCGCGAGCACCGCCTGCGATTCGCGCTCGAAGCGCTCGTCGATCGTTTTGCTGTACTTCTGGGCAAGATTCTTTCCACCAGACATATGGAAGTCTCCTTTCGATTACATAAGATATATTATGGTAAATCACCAGCCGGAGCCGTTGAAGCCGGTCAGGAAGGGGTCGGCCTCCGGATCGTCCCCGCCGGGATGGGCCGCCCCCTGCACCGGCGACCGCTTTGCGGCCTCGGCGTTCTGGCGATAAACGCGGTTTTCCTCGCGCAGGCGCGCAAGCTCTGCGCTGGTCTCGCGCTGCTCGTGCTGCAGAAAGGCGCGCAGCAGCGGCTCATTTTCCTCCAGCGCCGTGCGCAGCACCCCGTCGGGCAGGGGCTTGCCGCGCAGCTCAGGGCGCGCTGCGAGCAGCGCCTGGGCCTCGGCGGTAAAGTCGCGCTCCGGCGTCTCGGGTGCGGGCTCTGCCTGCTGGGTGTCCTGTTTTACTTCGTCCATGTTGGTTCCTCCTTAAAGATTCAGCAGCGCGCGCTGCGCGGTTTTGGGCAGCCGGTCGAACCGCTCCTGCAGATTCTGCGGCAGGTTCTGAATGCGGCGCATCGGGTCGAGCTCCCCGCCGATGGACGGCGCGCCGTCTGTTTTCTGCTCCTCGGGCGCGGCCTCCGCCTCGGCGGCGAGCCGCTCGCGGAGCGAGTCGATGAGCTCATTCTTCTTCGGCACGAGCTTGTCCGGCAGGCGCTCGAGATAGGAGATGACGTCGAGCATGCCCTCGCGGCGGAGATTGTCGAGCGTCTGCACCATGGCGATCTCGCTGAAATAGGTCGTGGCGCCGACGTCGCAGCGGACGTTGAACCAGAGGCGGCGAAACTGCGAGAAATCGAACGACTCCGACACGCGGCGCGACACCTCGCGCACGCGCATCTGCCCGGTGATGGGGTCGATGACCGGCGCGCCGTCGTCGCCAAGAACCGGCTCGCGAAAGCGCCGGGTGCGCACGATGGGGCGCGTGCCGTAATAGGCGCCCATCATATCGAGCAGGATCGCGCCGATGTCCTCCACCCACTGATAGAGCAGGGCGCGGGTATTCTCCAGCGGGATCTCGGCGTTCGACTGCAGCACCATGAGCGCGGAGGTATTGTCCGGCTTTGCCGCGCCCATCTGCACGTCCGTCGCGCCGAGGCACTCTTTCGTATAGGCCATGGCCTTGTCGATGGCATAGATGATCTGGGCGGACATGTCCGCCGGCTGCAGATTCACCGCCACCTCGCCCATGCTCTGTCCGGGCTGGAGGCCGCGCACGCCGATGGCCTGACCGACCTCGTTGTTCCACTGGCCGATGAGATCCTGGTTATAGACCGTCTTGGGAAAGCCCATGAGCTGCAGATGGCGCATGACCATGGCGAACATGGAGTTGATGAAGATCTGGTTCGGGATGATGCCGGTGACGAGCGCGCGGCCGTGATACTGGTTCTTCTGCCGCTCCCAGTTGCCCCAGGCGATCGGATAGCGCGTGAGCCCGGTGTCCACGTTTTCATAGATGACGGCGGTGCGCGTCGCCTTCGTGACGAAGACGGTGGTGACGCTCTCGCCGGTGTCCGGGTCGCGGTGCGTGCGCTTTTCGTAGAGATAGACATAGAGGCACTTCTCATTTTCGTCCGCGCCGTGGAGCTCCTGCCCTCCGCCCTGCCCGGCCTGACCCTCGGTCTCGCTGTCGGGCTGAATGAAGGACTCGGGCTCAGATTTGCGGTGCCGCGCGCGCTCGGCGCGGAGGTTTGCCACCGTGTCGCGCCCGACGATGAGAATGTATGGCTGGCGCTCGACGTCGGGGGTGTTCGGATTGCCGAACATGACGTTCACGCCGTCGATCAGCTCCATGCAGATCTCGCCCCGGTACGGCCCGAAGGCGCCGCCATAAGGCACGGCGTCCGGGTCCCAGTAGAAGTGCGCGCAGTAATCGCCGGTCTGCGCGGCGTCGAAGAGCGCCTCGCGCACGCGGCTTTCCATGCGGAACTTCTCGAAGAGGTTTTCCACCTCGGCGGTGGCATAGGCGCTCGCGTCCGTCTCGGGATCGGCGAGATTCTCGCCGTCGTAATACCGCAGGGGATCGAAGCGCAGCGCGACCGCGCCGGAGGTAAGCGCCGCGACGAAGAGACTCGCAACACGCTTGATGATGTTGAACACGGGCTTCGGCAGGGCGGCCATCGCGCGCGTCTGCGGCAGGCCGAGCCACTGATTGCCGGTGAAAAACTCGATGTTCGTGTTCACGACGGTATAGAGGCTCGGGCGCAGGCCGAGGTTATAGCTGCGCCCCTGCTCGTAATACCGCCAGGCGAGGGTTTTGCGCTCCTCCATATCAGCCCTCCTCCGTCATCGTCTCGCCATAGGCGATCTCGGGGCTGTAGCGCAGGAGCGTGTGGAACGCGCGCTGCTCATTGGCCAGCCGCTCGCGTTCCGTTTCAGGCGGCGGCGCAGGCTCCGCCCGGCGCTGCCGATGCGCCCCAAGCGCAAAGCCCGCGGCAAAAGCGCAGAGCACCAAAGCCGCGCCGAGCATGCCAAAGATTGCTGTGATCAAGGGATCACTCCTTTCTCAGAGTTAGGAATGAGGAATTAGGAATTAGGAATTAAAGCAGATTGACAGTCTGGCGTAGGGGCGCTTCACGAAGCGCCTGTCACTGCGGCGTTAGATTTCAGAAAAGGGTCGTCGAGGACGCCGACCCCTACGATTCAGGAATTCCATAACTCCTAATTCCTAATATCTAATTGTCACCATTCCTAATTGTCACCCGTACACGTCATACAGCTCCGCCGCGGTGAATTCCGCTTCCTCGTCCGGCTCGGAGGCGTCGGTGCTCTCTCCGGGTGCGCTCAGCAGAAAGCTCAGCGCCTGGGTGGAGCTGTCGACCATGTCGTCGTGGGGCGCGTTGGGGAAGGCTGTCCACTGGTCGAGGAAGGTCTCCAGACCGGGCAGGCCCTCCGGGAGGAACACGTGGCCGGACTCGATGGCGGGCGAGACGGCGTTGACGCGGGCGACCTTGCCGCCCTTGGGATCGACCGGGACGCAGAACAGCTCCCGGCGCAGCACCTCGAGGATGGCGGGGCCGTTGGCCTTGTCCTCGATGAGCACGCGGCGGGCAGACGGAAAGCGCGCTGCGGTCTCGCGGATGGCGCGGAGGGTGTCAGAAAAGCCCATCTGCCGGTTGACGACGCAGCGGAGATAGTAGTCATTGCCACGCTTGCCCCAGACCGTAATGGCGACGAAGTCGCTTCGCTCCGTGCCCATGAAGGCAGCGTCCACGCTGATGACCTCGGCGGAGAAATCGCGCACGGCGGCGGGATCGTAATACCGCCACCAGCCGCGCCGGATGAGGTTGCCGTCCTCGACGCGGGGCGCGCACTGATACAGCGCCGCCCATGCCCGCGCGCCGCCCCTCGGATCGGAGACATAGCTGCGGCGAAAGTCGCGCAGCCAGCGGTCTCCCTTCCCGAGCTCCGGGCAGAGCGCGGCGCCGGGCTTCCTGCCGAGCGGATCCTTTTCCTCCGCCGCGACGGGCAGGCGCAGGAGCGTGACGTTTTTCTCCGCTCTCAAAAGCCGCCCCGCAAGATCGTCCTCGTGCCACGGCGTCATGATGACGATGACCTTCGCCCCGGCGGCGAGGCGGGTTTTCAAGCTGTTTTGCCACTCCTCCCAGACCTTGGCGCGCCAGACGTCGCTGTCCGCCTCCTCGCGGGACTTCACCGGGTCGTCGATCAGGATGAGATCGGCGGGGTTTCCGGTGATGCCGCTGCGGACGCCGCGGGCGATCATGCCGCCGCGGTGACCATGAAGCTCGAGCGCAGAGGCGCGGTTGAGCCCGCCGACCGAGACGCCGAAGAGCGTGTCTCCAAAGCGCTGCAGCTTTTCGCGGTTGCGGCGGAGAAAGCGCTCGGCGAGCTCGTCGTTATAGGCGGCGAGGATGATGCGCGCGTCCGGGTCGGCGCCGAGCCGCCAGCTCGGCAGCGCCTCCGTGACGGTCATGCTCTTGCCGTGCTGCGGCGGCGTCTCGATGAGGAGCACGTCAAAGGTGTGGCCGGTGTCGGCCTCCAGAAACGCCTGCACGCGGTCGGCGAGGTACCGGCTCATGGCCGTCTCGATCCACGCCGCGCCGTGGACATAGCGGAGATAGTCCCGAAAGTGCCGCCGCGCAAGCTCCCGTCGGGCCAGCTCCGCGCGGACCATGCGCGCGCTCTTCATGGCACCCCCTCCGCCGCCAGGGCATAGAGCGCGGCGTCCGGGAGACTTTTCAGATCCTCCGGCGCAGCGGCCTCCGCCTCCGGCTCTGAAGTGATCGCCGCGTCGCGCACGAACTTTGCCGCCGAGGTATCGCCGCTCAATGCCTTGAGATACTGCCCGAGGAGCAGGCCGTCCGCGCCGGTGGGCTCCGTGACGCCCATGGCCGCGAGCATCTCGGCCGCCTCCTGCTCCCGCTCGAGACTGAGCCGGTGGCGCAGCAGCGCGCAGGCCGCGCTGCGCAGCACATCGCCGGGTTCTTTTCTGTCCATCCTGCCGCGCCTCCTTTCCGCTTGCAGGTATATCCTAAACAATCGGATGGCCGTTTGACCACGACATGAATATTTTTCCAGTTCTTTATTAAAAGAAAGCGCCCCGGCGATGGACCGGAGCGCATTTTTGCTGGATTTTCAATGGTTTTTAAAAAACGAACTCCCGGGGCAATCTGCCTCGGGAGCCAAAAATGTTACACGTGGGTTGTAATCACCGGCGTCACCGGATCTGGCTGTTGGACGCCGAGAGGATATCCTCGCGCATGGTGGTGAAGGCCTTGAACTCGGCGTAGGTAATCTCATCGCGGATGCGGACGGTGAGATCATATTCCGTCGTGTCCGGGCGGCGGGTGATCATGCTGTCGGTGATCTGGGCGTTCCAGGTCTCAAGCTGGCGCTCGAGCGCGGAGTTGAAGTCAAAGCCGTTTTTCACCGTGAACTGCAGGCGGGCGGCCGAGTAGGCGTCCGCGCCGATGGCATAGCGGTGCATGAAATACTGCAGGAGGCAGACGAGCACCGTCGTGAACACGGCGGGGACGAGCATGCCCGCGCCGACGGCGAGACCGATGCCGGACGTGATCCAGACGCCGGCCGCGGTGGTGAGGCCCTTGACCGTTCCGGCGTTTTTGAAGATGACGCCCGCGCACAGGAAGCTGATGCCGCTGACGACCTGCGCCGCAATGCGCGCCGGGTCCGCGCCCCTGGTGCCGGCATAGTCCACGCCGTTGTGCACCAGATCCACAAAGCCGTATTTGGACACGACCATCATCAGCGCCGCCGCGCAGCAGACGATGATGTGCGTGCGGATGCCCGCCTCCTTGAACCGGCGGGAGCGCTCAATGCCGATCGCCGCGCCGCACAGGCACGAGATCACCAGCCGCAGGCACAGATCCAGATGCTGCGAGAGGGTGAACTGGCTGTTGAAGTAGGATAGAAAGGTCATGGTGATCCCTCCGGGATTTGAGTTGTTAGTTGTTAGTTATTAGTTGTTAGTTGAAGGAGCCGCCTTCGGCGGCCAATTCACATCCGTCGGAAACACATCAAACTATCAACTTACAAC
>JAFRDQ010000118.1 GCA_017411225.1 Oscillospiraceae bacterium
AGCTCAAACGACTCTGCATACAGCTTGGGCTGCTCATATGCTTTTCTCATATCACTATTTCCTCCTGTATCAGTTACCGAAGAGCCGCGCGATGCTGCCGAAGAGCGCATTGACGAAGCTGGAGAACAGATTGGAAATCCACTCTGCAATGCTGGGCTGCGTCGGGGTCGGCTCGGGATCGGCCGTCGGCTGCGGATCTTCCGCCTGCGCGGGCGCGTTCAGAGTCTTAACCTCCTGCGCCGTCACGGCGAGATACGGCAGACCGTCGTCCACAGAGAGGACGCTCGCGGCGGTCCCTGCGTCAGCCACGGAGAGCACAGAGGCGTCGAGGCCCGGATTGCCCTTCGTGCTGCCGGTGACCTTCACATTCGTGACGGAAATCAGCGCATCACCGTTGTTCTGAATCTTGATGGTATCGCCCATCTTCACAGCGCCATTCGTCGCATCGTGCAAGAGATAGTACATATCCACTGCATTCAGGTTCAGCGGGGTGTCGATCGGAACATTATTAATCGTCACAGACACATTGATGTTGGCATTGGCTGCCTTCTCATTACCCTGTGGCGCGCTCAGACCGATCCATGCCTTCATGTCGTCGGGCGTGTTCTGGATCGAGAAGCTCAGACCTTCGCCCTTCTTGAGATAAATCTCGTTCTTCGGTCCGTAGTTGCCGTATTCCGCTGCGACCTTCATGTTCTTGAGCGGATCGTTATCGGCAACCGTCGAGGCGCCCTTGTCCATGTAGAACATGACGCCCTGGACATTCTGGGCAGACGCCGGAATCACCGGCTCAGTCATGCCGGTCTTGTCTTCCGCCTCGTCATAGGCCTTCTTGTCCTTGAAATACTGGTTGATGTCCGCGATCACAGTGCTCGAGAGCATCTGCTCGCGCACCTTGAGGTAGGTGGCGTTCGCCTCGGAGGCCGCCTCGCCGGTGTAGTTATCGTTGGCAACCGGATCATAGATGCGGACGCCGTCGAATCTGTAATTGGCAGTGCCCTTCACGGTGAGCTCCAGCGTGTAGTCGCCGACCGAGCCGCAGTCCACAGAGATCGTGGGCACGTTGTAGAGTGTGCCGTACGTTTCATCCTCGAACTTATTGGAGACAACAAGGCTCTTGACATACTTGCCCGTCGCGTCGTTCTTCACGCGCGCCGTGACGGCGGCAGCGTTCGCATCCGTGGTGCAGTAGACGTCGATGCGGGAGCCGTGGAACTGGATGGTGTAATTGCCGTCCAGCTTGTCGGCGTCCGTCGTGACGGACGTGGCGCTGGTGATCTGGGCATTATAGCCAGAGCCGTCGCCGACGGTGATGGTGCTGGCGAAGTCATCGTCAATGTAGACGGAGCTCGCCGGAACGGTGGTGATCTTGTTCCATGCAACAGCCGTATTGGCCGCGCTGCCAACGGGCACACCATAGACCATGGCGGTGTCGACGCCGGAGTAGCTCGCGGTGAAGGTCGTGCCGCTCATGCCGCCCTTGAGCTTGTAGGTAGCCTCGTTATTGGCCACGTTGAAGTCGCCGTTGGTGCCGGTGGTCTTGCCAAGCTTCTTGGCGCCGTCAGCAACCTTCATGGATGCGTTGAAGTCGATGATATAGGTCTTGTCCTTGCCGCCGGGGATGACCAGCGTCGGGGAAGCGATCTGAACCACGGGACGATCCATGCCGTTTCCGTAAAGGCCAGCGCCAAAGAGGTCGTTGTTCTCGGCATCCTTGACGTCCTTGTTGGAGTACAGCGTGCCGGTGGCCTTCTTCGGGGTCAGGCCGGTGATCGTCACAACCACCTTTTTGCCGACGCCGTTCACGACAAAGTTCTTCGAATAGTCGAAGCCGGAGACCTTAACGATACCCTGTGCAAGGTTCGTACCATCCATCGACAGCTGTCCGGTCAGCTGACTGTCCACATTGCCGCTCATATCGACAACCTTTGCGGTCGCCGCGGCATTGGTGGTGTCAAAGTCGTCCAGATTCACCTTGTCCTGAAGAACAGCGGTGCTGTTGATCTTGACCGGGGTGCCGGTCTCCTCATTGTTCATCGTGACCGCCGCGAGGAAGGCCGCGACGAGGGTATCCTGGTTGGAGGCCATGCGGTAGTACTTGTTGACAAGCTGTCCGTTCTCAGTCACATGCGTATCAATGTGACGGACGCCATCGGTGGCACCAACATAGTCGTTTGCAGGAACATAGTTGCCTGTCAGCCATGCCGGAGCGATGAAATTCTCCGCGTCCGGATAGTTGGAAGAGACGACAGACATGTAATCAAAGATCGTGTCGTTCGGCTGTTCGGTATAATCAGCATTGCTCGGACGCCACTGACGGCGCAGGCAGAAATTGGTGCCGTTGGCATAATGGGTCTCCATCCAGCCGCCAAGATAACTCCAAAGCTTCGTGTCAATATCCTTGACCTGCACGTTCTGACCGCTGTTATTCTTCGTCCAATCATTTCTCGCATCATAGGTCAGCGGGTTGGCGTCAGATTCACCGAAGACGCCGATGGAGAAGATAGTGGTGTCCTTATAGCCCTTGATGGCACTCGCCTGCGCGACCACTTCGTTGGCCTCGAGGTACTGGTTGCTCATATCGAGGTTGCCGGGCTGACCGTCGGTGAAGAAGATGACAACGGTGTTGCGATCCACAAAATTGTCCTTGTCCACACCGCTGCGAATCTGATACTCCTTGGTCAGGTCATGTCCATCAACCCATGTGCTCTGATCAGATTCGCGATTGGTGAGGATCTGGTAGGCCATGTTCAGGCCGTCCTCGGGCTGCGTGCCGCCGTTGGCGGTGATGGCATCGATTGCTCTCTCAATCTTGGGGTTCACGGTGCCGACCGTGCCGTTCGTGGCGCCGACCAGCGCTTTGCCGTAGTACTCGGAGACGCTGCCGTCACAGGTGTTCTTCTGCCAGCCGTTCGTGCTGCCGGAGCTGATATCGCGCTCGGTGTGGGTCAGCAGCTCGGTGTTGTAGTTGTAATTGGAGTAGTTAGGTGAACCGCTCGGATCATGCACAACAGATCTGTTCGTGCTGGAGAAGCCCACGATGGAAACGCGGTTGTCGACCGGGCCGAAGGAGTCGGTCTCCTTGGAGACGGCGTCCGCGAACTCGGTCAGCGCCGCCTTCAGCGCGGCAAGGCGAGTTGTCGTAGTGGGGAAGGTGTAAAGTCCGCTATAGGTCGGGCGGGTGGAACCGTCATTGGTCGTGATCGCCTGCACCTGATCGTTGACTACCTGGCAATACTCCCAACTGGACTGTCCGCCGTTCTGGTTGGAGGGAACCTCATACACGTCACCGTTGACGTCGCGGTAGCAGAGCTTCGTATAGCCAACGTTGCGGTCATACATCGGATAGTTGACAAGCATACCGGTGTCGATGTGTATTGCGCCCCATAAGACATTCACTTCAGAGAATGTATAAGCATTCTTGTCTCTGTATACGCCGCGAACAAAACCATCGATTGCGTCGTAACCCCACTCGTCGTCCTCAATTGTCGGGCCCCAGCCAAACTTGCCGAGCAGGTTCTTGTAGACAATCTTGCCGTACTGTTCATTGTCACGATCAAACGTAATTGTCTCACCCGCGCCATTGACATAGCTGAATTTGTTATAATAGGTTAAAGCCTTGCCGGCGATCGTCAGCTTGATCGGACGATAGGCGTTGCCCTCTTTCCAGTAAAACTGGTTGTCGTAGTTAAAGGATTGCTCCGTTTCACCTTGGAACCAGTTACGATCCGCGCCAACACGATCAAGAATGTCACCGACATACCAAGTGTTCGCGGGATAGTAGCGGAACAGATAGTCCTTGACGCCGTAGACACGGTAGTAGTTGCCATCCGCGGCTTTGTAATAGTAGGCACCGGCGGCAACCGTCTCAAGATTAACATTATTCCGCACTTGAGGCTCACCGGTGGGCATATCCGTACCTTTTTCGCCCGCCATGGAGCCGGACTGGTCGACCACGACGACGAAGTCGGTCGGGATCTTCTCGGTATAGGCATGAACCTCACCGGTGGACCAGGATTCCAGGTTGAGGTCATAAGAACCCTGCTCCGTACCCGGAGTGAGCTCCTTGGTGAGATTCAGCTTCTTGCTCGCGTCCTTCGCAGGGTCCGGGTTCGTGATCCCGTTCGCGTCCGCTGCCATCGCGGGAGCCGCGAAGGTCGGGAACAGAGCGAAGACCATGACGAGACACAGCACGAGGCTTAAAAGTCTTTTTTTCATGCTTTCTTTTTCCTTTCTTTTCTGATAATGGGGGGGAATACAATCTATATGAAAACAAAAATGTTTGTGCGCGGGGGAAAGTCCGGCGCGGTTCGCCGGAGTGCGGAGGTAGTGGCACCCCTCATCCACCGCGCAAGCGCGGTTCCCCTTCCCCCGAGGGGGGAAGGTTATGCGGGCGGATGATATCCGCCCCTGCGGTTCTCTCTCAGACCGTCAGGGACTTGCGGGCTGCCGGGGCGTCGGCCCCTACGGGACAAAGCGGGGGGATGCGATCTATATGAAAACAAAAATGTTTGTTGCCGGGGGGAGAATGCCTTCCCCCTCGGGGGAAGGGGGACCGCGTCAGCGGTGGATGAGGGGAGATGCCCTCCCGGATCGGACATTCGCTTCGCGTCTCCACCTCATCCGTCATCCGGCTTGCGGGAGACGCCGGACGCCACCTTCCCCTCGAGGGGAAGGCATGGAGCTCCGCGCCGTTTGCCGCAGGGGCGGTTCATCCGCCCACGCAGGATGATTGATTGACATGTTATATCCTTTTTAGTCCGTTTGATTCAGAGAGGATATAATACCTCATTGCATTATAAAGCAATGGTTTTCTTTTTTCAATAGAATATGGTCAAAAAAGTTTACAAATTATTTTTAATACCAAAAATCAAGACTGTGATTCCGCACGAAATGTTCCGATTTTTCTTTAAAACGAAAAAACAAGCCGTCTCTTGCGAGACGGCTTGTTTGGGTTGCTTCTGTATTTACTTCATAAGCCCTTCCATGGCGGCGTAGATGCTTCGGAGGGCGTGCTCGAAGTCGCGCTCCTCGACGGAGACGATGATGTTCAGCTCGCTCGAGCCCTGGTCGATCATGCGGATGTTCACGTCCGCCTCGTAGAGCGCGGAGAACACGCGCGCCGCGGTGCCCTTGGAATAGACCATGCCCTGACCGACGACGGCGATGAGGGCGAGATTGTCCTCGACCGAGACGACGTCCGGCTCGAGATCGGTTCGGATGCGGTGGAGAATCTCCTCGCGGTGGGCGTTGAAGCTGTCCGTATTGATGACGACGGAGATCGTGTCGATGCCGGAGGGGCAGTGCTCGAAGCTCAGCCCGCAGGAGGCGAAGATCTTGAGGAGCTTGGCCACGAAGCCGACCTCGCTGTTCATCATGGACTTCTCGATGTGGATGCTGGAGAAGCCCTTCTTCCCTGCGATGCCGGTGATGACGCGGCGGCCGACGCTCGCGGGGAGCGAGGCGACGATCATCGTGCCGGGATCGTCCGGGCGGTTGGTGTTGCGGATGTTGATCGGGATGCCGGCCTTGCGCACGGGGAACACCGCGTCCTCATGGAGAACGGAGGCGCCCATATAGCTCAGCTCGCGCAGCTCGGTATAGGTGATATAGTCGATGACACGGGGGCTGTCCACGATGCGGGGATCGGCCGAGAGCATGCCGGAGACGTCCGTCCAGTTCTCATAGATCTCCGAGACGGACGCGCGGGCGACGATCGCGCCGGTGACGTCCGAGCCGCCGCGGGAGAAGGTCTTGACCGTGCCGTCCGGCAGGGCGCCGTAAAAGCCCGGGATGACGGCCTGATCCATGGCGATCAGCCGCGCGCTGAGGGTGCGGAAGGTATAGGCCTCGTCGAGCTTGCCGTCGGCGCGGAAGCGCACGACCTCGGCGGCGTCCACAAACGGGAAGCCGAGGAAGGCGGCGATGATCTTGCTGTTGAGATATTCGCCGCGGCTGGCCATATAGTCGGCGTTCGGGGCGGTTTTCAGATGCTCGCGGAGCTTCTCGATCTCGGAATCCAGATCGAAGTCCACCTCCAGCTCGGTGATGATATCCTGAAAGCGGCCGCGGATCTTCTCGAGCGTGGCGGAGAAATCGTTGCCGTCCGTCGCCTCGTTATAGCAGCGATAGAGCAGGTCCGTGACCTTGATATCGTCCTTGGTGCGCTTGCCGGGGGCGGAGGCCACCACAAAGCGGCGGGCGGGATCGGAGCGAATGATCTCGGCCGCCTTCCGGATCTGGGA
Organism: Oscillospiraceae bacterium; assembly: GCA_017411225.1. Taxonomy (GTDB): domain Bacteria; phylum Bacillota; class Clostridia; order Oscillospirales; family Oscillospiraceae; genus CAG-103. Next base: position 6,246 of record JAFRDQ010000118.1, read on the forward strand.
GGCGCTGGCGAGACTCGTGCCGCCGAACTTGACTGTAATCGTGTGCATATGGGATCACCCTTCCGTGTAGTTTGCGAGATAGGAGTGCAGCACCGCGGCATGCAGCGCCGCGCCGGTGAGGACGGTATGCGCCTCCGGCAGGAAGTCGGGACTGTGCAGAGGCTGATCGCAGCCAGCCCCGAAATGGTAGTATACACCAGGTCGGTGTAAAAGAAAATACCCAAAATCATCCGTTTTCATCGTCGGAAGATCCAGAACGACAACGTTTTCTTTCCCCAAAAGCCGGGAGGCCACGCACCGGACGTGATCGGTCTCGTGATCGTGGTTCACAACGCCGGAATAGCTCTTCTGCAGCTGGATCTCCACGCTGACGTCCGTGTGGTTGGCGACGCCGCGGCAGGCGTCGCGCAGCAGCGAGCGCATGGTGATGCGCGCCTCGTCCCCGAGCGTGCGCATGATGCCGGTGATGACCGCCTCGTCCGCGACGATGTTGCGCGCCGTGCCGGCGCGGAAGGTGCCGACGGAGACGACGCTGCGCTCGCCCGTGAGCCGCTCCGGCAGACGGATCAGCTCCTGCACGAGCAGGGCCCCGGCCTCGAGCGCATCAATGCCCTTTTCGCGCTCGGCGCCGTGGGCGGCGCGGCCATAGAGGCGGATCTGGAAGGTATCGGACGCGGCATAGAACTTGCCGTAGCGCACGCCGACCGTGCCCGCCGGGAGATCCGGCGTGACATGGCCGCCGAAGGTGGCGGCGACGCCCTTCATGCAGCCGGAGGCGATCATGCGCTCAGCGCCGCCCTCCCCTTCCTCATCGGGCTGAAAGACGAAGCGCACCGAGCCGCAGAGCGAATCGCGGTGGCGGCTGAGGAGCATCGCCGCGCCGAGGGCGGAGGTGATGTGCACATCATGGCCGCAGGCGTGCATGACGCCGGGGATCTCGGAGGCGAAGGGCGCGCCGGTCGTCTCCTGCACGGGCAGGGCGTCCATGTCCGCGCGCAGGGCGATCGTCGGGCCGGGGCGGCTGCCGTGCAGCGTGGCGACGACACCGGTATCGAGCACGCGGCGGGGACGCAGACCGAGAGCGCGCAGCGTGTGCTCAATGCGCTCCGCCGTTTTGAATTCATGGTTGCCGAGCTCGGGCGTGCGGTGGAAGGCCTCGCGCAGCGAGGTCAGCTCCGATTCCAGCTCAGCGGCTTCGGACAAATAATCCGGTAGATTCTGCTTCATCTTTCTCTCCAAAAAATGAGGAATGAGGAATGAGGAATTAGGAATTAGGAATTTCCAATCTTGAACAACTCCTAATTCCTCATTCCTAATTCCTAATTGACTGTTTACAGCGTTCTCAGCGCAGCTTCGAGTGCGGTTTTCTGACTGGTCCCCGCGTCCTTTTCCTTGATGATTCTTGCGGGGCAGCCGGCGACGACCATGTTGGCCGGGACGTCCTCGATGACGACGGCTCCGGCGGCGACGACGGCGTTGGCGCCAATGTGCACGCCCTCGATGACGACGGCGTTCGCGCCGATGAGGACGTTGTCCTCCACGATGACGGGCGTGGCGGAGGCGGGCTCAATGACGCCCGCGAGGACGGCGCCGGCGCCGACGTGGCAGTGCTTGCCGACCGTAGCGCGGCCGCCGAGGACGGCGCCCATATCGATCATCGTGCCCTCGCCGATGACGGCGCCGATATTGATGATCGCGCCCATCATGATGACGGCGTTCGGCTCGATGGTCACGTGCTCGCGGATGATCGCGCCCGGCTCGATGCGGGCGGGAAGCTCCTTCATATCCAGCATCGGCACGGCGCTGTTGCGGCGGTCGTGCTCGATGACGATATCATCGATCTTATCGGCATTCGCCTCGAGAATGGGCCCCAGCTCCGCCCAGTCGCCGAAAACGATCTTATCGCCCGCGCCGAAGACCTTGGCGGAACCGAAGTCGACGGGGGCGTTTTCCTTCACATACAGCTTCACCGGGGTCTTTTTCTCGGCGGAGGCGATGAACTGAATGATTTCCTGTGCGTTCATGGGCATAACGGTAATACTCCTTTATTGAGACATAGAGCAAATGAGGAATGAGGAATTAGG
>JAFRDQ010000119.1 GCA_017411225.1 Oscillospiraceae bacterium
CGAACCCCGCCGGCAACGGACAGCTCGATAAGCTCACGCACTGCGGCATGTACGGCATCAATACCTCGATCGACGCGCTTTCGGATCTGTATGACTGCGTGGTCAACTACTATGCGCAGATCAACTTCACCGGCTTTGAGACGCTGATTGACGCTGTCGGCGGCGTCACGGTCGAGTCGGAGATCGCTTTCACAACGCGTGAGGACGGCATTTTCATCCAGCAGGGCGTCAACAAGCTCAACGGCGCCGAGGCGCTCAGCTTTGTGCGCGAGCGCTATGCCTTTGCCTCCGGCGATAATCAGCGCGGCCTGAACCAGATGAAGGTGCTCTCCGCCGTCATCGAAAAACTCTCGGCCGGACGCATCGTCACGCATTACAATTCCATTCTCAGCAGCCTGCAGGGCATGTTCCTCACGAGCATTGACAGTGATGAGATCGCCTCGCTCGTCAAAATGCAGCTCGATGACGGCGCGGAGTGGACTGTCAAGTCCTTTGCCGTCACCGGCAATACGGGCAGCGATATCACGTATTCCATCCCGCGCACTCGGGTCTCGGTGATGTATCAGGACGAGACGCTCGTCAAGCACGCGGCGGAGCTTGTCGACATGGTCATCGAGGGCGAGGAGATCACGGACGAGGACGTTCTGCTCGAGACGCCCGCTCCGTAATCAGCAATGAAAAAAGACTGCAAATCCGACTCCGGATTTGCAGTCTTTTCTTGTACAGAAGCTATGCTTTTTTCTGTCCGAAGAGCTCCGCCGCCTTCTGCAGCTCCTCGCGGATCTGGATGTGCTGCGGGCAGACGCCCTCGCAGGCGCCGCAGCGGATGCACTCGACGGCCTGCTTGCGGCCGTGTCCGCCCACCAGCCAGCGCTCCTGCCCGGCGGCGCGCTCCCGATCGCCATACAGTGTGTAAATGTTCTTCGCCATAAACGTGCCGGAGATGCCGATCTCCTGCGGGCAGACCTTCGCGCAGTAGTTGCACGTCGTGCAGGGGATGAGGGGGATGCGGCCAAGCGCCTCGCGCGCCTTATCCATCACCTGCAGCTGCTCAGCGTTCATATGGTCAAAGTCCTTCATGAAGGAAATGTTGTCCTCCATTTGAGCGAGATCGCTCATGCCGGAGAGAGCCACCAGCACACCGTCCAGATTCGCCGCGAAGCGAATGCCCCAGGAGGCGGCAGAGCGCTCCGGCTCGGCTTCTTTCAGAATCTCCGCCACAGATTCCGGCGGATTGGCCAGCAGACCGCCCTTCAGCGGCTCCATGATGACCACGGCCTTGCCGTATTTGCGCGCCATTTCATACACGCCGCGCGACTGGATCGAGGGGTTTTCCCAGTCGGCATAGTTGATCTGCAGCTGCACAAATTCCGCCTCCGGGTGCGCGATGAGAATCTCCTCCAATTCCTCCGGCGTGGAGTGGAAGGAGAAGCCGATGTGCCGGATCTTGCCCTCAGCCTTTTTCTCTTTGACGAAAGACCACATGTCAAACTTGTCAAATGCCTGTGTGCGCATCTCGCCGAGATTGTGCAGCAGATAGTTGTCGAAATACCCGGCGCCGGTGCGCTCGAGCGATTCCTCAAACTGCCGGATCGCGTCCTCTCTTGTCTGACATCCGATCCAGGCGGCGTTCTTTGTTGCCAGCTGGACGGACTCGCGCGGGTAGCGCTCCACGAGCGCCTGCCGGATCGCGTCCTCCGAGCCGGTGTAAGCCCAGGCCGTGTCAAAGTAGGTAAAGCCGGCGGCCAAAAAACGGTCGATCATCACCTTGACCTGCTCCACGTCGATTTCCTCGTCCTTCTTCGGCAGACGCATCAGCCCGAAGCCGAGCTTTTTGATCTCCTGATCAAAGAACTTCATCACAGTCCCTCCTTGTATTCTGACATTATGTCAGTTCCTATTATATACAGGAGCCCCTGCACTGTCAACGGAAACATCATACTGAAAGCTTTGTGACCTGCTCACTGATTTTACCCTATCATTGTAGTAGTATATGATACGGAAATGGGGGAAGAATGGAAAAAAACAAGCCCCCAACGCTTGACAATCCACTTTTTCAACAGTAAGATTATAAATCAGCCGCGTTTGCGGCAGCTATAATTAGATAAATGAAAAAATAACGATAGAAAGGACGAACGAACCCATGTTGGAACTCAAGCACATTTCGTTCGATGCCGATGGGGAAGACGGCAGCAAGGAAATTCTGCGCGACGTCAATCTCACGATTGATGAGCGCATGGTTGTCATCACCGGCCCGAACGGCAGCGGCAAATCCACGCTCGCCAAAATCATCGCCGGCATTGTAAAGCCCACGGAGGGGCAGATTCTTCTCGACAGTGAGGACATCACCGATCTCTCCATTACCGAGCGTGCGCGCAAGGGCGTGAGCTTTGCCTTTCAGCAGCCTGTGCGCTTCAAGGGCATCACGGTCTTTGATCTGATTACCATTGCCTCCGGCAAGCGTCTCTCGGTATCGGAAGCATGTAATTATCTCTCTGAGGTCGGCCTATGTGCCAGAGATTATGTTAACCGAGAAGTGAACGCCAGCCTGTCCGGCGGCGAGCTCAAGCGCATTGAGATCGCCACGATGCTCGCGCGCGGCACGAAGCTCTCCATCTTTGACGAGCCCGTGGCCGGCATCGATCTCTGGAGCTTCCAGAACCTGATCCGTGTCTTTGAGAAGATGCACGAGGACATTCAGGGCAGCATTCTCATCATCTCCCATCAGGAGCGCATTCTTGAGAACGCGGATAAGATCGTCGTGCTCGCGGACGGCGAGATTCGCGCCATCGGCAGCAAGGAAGAGATCATGCCCGAGCTGATGGCGTCGTCCAGCGTCTGCAGCCGACTGGTTAACAAGGTTTAAGGAGGGGACGGATATGGCTATGGATCTGATTCAGAAGCGCCTGCTGCGCGAAGTGGCGGGCCTGCATGAGATGCCCGAGGGCGCCTATAACATCCGCTCCGACGGTCAGCTCGCGGGCCGCAATACCACCGCGAACATTGATATCGTCACCAAGACGGACAAGCCCGGCATTGATATCTATATCAAGGACGGCACCAAGAACGAGAGCATGCACATCCCCGTCATCATTGAAAAGAGCGGTCTGCAGGATCTCGTGTATAACGATTTCTTCATCGGCGACGACTGCGACGTGACCATCGTCGCGGGCTGCGGCATCAACAACTGCGGCACGCAGGAGAGCCGTCATGACGGCATTCACAGCTTCTTTGTCGGCAAGAACAGCCGCGTGAAGTATATTGAGAAGCACTACGGCGAGGGCGACGGCCGCGGCACGAACGTCATGAACCCGACCACGATCGTCGAGCTCGGCGAGGGCAGCTACATGGAGATGGAGACGACCCAGATCAAGGGCATCGACTCCACCATCCGCAACACCGAGGCCAAGTGCGCCGACGGCGCGCAGCTCGTCATCACCGAAAAGATCATGACGCACGGCAGCCAGTATGCCGAGACGAACTTCACCGTCGATCTCGACGGCGTCGATTCCAGCGCCAATGTGATCTCCCGCAGTGTGGCGCGCGAGGAATCCCGCCAGATGTTCAACTCCAACATCCGCGGCAACAACAAGTGCGCCGGCCACTCCGAGTGCGATGCGATCATCATGGACAGCGCCTACGTCGGCGCGCGTCCGGAGATCGTCGCAAACTCCGTCGATGCGAGCCTCATCCACGAGGCTGCCATCGGCAAGATCGCGGGCGACCAGCTCATCAAGCTCATGACCCTCGGCCTCACCGAGCAGGAGGCGGAGGAGCAGATCGTCAACGGCTTCCTGAAGTAATCACAAGAGCACGGGACGGCAAACGCCGTTCCCGTGCCTTTGCGCATTTTGGAGGTGCTTTCTGTGAACATTCTTTGCTATGGGGACTCCAACACCTACGGCCTCACAACCGACTGGAAGGGCCGCCTGCCGCGCAGTGCACGCTGGCCGGGACGGCTGCAGATGCTGCTCGGTGAGGAGCATTGGGTCGTGGAGGACGGCCTGATCGGGCGCACCTGCGCCATTCCGGACCGGCACCGCTATGGGCGCTCTGCCATGGACTTTCTGCCCGTGGCGCTCGAGTGTCATGCGCCGCTGGATTACCTGATTCTCGCCTTCGGCACAAACGACTGCAAGGCGGAGAAGGTACGCACGGTGCAGGAGGCCGCACAGGGAATGGAGAATCTGGTGCGCCTTGCGCAGCGGCTTGCGCCGGATACGCGCATTCTCATCGTCGCCGCCGCGCCGCTGCGAGCGCAGGTTTTGACTGTCGATCCGGATTTCGACGCGCTGTCCGTGGAGATCTCTGCGCAGCTGTGGAGGGAGTATCAGAAGATTGCTGAGCGATATGGCTGTCTGTTTCTCAACGCGGGGGACGCGGCCATGACGTCCGATGCAGATGGGGAGCATTTGGACGAACAGGGCCACGCCGCGCTCGCCGAGGCGGTGGCAAGGATACTGACGGAAGACATGAAAGGACGGACATAACATGACCAGAGAAAACGCGTGGGCGCTGCTCACAGAGTACAACAAGGACCATTTCCATCTCCAGCACGCGCTGACGGTGGAGGCCGTCATGCGCTGGTTTGCAAACGAGCTCGGCTATGGCGATGAGGCGGACAAGTGGGCCGTCGTCGGCCTGCTGCACGATCTGGACTTTGAGCAGTTCCCGGACCAGCACTGCATCAAGGAAGAGGAGATTATGCGCGCCGCCGGCGTGGAGGAGGATATCATCCACGCCACGTGCAGCCACGGCTACGGCATCACGGTCGATATCCAGCCCGAGCATGAGATGGAAAAGGTGCTCTTCGCCTCCGATGAGCTCACCGGCCTCATCGGCGCCTGCGCGCTTGTGCGGCCGTCGAAGAGCGTCAGCGATATGGAGGTCAAGTCCGTCAAGAAGAAGTTCAAGACGCCTGCCTTCGCCGCCGGCTGCTCGAGAGAGGTCATCCAGCGCGGAGCGGACATGCTCGGCTGGGAGCTTACGAAGCTCATGGAGCTCACGCTGCAGGCCATGAAGGACACGGAAGCGGAGCTGAACGAAAAGGTCGCCGCGCTGTAAGCATTGCCCGGACGGGAAAACCGTCCGGGCAAAAAAGTTTTGAAAAAATGAAAATTGATGCTTGACATTCTGTCGTATTGGTGTTATAGTAACTCTCGCCTTGGGGGTATAGCTCAGCTGGGAGAGCGCTTGAATGGCA
>JAFRDQ010000120.1 GCA_017411225.1 Oscillospiraceae bacterium
CACTTTGTATAAATCGGTTTCTTCTGTCTCAAGCTGCAAAACCTCCTTTTTCAGCAGTATAGCAGAACGCAAACCGCCCCGTTCCCACCAAACCGGTGGGAACGGGGCGGTGAGACTGTCAAAGAACCATGTTCTTTGACAGTCGAAGGGATACTCGCGCTCCATCGCGGCAGGCGTTGCCCGCCTTGGTCGGCGCGAGGGCGCGGCATCAGCCGCGCCTCAGGGAGATTTTCCGCCGCACATGTCGCCGGAAAATCGAATTGGATTGCGTTCGCGGCATCCGAGCCGCGAACTCTGCGAGGCTTTTTGACAAGCTGTTCGCCGAAGCCTGTCATTGCGAGCCAGTGCGCACACTGGCGCGGCAATCCGGTTCCCCTTCCTCGCCGTCCATCAGCGGCGTCAGTCCGCATGAGCGCAGCAGCGCGTCCACGTCGTGAACGTCCCGCAGCCCGAAGGCGAGCGCGGAGAGCAGCACCACGTCCCGCGCAATCCGCCCGTGCAGCGGCGCCATGCCATAGAGCGTCAGCGCCTCGCGCGTCTCCTCCGGCGTCAGCCGCGCCGCGATGCACAGCCGGAGAATCACATTTCGGTTCCGCGTGTGCTTCTCCTGTGCGATCAGCTTGTAGCCGTAGTTCTCCGAGAGATCCGCCGCCAGAAAGACCTCCTGCTGCAAGATGCCCTTCTCGCGGAGCTTGCCGCGCATGTATGCGGCAAATTCCCGCCCCTCCGGCAGCAGCTCTCCGCGTATCTGCTCCAAATACCCGGCCACAGCCTCCGGCGCAATGCGCGCCGCCGCCTCGGTCAACCGTAAACTTTCCTGTTCATAGCGCATGTATCTGTCATCCCTTCTATGAGATGAACGCCGAACCCGGCGTTCTCATATAGGGAATGTAAATTTCGCGGGGCGGACGAAAACACAAATCATTGGCAATCCACGCAGAACGTGCTATAATCCACTCAAATTATTTTTTCGGAAAGGAGGCGCATGCCGTGTTCGGAATCTCAAAAGCCGTGCTGCGGGAGAACGCTGCGCCGCGCGCGATCGTGCTGAATATGCTCCTCGCGGCGGTCTCCCTGTTCGTCAACGGCTTCGGGATCTATCTCGCCATTCAGGCGAACATCGGCGTCGGCCCGTGGGAGGTGCTGAATCTCGGCGTCGCCAAAACGTTCGGCGTCCTCTACGGCACGGCCTCCGTCACCATCGCCTTCGCCATTCTCATCATCGATGTGTTCCTGCGCGAGCCGATCGGTCTCGCCATGTTCATCGATGCGGTCGTCGTCGGCAAAACCGTGGACTTCTTCAACTATCTCGATCTGGTGCAGCCCTGCGCCTCGCTGCTCACGGGCGTGCCGATGATGCTGCTCGGTCTGGTCATCCTCGCCTATACGCAGTATTTCTATATGTCCGCCGCGCTCGGCTGCGGCCCGCGCGACACGCTCCTTGTCGGCCTTGCCAAGCGCGCAAGGCGCATCCCGATCGGCGCGGTGAGCATTGCGCTACTGAGCGCCGCCACGCTCGTCGGCTGGCTTCTGGGCGGTCCGGTCGGCGTCGGCACGCTGATCTTCGCCTTCTGCATGGGGCCGATCATGCAGTTTGCCTTCCACACCGTGCGCTTTGACGCCACGGCCATCCGCCATCAGCACCTGCTCGAATCCCTCCGCGTCTTCCGAGGCAGGCAGGTGACCTCATGAAGCGCACGGCTGCCGCGCTGCTCTGCCTCTTGGCGCTCGTTTTCAGCGCCTGCGGCACATCGGACGCCGTTCCGACGCCCGCGCCTTTGCCGGCATCGGAAGGACTGCGCATCGCGGTCGCGTCCGATCTGCACTTCGCCCCGGACAACACCGACAAGAAAGCCAACCTCGGCGCTGTGGCCTATAACCCCGAGTTCATCGATGCGCTGCTCTGTGACGCGGCGGATCAGGGGGCGGAGCTGATGCTCCTCACCGGGGACATTGTGAACTTAGGCCGCCGCGAGCACCACGAGGCCCTCGCCGAAAAGCTCCGCGCGGCGGAGAAGGACGGACTGAGCATCTTCGTCCTGCCCGGCAACCACGATCTCGCGCCCATCACGCAGCGGGAGTTTGCCGGGATCTACGCAGACTTCGGCTTTGATGACGCCTATCGACAAGACCGCGCCTCGCTCAGCTACTGCGTTATGCGCGAGGATCTCTGCGTCCTGATGATGGACACCGCGGGCTATGACCGCTCCGCCATCGACCTGCCGGACGCGCCGAACCGCACGGACGATGAGGCGTTTCTCTCAGAAACGACGCTCCAATGGGCAGAGGAAATGCTCGCCGAGGCGCAGCAGAGAGAGCTCCCTGTCCTCTGCGCGGGGCACTTCAACATTCTCACCGCCGAGGGGCGCGATCCCTCGCGCAGCGGGCTGTATCTCGAAAACGCCGACCGCTTCGCGGCGCTTTTGCGGGAATACAGCGTGCCGCTCTATCTCAGCGGGCACCTCCACACGCGCTGTGTTCTGCAGGAAGGCGGCCTGACCGAGCTCATCACAGAGTATCTGCTCGCATATCCGACCGGCTACAGCATGCTCGATCTCACGCCGGACGCAGTCACCTATATGCCCTGCCGCGTCAACGTGGACGCGTGGGCGGCCGAGACCGGGCAGAAGGACCGCACGCTGCTGCATTTCACCCGCTGGCAGCAGAAGCAGCTGCGCAAATATTCTGTTCAGAACGTGAACGACATGTGTGTGCGCAACCCACTCACGCACCGCGATCGCAGGCGCGCATCCGCGTTCTTCTATGCCGCCATGGACGCCTACTGGCGCGGCGACCTCGCCCAAGAGCGCGAGACGCTCCTCGCCATGCGCGGCTGCGAGCCGTTTTTCCAATGTGCCGAGGGCTACGCCTACGAATGGTGGCTGCGCGATCTGATCGACACCGCCTCGCCGCTGCTCGGCGGCTTCACCATTTCAATATCAGAATAGGAGCTGATAGTATGCTGCTTTTCATCAATGCCTGTGTGCGCGCAGACTCCCGCACCAGGCGTCTCGCGGACTGCCTGCTCTCCGCGCTGGGCGAGCCCGCGACGGAGCTGCGCCTGACAGACATTTCGTTTCCGTCAGTCGATGAAGCGTTCCTGCAGGAGCGCGATCGGCTGCTTGCGGCGCAGAGCTATGACCATCCCATGTTCGCCCTCGCCCGGCAGTTCGCCGCGGCGGACGCGATCGTCATCGCGGCGCCCTTCTGGGATCTGTCCTTTCCGGCGGCGCTGAAAGCCTATCTCGAGCAGATCAATGTCGTCGGCGTCACCTTCCGCTATACGCCCGAGGGCGTCCCGGAGGGACTCTGCCGCGCGAGGAAGCTTTACTATGTCACCACCGTCGGCGGAGACTTCTTCCCCGAGGCCTTCGGCTTCGGCTATGTGGAGGCGTTGGCTAAGAACTTCTACGGAATCCCGGAGGTTCACCTCATCAAGGCGACGGGTCTCGATATTTGGGGCGCGAACGTGGAGGAGATCCTGCGCGCGTGCGAGGAAGAGATTCAAAACAATCATCAGAAAAAGGAGAAATGAAAAATGGAAATGATTCAGAGCTTTTCGGTCGACCATACCCGCATCGTCCCCGGCATCTTCACCAGCCGGGTGGATCATCTGGGCGAGGAGACCGTCACGACCTATGACATCCGGCTCAAGCGGCCGAACCGCGAGCCGGTCATCGACGTCGGCGCGATGCACTCGCTCGAGCACATCATCGCCACGAACCTCCGCAACGATCCCGAGTGGAAGGACGAGGTCATCTACTGGGGGCCGATGGGCTGCCTCACGGGCTTTTATCTCATCCTCAAGGGCAGCCGCACGCCGCAGGAGCTCTATGACCTGATGCTGAATGCCTTCCGCGCCGTGGAGGATGCGCAGGACGTGCCCGGCGCCGCGCCCGTCAACTGCGGCCACTACCTGATGCACAACCTCGAGATGGCAAAGTGGTATGCAAGGGAGTTTGCCGACTATCTCGCGGCCAATGCCGGAAACGACGAGATTTTCACCTACCCCATGACCGAGCGCCTCGTCACCGACGAGGGACAGCATTTCTACGATTCCTGATTGGATTCCAAAGGCACCCGACGAAGAGCCGGGTGCCTTTTTTGGGCCCATTAATTAACATAATATTTTTATCGTAAATAACAAAAATGATCATGGGAAATTATCTGTACAGGATTTCTGCTAATCTGATACCAACCGAAATTGTCTTATGACCGAAAAATCAGATTGGAGGCTCTCATGATCTATCTGGAATCCTTTCATATGCCCGGCCGGCAGGAAGAGGAGCGGTACATGGACCCGCAGACAAACCCGATCCACCGCCGCACCTGCTATACGACGAAATATCCGTTTTGCATCTTTCCGATGCGCGGCCTGCCGGATGCGTGGCAGTTTGCGCCCGTCACGATCTTCTATGGCGGAAACGGCAGCGGCAAATCCACGATCCTGAATGTCATTGCTGAAAAGCTCGGCGTCGAGCGCGGGGCGGTGTATAACCGCTCGGACTTCTTCGAGGACTATGTGCAGCTCTGCCGCGCCGAGCTTGCCCGCGGCAAGCCGATCCCGAAGGGCAGCCGCATCATCACGAGCGACGATGTGTTCGACTATCTGCTCGATATCCGCAGCATCAATCAGGGCATCGATCAGGAGCGCGCCGCGCTCTTTGACAAATGGCTGCGCGACCGGTATGAGCCCTATCAGCTCCAGTCTCTCGACGACTATGAGGAGTTCAAGCGCCGGAGTGACGCCAAGACGAAAAGCCAGTCGCAGTTCGTGCGCGAGCGGCTCATGCGCAACGTCACCGAGCGCTCCAACGGCGAGAGCGCGCTGCTGTATTTCACCGACTCCATCCGCGAAAACGCCCTCTATCTCCTCGACGAGCCGGAAAACAGCCTCTCCGCCGCCCGGCAGCTGGAGCTGAAAGACTTCCTGGAGCAGAGCGCGCGCTTCTTCGGCTGCCAGTTCATCATTGCCACGCACTCGCCCCTGCTCCTGTCTCTGGACGGCGCGAAGATCTATGATCTCGACGAAAACCCCGTCGAGGTGCGCGACTGGTGGAACCTCGAGACTGTCCGCCTCTACCAGCAGTTTTTCGAGACGCACAGAGCGTTGTTTTGAACCAACTGACATGGTATAATGACCCGGAGAAGGGGGGGCGTCATCGCATGATCGGAAACAAAATCATCGTCATCGGCTGTCCCGGCGCAGGGAAGAGCACGTTTGCGCGCAAGCTCCGGGATCAAACCGGCCTCCCGCTCTATTATCTGGACAGGCTCTTTCATAACCCCGACCGAACCACCGTCAGCCGCGAAGAGTTTGACGCCGGACTGCACGAGATCCTGCAGCAGCCGGCATGGATCATCGACGGCAATTACCGGCGGACGCTTCCGCTCCGGTTCGAGGCGTGCACCGACGTGTTCCTGTTCGACGTCCCGGTGGAGCAGTGCCTGAAAAACGCCGCCGCCCGCGTCGGCACCGTCCGCGAGGATCTGCCGTGGGTGGAACCCGAATTCGACCCGGTCTTCCGTCAGTATATTCTCGATTTCCCGACCGATCAGCTGCCCGCCATCCGCGATCTGATCGACCGATATTGCGCCATAAGAAACATCACCGTCTTTCATTCAGCCGCCGAGGCAGACGACTGGCTCTCCCGGATATGAAGAAACCATGATCAAACTGAAGTACGGCAACACGAATACGTTTTATCTGAGCGGCCTGCTCATTGACACCGACTACGCCGGAACGCAACCTGCCTTTTATAAAGCCCTGAAGCAAAACGGCCTTGGAGTGAAGGACATTCGATATGTTCTCGCCACGCACTATCATCCCGACCACATGGGTCTCATCGGGGAGCTGACGCGGCAGGGCGTGCGCCATCTGCTGATCGACGTGCAGCAGGACGCAGTCCACGCATCGGACTACATCTTCGAGCGCGATCATCTGCCGTTTGTGCCGCCGGACGCATCAAAGGCGACGGTCATTTCCTGCGCCGAGAGCCGCGCGTTTCTCTCGCGCCTCGGCGTCGCGGGCGAGATCATCCCGACCCCGAGCCACAGCCCGGACAGCGTCTCGATCGTGCTGGACGACGGCGTCTGCATCGTCGGCGATCTGGAGCCGTATGAGTATCTGGACGCCTATGACGACAACCCGCAATTGAAGGCCGACTGGACGCGCATCCGTTCGCTTCAGCCGAAGCGAATCTGCTTTGCGCATATGCCGGAACGGACCCTGTGAGGAGTGTATAACATGAAGGAAGAATGCCTGATCTGCAAAGCGCCTCTGATCTATCTTGAGGCCGATGAGGAAATGCGCTGCGCCATCTGCGGAAAGCGCGCGCTTTCCAAGACGCGCTGCGTCAATGGACATTTTGTCTGCAATGAATGCCACATGGCGGGGCTGGATGCGATCGTGAGCATCTGCCTTTCCAGCACCTCCAAAGACCCGGTGGAGATCATCCAAACCATGATGGCCCAGCCGTTCTGCCATATGCACGGCCCGGAGCACCACGTCATGGTCGGCGCGGCGCTGCTGACGGCGTATCACAACGCGGGCGGCGAGATCGATCTGGAAAAGGCGCTCAGTGAGATGATGAAGCGCGGCAAAAGCGTCCCCGGCGGCGCCTGCGGCTTCTGGGGCGCCTGCGGCGCGGGCGTCAGCACCGGCATGTTCGTGTCGATCATCTCCGCCTCCACGCCGCTCACGGCAGAGCCCTTCGCCCTCTCGCATCAAATGACGGCAAAATCCCTCTCCGCCATCGGCGAGATCGGCGGCCCGCGCTGCTGCAAGCGCGATTCCTTCCTGTCCATCCAGTGCGCCGTCGACTTCGTGTCAGAGCACTTCGGCGTTCAGATGGAAAAATCGGAGATCACCTGCGCGTATTCCGCGCAAAACAATCAGTGCATCGGCAGCCGCTGCCCCTTTCATGAAATATCATAAATCCCCGCAATGTACTGCAAGAGAATCTGTAGGGGAGGGGCTTGCCCCTCCCGTGCAGCACCGCACTGTGTAGGGCGGGGACCTGTGCCCCGCCGCTGCCAAGCCGGTAAAGGAGGCGTCGTCATGGCGTCGAGCGAAGGCTATCTGGAATTCATTCTCGATCAGCTCCCGGAGCCCGGGAAACGCAGACGAAAGGGAAGCGGAGCGGAATGAACGAAAAGGAACTTTATCAGGCGCTTGGCGCTCTGACAAAAGACAAAAGCCGGTGGAGCGCGCAGATTCCGTATGTTTCCTCTCTGCTCACGCACGAATCAGTCAGGATCCAGGCAAAGGCGCTCTGGCTGCTGGGGGAGATGTGTCTGAAAGCTCCCGCCGAAGTGCGAAACGCAGTTCCTGTGATCGTATCCTTCCTCGACAGCCCGACGCCGCTTCTGCGTCAGCGTGCGCTGAATGCCCTCGGCCGAATCGGGCGTGGGAGCTATTGCGCGATCGAACCGTACTGGAAGAGCCTGTTCCGCTTTGCCTCGGACGAAGACGCGCTCGTCCGGCTGAGCTTCATCTGGGCGTCGGAAAACATCGCCGTGAACACGCCGGACATTTACGCGGAGCATATGCCGAGCTTTGAGGCGCTTCTGCACGATGCGGATGACAAGGTGCGCATGGAAGCGCCGGAAATGTTCCGCGTGCTCGGCAAACGCAGACCGGAGCTTGTGAGGCCATATATGGAACAGCTGCAAAGCATCTCGGAAACAGACCCGAACCGCGTAGTGCGAATCCACTGCCTCGGCGCGATTAAGGCGGCCGGCCTGAATTGTGAAAGAGCACCGAGCATGAGAATGATCGCCGCAAAGCAGGATACCCCGGCGAACAATCAGAACGAATAAGGAGAAGAAAAATGGTTATCCGGGAAATCGAAGTCAAAAACATCATGACGAAGACCAATCTGCCGGTTTCGGATTTTGCCGTCAATCCCTATGTGGGCTGCACGCACGCCTGCAAATATTGCTACGCCTCCTTCATGAAGCGCTTTACCAACCACCCGGAGCCGTGGGGCGAGTTTGTGGACGTGAAGCACTGGCCGGAGATCCAAAAGAGCGGAAAATATGTCGGCAAAGAGGCGTTCTTCTGCTCGGTGACAGACCCTTATCAGCCGCTGGAGGCCAAATACGGCCGCACCCGCGCGCTGCTCGAGCAGCTTTTGGACACCGGAATCAGCATCAGCCTCTCGACCAAATCGGATCTGATCCTGCGCGATCTCGATTTGATCCGTCAGTTTCCGAGCGCGCATGTTTCCTGGTCGATCAACACGCTCGATGAAGACTTTCGCCGGGAGATGGACCGCGCCGTCAGCATCGAGCGCAGGCTCGATGCCATGAAGCAGTTTTATGAAGCGGGCGTCCAGACCACGTGCTTCATCTCACCGATCTTCCCCGGCATCACGGACGTCATCGAGATCATCGAGCGCGCCAAGGGCCAGTGCAATCTGGTGTGGCTGGAGAATCTGAACCTCCGCGGCGATTACCGCAAGCGCATCCTCGACTGGGTGCATGACCATCATCCGGAGCTGGACGCGCTGTATCATGAGATCTACACGAAGAAGAGCCGCGATTACTGGACGGCGCTGGATCAGGAGATCCGGGAATATACCGCGAGGGAGGGTATGCTCTACCTCCGCGATGACGATCAGCACCGCGCGCCCTTCGGCGAGCCGCCCGTGGTCTGCAACTACTTCTATCACGAGGAAGTGCGAAAATCCGCGAAAAAGTGAACTGATCATGCGGGAAGGAGAGAAGCTCCATGAAAAGAGAGACCCTGATCGCCGGAGGGCGGGCGTGCACCGTTTATCGCGTTGCGCTGCCGAAGGCGATTCTGATTCAGCCGACTGGGGCGCAGGAGCAGGGCGCGCTGGACGCCGAGACGGCGCTTTTAGCGCAGCGCTGCGGCGAACATTTCCTGCTCGCCGCCTTCCCGGTCACGGACTGGAACCGGGAGCTCTCGCCGTGGGACGCACCTCCCGTGTTCGGGAGAGAGGGCTTCGGCCACGGGGCGGCGGATACGCTCTCTTTCATCGAGCAGGAGCTTTTGCCCGCGATCTGGGAGCAATATAAATTGCCTGAAACGCTTCCGGTGATCCTCGGCGGCTATTCGCTTGCGGGCCTGTTTTCGATCTGGAGCGCTTTTCAGACCGACCGCTTCTCCGCCATTGCGGCGGCGTCGCCCTCGGTGTGGTTCCCGGGCTGGATCGATTACGCGCAGCGGGAGGCAATCCGCGCGCGGCACGTCTATTTCAGCCTCGGTGACCGCGAGGAGAAAACGAAAAATCCCGTCATGGCGCAGGTCGGCGTCTGCATCCGAGCGCTGGAACGGCTCCTGCGCGAAAAGGGCGTTGACTGCGTGCTGGAATGGAGCGAGGGCGGCCACTTCCGCGACGCTGAGAAGCGCACCGCCTCCGCATTCGCATGGTGCGCAGCGCGGGTCAATACTCAGGATCTGTCCTGTTGATTTTCAGCTTCCTGCCTTATCATGGAACCAAACAAGGAGGTGCGCAAATGAATCCGGAAAGCATCGGCGCGTTCATTCGGCAGATTCGCAAAGAAAAGGGAATGACGCAGGAGCAGCTGGCCGAATTGCTGGGAACCAGCCAGCGGTCTGTCTCCCGCTGGGAGAACGGAAAGACCATGCCGGATCTGTCTCTCTATGAGCCGCTGTGTGAGGCGCTGGGGATTCAGGTTTCGGAACTCCTGTATGCAAAAAAGATGACCAATGATGAAAAAGCGGCGCAGGGCGAGACCTCGGCCTTAAACCTGCTCACGACAAAGTCTCAGCTGGAAACCTTTGCGATCCTTGCGGAGATCCTGATTGTCGTGGGGATCATCATCTCGATCACGCTGACGAGCCTGCTGGCGACAACGTTTTGGGAAACGATTCTTACGCTGGTCTCAGGCTGGTTCGTCTGGGGCTTCGGGCTGCTGCTGAGAGTGAAGATCCGAAAAGCCATTATGAAGCTGGAGCAGAGATGAATCCTTCTGCCTGTCAAACCGGAAAGAGCCAAAAGTGACGCCGTTCGGCGTCACTTTTTTGCTTTTTTTCAAATGTCAGTTGACGGAATGACAGCGATG
Organism: Oscillospiraceae bacterium; assembly: GCA_017411225.1. Lineage (GTDB taxonomy): Bacteria > Bacillota > Clostridia > Oscillospirales > Oscillospiraceae > CAG-103. The sequence continues at coordinate 10,057 of JAFRDQ010000120.1, forward strand.
GTTGGAAAATGCGGAGCAAGATGATATAATCGATCAGAAAGATGATTTTGTTTAAGACGACGGCAATCACAAAAAGCGGGAAGAAGAGAGTGAAAAAGAGGAAGGAGACCTGAAAGCGGCAGAAGCCGGATCCTGACGGCGCGGTTTGCATCTTAAAATCCGCGAGCAGCGGAGGCGACTTGTGATGAAGAAATTGAAACATCAGGAATTTACCTGCAGTCGGGGTTCGCTTCGGCTGCGGGGCAGCCTGTTTCGCCCGGCGGAGGGAGAGCGGCTTCCCATCGCCGTGGTCAGCCATGAATATATGGCGAACCGGCTCTTTACCAGGCGCTATGCCAGACTGCTCGCGTCGCTGGGCTATGCCGCGTTCTGCTATGATTTCAGCGGCGGCTGCATCGTCGGCGGCAGTCAGGGCAAGACGACGGACATGACGGTGTTCACCGAGATGGAGGACCTCAAGGCAGTCATTGCTTATGCAAAAGCGCAGCCGTACACAGACCCTGACCGCCTGCTCCTGATGGGCTGCAGTCAGGGCGGACTGGTCACCGCGCTCACGGCGGCGGAGCTGGGTGAAGAGGCGGAAGCCATCATCCTCTTCTATCCCGCGCTCTCGATCCCGGACGACGCGCGAAAGGGAAATATGATGCGCGCAAGGTTCGATCCAAAGAACATTCCGGAAACGATGCGATGCGGCCCGATGAAGCTGGGCAGAGCCTATGCCGCGTCCGTGCTCGATCTGGACCCGCTTCCCGTAATTTCCTCCTACCATGGCGATGTACTGCTTGTGCACGGCAATGCCGACCAGCTGGTGGATATCTCCTATTCCAGACGCGCATATGACGCCTACCGCGCCTCCGCGAAGGCCGCTCTGGAAGCAGGGGAGATCACTGCCATGCCGCGCATCGTGTTTCACGAGGTCGAGGGCGCCGGACATATCTTCACGCACCCGAAGCACAATCGGGACGCGGTCAGGGCTGTGACGGCGTTTCTGGCCGATCGGAGCGACGAACCGTCATGAGACTTTTTATCGCCATCAACTTATCGCCCGAGATGAAGGCCGCACTGACGGATGCCCAGCGCACTATGTATAACCGCGGCGTGCGCGGGAGCTTCACGCCGGCGGAAAACCTGCATTTGACGCTCGCCTTCATCGGAGAATATCCGGATGCGGATGCCGTCATGGACGCGCTCTCCGGCGTCGTGTTCACGCCCTTTGCGCTCCGGCTCGACGGCGTCGGGCGCTTTGGAGACCTCTGGTGGGCGGGGCTGCAGGATTCCGCGGCGCTGACCGCGGTCGTCCGCCGCGTCCGCAGAGCGCTCGCCGAAAGCGGCATTCCCTTCGACCGCAAGCGCTTTGCGCCGCATATCACCCTGCTGCGAAAAGCCTCCCGGGACGCTGCGGGAATCACCGTCGCGCCGGCGTCCATGACGGTGCGCACCATCTCGCTCCTGTCCTCACGGCGCGGCCGGAACGGCATGATCTATACCGAGATCGGCACGCTTGAGGCAGATTCAGTTTTGTAAATGAAAGAAATGGAGGAACCATGATGCGGCATGAATGCAAATTTCAGAGGATGACGTTGTAGTGTAGGAATCAGAATCATGGTTCAAAATCCATGATTCTGCGGGCTTTACCCGCTCGCCTCCACTTACGCGGAGGTGATTCCGAAACTATGATCGCCTGCTGCAACGACGGCACGCGCCCGGTCATCTTCAAAATCGAGCGTATCGACATTCCGGAGACCGACGCCGAGCGCGAATGGCTTGCAAAGCAGATTTTTACCAACACCGCCGAGGACGCCTACACGGGTTAACCGGGGCAGCAATGAAAATGGATTTTCGAGGTGGCAATATGAAACACACCGAACTGCAGATCCGGCCTGCGTCAGCGGAGGACGCCGGGCGGCTTCTCGAGATATATGCCTATTACGTGCAAAGCACGGCCATCACCTTCGAGTACGATGTGCCGAGCTTAGCGGAATTCCGGGAGCGCATCGCGCACACGCAGGAAAAATATCCCTATCTGGTCCTCGAAGAAGATGGTGTGATTCAGGGATACGCCTATGCCGGCGTCTTCAAGGACAGAGCGGCATACAGCCGCTCCTGCGAGCTGTCGATCTATCTCGACCGCAGCGCAAGAGGGCGGGGGTTCGGGCGCGCGCTGTACGAGGCGCTGGAAGCGGAGCTCAAAAAAATGGGCGTCGTCAACGTTTATGCCTGCATCGCCGATCCGATCACGGAAGATGAGTATCTGACCCGCAACAGCGAGCAGTTTCATCAGCACCTCGGCTTTGTCAAAGTGGGGGATTTTCACAAGTGCGCCTATAAATTCCGCCGCTGGTACAACATGATCTGGATGGAGAAGTTCATCGGAGAGCACGAGAGCCATCAAAAGTGACGCCGCCGGGTGTTACTTTTGCAAGGATATTTTACGAAAAGAGCGGATGACTATGGCAATCACGAAAACCGATTTCATGCGCGGCATGCAGTGCCCGAAAATGCTGTGGCTGGACAAGCACAAGCCGGGGCTGAAGGTAATCCCGCCGGAGATTCAGGAGCGGCTCGACGCCGGAAACGACTTCGGCGATCGGGCAATGGGCATGTTCGGCCCTTATGAGGAAATGACGGTCTATCGCGCCGGAACGACCATCCCGGATAAAAAGGCGATGCTGCAAAAAACGCAGGAGCATCTGGAAGCAGGAACCCCGGTCATCTGCGAGGCCGCCTTTTCCAATTACAACAATTACTGTGCGGTCGATATCCTGCGCAAGACCGAGCGCGGCTATGACTTCTACGAGGTAAAAAACGCCCCGGAGGTGCACGAGCAGTTTGTCAGGGACGCGGGCTTTCAGTATTACATCATGACCCGCTGCAAGCTGAAGATCGGCAAGATCTTTATCGTGATCCACGGCCCGGACGAAGACCGTCCGTTTGTGCCAGTTGACGTGACCAGAGAGGCCAAGGGGTACTACAAATGGATCAACGACCACATTTGGAACTTAAACCGGATGCAGAAGCAGCCGGAGGAAATCGAAGCAGAGCCCGGAGCGCAGTGCTCGAATCCGTACGAATGCTGGTATTACGGCTATTGCCACGGAGAAACACCGACAGACGATCCAAACAGGATACATACAACAGACAGGATGTGAAAACGATGAAAGCCATCATTTTGAACGCAAGCCCCAGAAAGAATTGGAACACGGCGCAGCTTCTCAAAGCCGCGCAGCAGGGCGCGGAGGAGGCCGGCGCCGAGACGGAGTACATTGATCTCTATGACCTGAACTTTACCGGCTGCCGCAGCTGCCTGCTCTGCAAGCGCCAGGGCGGCGAGCGCTGCAAGTGCTTCTGGAAGGACGACCTCTCGCCGCTGCTGGACCGCGTCTTTGCCGCCGACGTGCTGCTGATCGGCTCGCCCATCTATCTGGGCGACACGACCAGCCAGTTTCACGCCTTCGTGGAGCGGCTGCATTTCTGCATGCTGTCCTATGACGATTACAGCAATTACTTCACCGGGAAGGTGAACGTCGGCGTCGTCTTCACGATGAACGCGCCGCAGAGCTTCTACAAGCTGCAGTACAAGCGGAAGCTGGACAGACAGGCTGACGCCTTCCGGGGACTGAACGGAATGGTGATGATCCTGCCGAGCTGCGATACTCTGCAGGTGAATGACTACAGCAAATTCAATATGGCCAGCTTCAATGAGAAGCATAAGCGGGAACACCACGAAAAGCAGTTCCCGAAGGATCTGGCGGCAGCCAGAGAGATGGGCGCGGAGCTGGTGAGGCTCAGCCGGCAGGAGTCCTGACCGACTGCCCGAAACGCGGTGAGGAGAGAAACGAACGGGAGCGCCGCGCAGCAGTGCGTACCGAATCGTTCTGCCTCTCGCAGGACTCCCAATTCTGTCATCCTGAGCGCAGCGCGTCAGCGCTTCAGCAGCCAAATCGAAACAAGTTTCGATTTGGAGAGGAAAACCGGGGAAGCGAATGCGAAGCCGCGAGCTTGCCTCGGCTGCGGAGCGCAGCGCGCCCGGTTTGACGACGAAGGATCTTGGCGCCGATATACGAAAAACCTCCCTGCTCGATTCTGCCGCCGCCGCGCAGAGCCGTCAGGGAGGTTGTCGAATGTACGGGATATATGATATAATTGGAGCAAAATTGGAAAGATGTTGCTGCAAAACAGGACAACCATGCTGCTGCAGCAAAAATCCTTTTCTGTATGCAGAAACAGAGGTGCAGAATGAACGGTCTGAAACCATATCAGGGGAATGAACCCTATCTTTTTATCAGCTATGCGCATGCCGATGAGCAGGCAGTGGGAAGCGTGTTGGAGCATCTGGAGCAGAACGGCGTACGATTCTGGTACGATGACGGTATCGAAGCAGGCAGCGAGTGGCCGGAGTATATCGCAGAGCGCCTTGCGTCAGCGAATATGATGATCGCCTTCGTCTCCAATGCCTATGCGGTCTCTGACAACTGCCGTAAGGAGATGCACTATGCGGTCTCAAACAAAATCAAAACCATCAATGTTTTTCTGGAGGATGCCGACCTCACGCCGGGAATGACACTGCAGATCGGAAACATCTTTGCGCTGATGAAGTACCGCATGGAAGAGCGCGAATTCTATGACCGGCTTGATCAGGCGCTGCAAATACCCGGGGAGACCGGGCAGGACGAGAAAAGCGGGAAAAGGCTGCGCGCAAATCAGGGAAGACCAAGGACAGGAAGAACAAAGAGACGGTCAGAAATCTCCTGATTGCTGGACTTGGCATTTTGCTGGCGGCCGCTGTGTTCTGCGGAGTCTGGTTTATTCCGGCTGCAGCCTCCGCGGCGAAGTCCGTCACCGTTTCCCGCGAAGAGGCGCTCACTGCCGCCGAGGCCTGCTTTGAGGATCTGGTCGGAGAAGAGACCGCGCAGAGCTTTTATGTGGACTATATCACCCGGAGACTCCGGCACGACGGCAGCGTATTTAAAGGCGTCTACATTTATAACGTCGAGTTTCAAAATCAGAACGGCACGGAATATAAGATCGAAGTAAACGCAGCATCCGGTAAAACCGTCATCCGGGACATTGATTAAACGTAAAAAGCTGCGGCACGGAGAAAGCAAAGCGACCTATGACGCAGCATGAAAAGGTTTGATACCCTGTTATACCCTATTCGTATTAGGGCATAACAGGGTATCTGCATACAGCAATTGCAGAAAAAAAGATTAACATAACATAATTATGGTAAATAAATAAACTCTTATGCTTTGATACGGCGCAACCCAGCCCAACAGCAGAATATTATGTAAACTTCCTTCTAAATAAAATCTTGCGCCTCAGCCTCCTCACATAGGGGGGGCTTGCCCCTCCCGCGCAGGACGAACGGATTTGATTGCGAATGCCCGGCGAATGCGCACAATCCACAATCCTGTCATCCTGAGCGCAGCGCCTCAGCGCGGAGTCGAAGTACCTTGGCACCGATGTACGATAAAAACCTCCTTGCTTGGTTCTGCCACCATTGTACAGAACCAGCAGGGAGATTGTCGAATGTACGAGAGATTACTCGTTTTTATTCTTATCCGAAACAGTTTTTAGGTCTGCGGATTTGCTGACCCAAAGCTTTAGACTTTGAATCGCAATAGACATTTCGCCCAGTCTCTCTTGGATTGCTTCAAACTCATCAATTTCATCTTCTGAAATCACACCATCCACAGTTATTTCAATCAAGCGATCTTTTTCTTTGACAATTGCATTAAGTGTGGCCAATACCTCCAAAGTGATTTGCGAAGGAATCAAAGATTAGGGGCCACTTGCCGAGCAATAGACAAGTGGCCCTAATTTCTAAAATTAAACATCTATGTTATAGTTGATTATTCGGTACGAATGATATATAATAATTCCGAGGTGATTCCGATGGAACAGCGACTCGGAAATATCATATCCAGCAAGGCTGGCGGAACGGCTGGCCGCGGTGCGAAGACCTACAAGATTTCGCTTCCTACGGCTTGGGTCCAAGCCCTCGGGTTTGCGGAAGAGCACCGCCAAGTGGTGCTTTCTTTCGATGGGGATGCGATCACCATTCGCCCTAAGCGCACAATGGAAGCGTTCAAAGCGCTCGCTCTATCGAAAGACCATCAATTGTTGGAGATGAGATACTACAGCGGAAATAAACTTTGCACACGAATCTGCGTTGATCAGACAAGCAGGGAAGTACTTGCAGAAAACTGCACGGACCAGCTCGTGAAAACTGCATTTGGAACCAACGAACTCCCAACATGGGAAGACTTCGAGTCATTCCTGGAGGAACGCTGTGTCCCGCGCGAGCGCTCAGGATTGCGTGAATATTTAGAGGCGCTCGGATTAGAAGAGTATGATCCGCTTGCCATTGTCCGAAAAACAAAGGGACGCATGGCGGAGGATGATCAATGGCTGGAGGTGCTGCCATGACAGTCAAGTTTGCAACAAATGACAAGATTGCGGAAACCTCCTCCAAGGGTAATCAGGAGAAGTGGCGCGACAATGGCCGGTGGTACAAGCTCGACCAGTTTGGATATGAAGCGCTTGCTGAGACTGTGATTTCCCGACTGTTGGAGCGCAGCAGCATAGAGACAGAGACGCCGTTTCGCTTCGTTCGCTATCAAATGGAGCGCATGAACGTGCACGGACGCGAGCGAAACGGTTGTTCCAGTGCGGATTTCCTGTTGCCCGGCGAGTCGATCATCACGCTGGCGCACCTGTTCAAACGCTTTGACCAGTCCCTGAAAGAGAAGCTCACGCGCCTTCCAAGCGATAAGCAGCGTATCGCATACCTTGCAAATGCCGCCGCTGAGCTTACGAGTCTGTCCGCTTTTCCGCAGTATTTGACGATGCTGTTTGAAGTTGACGGTCTTTTCCTGAACGATGACCGGCATCTGAATAACATCGCAGTGCTCGAAAAGAACGGACGATATGACTATTGCCCGATCTTCGACAACGGTGCAGGCCTTCTCTCCAACACCCAAATGGCGCCGATGGACATCGAGCCCGCAGCGCTGGTCCGAAGCGCCAAAGCGCGTCCGTTTCAGACCACATTTAACCGCCAGATTATCCATGCCCGCAATCTGTTCGGTCCGCAGCTGAGAATGCCGAAGCTCACCGAATCGGATATTATAGAGGAGCTTCACGAACCTCTGCAATATTACGCTGAGCGTGACCGCGGCATCATTACTGACCGCGTATGCCAAACGATCCTGCTGCGTCAGAAGCAGCAATCACAGGAATAAAAGGAGAACCCATGTGCGGACGCTATCAATTTACCACCGGCTCTGACGACATGTCCGCCGCCATCGTGGGCATGCTCGACCGGCGCTACCCCGGCGAATACAAGACCGGCGAGATCTTCCCCGGCGACGCCGCGCCTGCGGTGATCAGCGACGGCGGGCGGATCGTGGCGGTACCGGCGATCTTCGGCTTCCCGGGTTATCAGGACGGCAAGCTGCTCATCAACGCCTGCTCCGAGACGGCGGCGCAGAAGCCGACCTTCTCCGAGAGCCTGCGCGAGCGGCGGATCGTCCTCCCGGCGAGCGGCTTCTTCGAGTGGAGCCGCGACGTGAAAAAGATGAAGTATCTCTTCACCGTGGGCGGCGAGAACCTGATCTACCTCTGCAGCGTCTATAAAATTGTCGACGGTAAACACCGCTTCGCCATCCTCACGCGGGACGCGAACGCCTCCATGATCGAGACGCACGACCGTATGCCGATCATCATCGGCAGGGAAGCGGTGCGCCCGTACCTGACGGAATATGAAACGGCAATCGAACTCATCTCGGCGGCGTCACCGATGCTGTCCCGGGAACCGGCGTGAAAGGCACTGACATGAGACAAGACCTCTGGATTCAGAAAACGCACCTTTTCAACAAGGACGAATACATCTGCACGGCCTGCCGCGCCGTCTGCGACAAGCCGTATCAGATCTGCCCGGTTTGCGGCACAGAGAAGACCAAGGTGACCTACGATGCGTCATGGGTGGACGAGGCGGCGGAGATGGACATTCTGCTGGGAGATGACTGGTAACATGAACGTCACGGTAATGAGCCGCTGGGACGCGGTGTTCTACTGCTACAATCCGCACACTGAGCCGACGGTCATGATCTCCATCTCCGACCCGCACATGCAGTACGCGGCGGCGCCGTTCTGCAGCGAGGAAAACAAGGTTCTGCACATCCTCTCCCTCTGCTTCGCCGACGCGGATCAGCCCGGCCCGGATATCTACGGCTACGACGCCAAAGTCGAGGATCTGATGTGCGACGAGGACGCCGCGCAGGTGGCGGAGCTTCTGCGAGTCTTCCCGGACATAGACATCATCGTCCATTGCGACGCCGGAATCTCCCGTTCCGCGGGCATCGCCGCAGCGATCCTGAAGCACACCACCGGCGACGACAGCAGCATCTTCGAAAACGGACTGTACGATCCGAACCAGTGGTGCTATCAAAAGACGCTGAAGGCCCTGGCAGCCACGCAAACAGAGCAGAACATACATTAAGGATTTATACCCTATTATACCCTATTGCTATTTAGGGTATAATAGGGTATAATACATTCAGCAAAACTTGGAGGTGAGTCCCGGTGAGTCAGAACGTTGATAAACAGATTGCAGAGCTGGAAGCCCGGATCAACGAATTACCGCGTGGGTCGGTGTCCTCAAAGACCGTAAACGGTCACGAGTATTACTATCACAGATGGTATGAAGCAAAACGGAAAGTTGAAAAATATATCGCCTCAGAAGAAGTGCAGGCGCTGAAAGATCGGATTGCACAGAGAAAAGCACTGGAAAAGCAGCTGCGCGAATTAAAGAAGCAGCTCCCAAAGGTCTCAAAAAAGAGAGATCAGGATTCACACGAATACCTCACGATGGTGCGGCGCGGGGCTGCGCTTCGAAAATATGCCGAGCCGGTAAAAGAATTCAAACACCGCGAGTGCTACGAGCAGCTGCGCAGCTTCGTATTCGGCGAACAGCAGGACAAGGTGTTCATCCTGTACGGCCTGCGCAGGACAGGGAAGACCACGATGATCCGCCAGATACTACTCGAGATGGACGATGACATGCTGGACCAGTCTGCGTTCATCCAAATCACTGCGAAGAACACGCTGGCGGACGTCAACAAGGATCTCCGAGCCCTGGAGCAGCGCGGTTGCCGGTATGTGTTTCTGGACGAAGTGACGCTGATGGAGGACTTCATCGACGGTGCGGCGATGCTCTCGGACGTGTTCGCGGCCAGCGGCATGAAGATTGTCCTCTCCGGCACGGATTCACTCGGCTTTCTGTTCACCGAGGACGAGCAGCTCTACGACCGCTGCATCATGCTGCACACGACATTTGTACCCTATCGCGACTTTGCGCGTGTGCTCGGCATTCATGGCATTGACGAATACATGCGCTATGGCGGCACCATGAGCATGGGCGGCGTGCATTACAACGAGGACTCCACATTCGCCAGCAAGAAGTCTGCAGACATGTATGTGGACAGCGCGATCGCCCGCAATATCCAGCACTCTCTGCACTGCTATCAGCAGGCGGGGCACTTCCGCGGCTTGCAGGAGCTGTATGAAAAGAACGAGCTCACGAGCGCGATCAACCGCGTGGTGGAGGATCAGACCCATCGTTTTACGCAGGAGGTTCTGACCCGTGATTTCAAGTCCAACGATCTCTCCCTGTCTGCGCGGAACCTCCGCCGGGATCGGGAAAGCCCGAATGACATTCTGGATCGGATCGACACCGAGGCGGTCACACAGCGCCTGCGAAAGCTGCTGGAGATTCGCAATCAATCGGAGCAGACGGTGCAGGTGAAGCCGACGCACGCACAGGAGATTCAGGAGTATCTGCAGCTTCTCGATTTGACGCAGACCGTGGACGTCGTGAGCCTGCCCAGCGGAGAGAAAACCACGCGAACATTGATAGAGCAGCCCGGTCTTCGTTATGCGCAGGCGAAGGCGCTGATTGAGAGTCTGCTGCTCGACCCGGAGTTTCAGGATCTTTCCATCGACGAGCGCAATGCGGTGCAGGATCGCATTCTCGGCGAGATTTTGGGCCGTATGATGGAGGACGTCGTGTTGCTGGAAACGAAGCTCGCTAATCCCAGGAAGCAGGTTTTCGTGCTCCAGTTCGCTGTCGGCGAGTTTGATATGGTCGTCGCCGATCCGCAGACCAGTACCTGCGAGATTTATGAAATCAAGCACAGCACGGAGGCAGTCAAAGAACAAACCCGCCATCTGCGGGACAAAGAGAAATGCGGGATGACAGAGCACCGCTACGGTAAGATCAAGGGGAAATTTGTGATCTACCGGGGGGCGGATTTCACTGCAGACGAGGTGCAGTATCGGAACGTTGAGAGATGTTTTGGATGAACCGGACGCGCGTGAGAACAGTATAAAAGAACGAAAAAGAACGGAGGAACCATCATGCTGAAGATCGGAACAAAAGCCCCGGAGTTTTCGCTCCCGGACCAGAACGGACAGCTCCATACGCTCTCGTCCTATCAGGGCCGAAAGGTGATCCTGTATTTTTACCCGAAGGACATGACGAGCGGCTGCACCGCGCAGGCATGCAGCTTCCGCGACCTGTACCCGCAGTTTCAGGAGAAGGGCGCAGTCGTCCTCGGCGTGAGCAAGGACAGTGTCGCGTCGCACAAGCGGTTTGAGGAAACGCACGGTCTGCCGTTCACGTTGCTGTCAGACCCCGAGCTGCATGTGATCACTGCCTATGACGTTTTGAAGCCGACGAAGGACGGCAAGCCGTCCCGGAGCGTCTCCCGCTCGACGTATCTCATCGACGAGGACGGGATCATCGTCAAGGCCTTCGGTGCGGTCAAGGCAAAGGAAAACCCCGCACAGATGCTGGAGGTGCTTTGATGATTGTTGCAGTAGATGAAACGAACCTGTTTCAAGCCGCAGTGATCCATGCGATCTCGTGGAAAGAATCGCACCGTTCTTTCTGTGCGCCTGATTTCGTCGAGATGCACACGCCCGAACGGCAGCAGGAATATATTCGAAAGAAAATGGACGGTGGAAGCAAATTCTTTCTGCTGACAGAAGCCGAGCCGATCGGCATTGTTTCGGTCAATAGCGGTCTGATTGAAGACCTGTATGTTCTCCCGCAGAAACAGAACATGGGTTACGGCACAAAGCTGCTGCAATTCGCCATTGCGCGATGCACCGACACCCCCACCTTATGGATCCTCGAAAACAATGCCGAAGCAAAACGGCTGTATCACAAGATGGGATTTCGGGAAACCGGCAGAATTCACGCAATTACGAATGGACTTGATGAGATCGAACTCGCA
>JAFRDQ010000121.1 GCA_017411225.1 Oscillospiraceae bacterium
ACGCCCTGCGCCACCGGCGGCGCGATCCAGCCGACGCAGCGCCCGTCCTTTAAGATTCCGTATCCCGCCGGGCGGAGCGTGCCGCTCTCCAGCGTGCACGCCGCTGCGAGCGCCGCGCCGCGCTCGGCGAGGGCGGCGAGCGTCTCCGCGCAGGAAAAGACCGCGCCCGTGCCCTGCTCGGCGTAATCGGCCTGCAGGGCGGCGAGCATCTTCGTTACGTCCTGCTCCTCGTCCCCGGTCTGCACGGCCTCGGCGGCGTCCGCGTTCTTCAAAAGGAACACCGGCGTGCGCAGGCGCATGTCTGCGCTGCGCGCCATCAGATCCAGCGCCGGGGCGAGGTCATTTTCCGCCATCGTCTGCCCGATCATCAGAAACCGCGTGTGCGCGAAAAACAGCGCCTCGCTCGCAGATTGATCGCGCAGCCGGTCCATCGCCAGCCGCAGACTCGGCGCCGCCTGCGTCAAGCGAAGCTGCGGCTTCGCCGCCGCAATCGAAAGCGTCACCCCGTCGTCGGACCAATCGCACCCCAAAGTCTCCACAATCCGAAGCTCCCGAATCGGACGAACGGGGGCGCAGGCGGAAACGGAGCAGCTCATGATCACGATAAACAGCAGTATGGGTATCATTTTGCGCATCCTGAACACCTTACTAATTAGGAATGAGGAATTAGGAATTAGGAATGAAAAAGTACGTCAATTCCTCATTCCTCATTCCTAATTCCTAATTTATTTCTGTCTCCTCTTGTTCCACCAGACCACATTTTCGTCCCGCAGCTTATAGTCCCTCTGATTCTTCCGTAAAAACACGCGAAATATGGGGCTCCGCTCCGCGTCCACGATTGGGTGGAGCCAGGCGGTGCCGAAGCAGTCGATCGTGCAGGCGTACCAGACGAGCATCGCGCAGCCCGCCGTGAGGGCGAACATGCCGCCGAGCGCGGATGCGATCACGAGCGCAAGGCGCGCAAAGCGCAGCAGCGACGCGAGCTCCTGGTTCGGCACGTTGTAGCCCGCGATGCCGGCGAGCGCCACGACGATGATCGCAATCGGGCTTGCCACCCGCGCGCTCACGGCGGCCTCGCCGACCAAAAGCGCCCCGATGATGCTCACGGTCTGGCCCACCGGCGCGGGCAGGCGCAGCCCCGCCTCCTGCAGCAGCTCGAAGGCGATGAGCAGAAACAGCATCACCGCCGCCGCGCCGAAGGGCACCTCCTGCTCGGCCTCCACCATGCTCACGAGAAGCTGCGTCGGCAGCATTTCCGGATGGTGCACCGCCGCGGCCACATAGAGCGCCGGCAGCGTCAGCGAGAGCAGGAGCGCCAGCCAGCGCAGCAGTGTCAGCCCGCTTGCGACGAGCGGCACGTCCGCGCGGTCCTCCGGCGCGCGCATCAGCGCGCCGAGCGTCCCCGGCAGCAGAAACCCGACCGGGAGCCCGTCGACGAGAATCCCCACGCGCCCCTGCAGCAGTGCGGCGGCCAGCTTGTCCGGCCGTTCGGTGTGCGCCGTCTGCGGCAGGGGAGAGCGCGGATGATCCGTCACATACGGCTCCAGATCCCCCGCCGAGAGCACCGCGTCGAGATCCATCGCCTGAATGCGCGACTGCACCGCCTCCACCAGAGACGGCTTTGCGATCCCCTCTATATATAATAGTGCAATGCGCGTGTTTGACTCCCGACCCGCGCTCTGCTCCAAAAGCTTCAGCTTCGGCGTGCGCAGTCTCCGGCGGACAAGCGCGGTGTTCACGCGCAGTGTCTCGCAGAAGGCGTCGCGCGGGCCCTTCACGGCCTTCTCGATCGTCGCCTCCTGCACGGGCCGCCCGGTCTGGCTCTTGACCTCGAACGTGAGCGCAAGGCCGAGCCCCTCGAAGATGAGCGCCGCGCAGCCCGCCGTGAGATCCGCTGCCAGATCGTCCATTGTCTCCCGCCGCCGCACCGTGCCGCGCCAGACCGCGCCCTGCTCTATGAGCCGGACCGCCCTCCGCGCGGAATCCGCCGCCGCAAGCCGACAAGCTTCCGTCAAAGGGCGCACCACGTCCTCCGACACATCCGTCTCATTCACCAGCCCGTCGATCCAGCAGACAAAAACCAAACTATTTTTCTCGAGCCCCAATTTAATTTCCCGCAGAAAAAAATCTTCACAGCCGAAAAATATTTTTTTCAGATTCTCAACAGAAATACCGCAGTGATACGCCGGTTCTCTTTTCGGATGGTAGGAAACTTCACACTCCACACTCCACACTCCAAACTGAGATAAAGTCATATATTGCGTAGTGTATGTCAGAAAAACCACAAGATACAGGGATGCAAAAATTGGCAGAAAAAAAGTCGGAAAAAATCGAAAAAAATCGTTGACAAGCGCCGTTTTTGGTGCTATATTAGCCGAGCGCTCGACGGAAGGGGCTTGAAGCTCCGGGTCAGCTCCGAAAAAAATAAAAATTAGGGGTTGACAAATCCGCTTGAACGTGGTAGTCTAATCTAGCTGCCGCCGAGAGGCGCAGCGAGCGTGTACCTTGTAAATTAAACAATGTAAGAACACAAAACTTATTAAGTTTTG
>JAFRDQ010000122.1 GCA_017411225.1 Oscillospiraceae bacterium
GACCGCCGAGGAAGCCCAGGCCTACGGCCTGATCGACAAGGTGATCTATCAGCGCTGATTCATTCTATCGGAAATGGGAGGGGGCGTCTTGCTCCCTCCCACAAAAAGTATTCAAGAACGATTTTTGATCTCGATTCAGAAAAGGTGAAATCATTTTATGGCGAGAAACGATGATAAGAAAAACGTCCGCTGCTCGTTCTGCGGCAAGCCGCAGTCTCTGGTAAACCGACTGATCGCCGGCAACGGCTCTTATATATGTGACGATTGTATCCGCCTGTGCATGAACATCATCGACGAGACGTATGATCCCGGCGATATGGACACAGGCAGTGTGAACTTTGGCCTCTCCGAGCGCGAGATCCCGAAGCCCACGGAGATTAAGGCTAAGCTCGATGATTATATCATCGGCCAGGAGCGCGCAAAGATCGCGCTTTCCGTCGCGGTCTATAACCACTATAAGCGCATCATCCACGGCGATGACAGCGATGTGGAGCTGCAAAAGAGCAACATCCTTCTGATCGGCCCCACCGGCAGCGGCAAAACGCTCTTTGCGCAGACGCTTGCGAAGATGCTCAATGTGCCCTTTGCCATTGCGGACGCCACCACGCTGACCGAGGCCGGCTATGTGGGCGAGGATGTGGAAAACATTCTCCTCAAGCTCCTGCAGGCGGCGGACTTTAATGTGGAGCTCGCACAGCGCGGCATCATTTACATTGATGAGCTTGATAAGATTGCAAGAAAAGGGGAAAATACCTCTATCACGCGCGACGTCTCCGGCGAGGGCGTGCAGCAGGCGCTGCTGAAGCTTCTCGAGGGCACGGTTGCCAATGTTCCGCCGCAGGGCGGGCGCAAGCATCCGCAGCAGGAGTTCATCCATGTGGACACCACAAACATCCTCTTCATCTGCGGCGGCGCGTTCGACGGCATCGATAAGATCGTTGAGCAGCGCATGGATAAGCGCTCCATGGGCTTCGGCGCTGAGATCAAGAGCGCGAAGGACCGCGATCTGAGCGAAATTATGGAGAACGTCAATCAGCATGACCTGCTGAAGTTCGGCATCATCCCCGAGCTCATCGGCCGTATGCCTGTGCTCACGAGCCTCAATTCACTCTCCCGCGAGGATCTCATCCGCATCCTCACCGAGCCGAAGAATGCCATGACCAAACAGTATCAGGCGCTTCTGGGCTATGACGACGTTGCGCTTGAGTTCGAGCCGGATGCGCTCGCGGCCATTGCCGACAAGGCCATCAACATGGAGATCGGCGCGCGCGGTCTGCGCAGCGTCATGGAAAAGATCATGACGGACATCATGTATTCCGTCCCCTCCGACCCCACCATTGAGAAGGTCGTCATCACGGCGGCCTGCGTCTCCGGGGAGGAGTCTCCCCGCGTTACCCACCGGGAGCATTCGTGATCCGGATGCTCCGGTTTTCCTGAAAGGAGAACTGCATGGATCAATCCAATCTGAAATTTGATACCGCCCGTACACTGCCCATGATGGCGCTGCGCGGTCTCACGGTTTATCCTGCGATGCTCCTCAACTTTGATGTGGAGCGCCCCGGCTCGATCGCCGCGCTGGATCTCGCGATGAAGGACGATCAGATCATCTTCCTCGCCGCGCAGAAGGATATTGCCGTCGATGTGCCTGAGGTGGAGGATGTTTTTTCCATCGGCACCGTCTGCCGCATCAAGCAGATGATGAAGCAGCCCGGCAGCAAGACCGTGCGCGTCATGGTCGAGGGCATCGAGCGGGCGCAGATCATCCGCGCCCGCCGTACGATGGACGGCTTTGAAGCCTTTGTGGAGCCGCTGCCGGATATCAATGAGCGCAGCAGCGCCAAGGCCGATGCGCTCATCCGTCACTGCTGCAACATGTTCGATGAATATATCCACGCCTCGGGCCATATCGCGCCGGAAGCGATCATCAACATCCTCGGCAGCACGAATCCCGCCTTTGTTGCGGATTTCATTGCGCAGCACGTGTTTCTGCGTCCCGAGGCGAAGCAGGAGCTGCTCGAGGAGCGCCGCCCGACGAAACGTCTCACGCTGCTTTCCAAGCAGCTGGGCCGCGAGATCGAGGTGCTGCAGCTTCAGCACGATCTCGAGGAGGCCGCGCAGGAGCGCGTCAATCAGCAGCAGCAGGAGTATTATCTGCGCGAGCAGATGAAGGTCATCCAGAACGAGCTCGGCGAGGGCGATGACGATTCCGAGGAGGATTACGCCAACCGCATCCGCGCGCTCGCGCTGCCGGAGGATTCCGAAAAGCATTTGCTCAAGGAGGTCCGCCGCCTGAAAAAGCAGCCCTTCGGCTCGTCTGAGGCGTCTGTCATCCGCAATTATCTGGACGTCTGCCTTGAGATCCCCTGGAACACCCGCACGAAGGAGACGCTGGATATCCGTCAGGCGCAGAAGACGCTGGACGCCGATCATTACGGCCTCGATAAGGTCAAGGAGCGCATCATTGAGTCGCTCGCCGTGCGCCAGCTCACGCCGGACGCCAAGGGCACCGTGCTCTGCCTCGTCGGCCCTCCGGGCACCGGCAAGACGAGCATCGCCATGAGTGTCGCCCGTGCGCTCAATCGCAAGCTCGCGCGCATCTCCCTCGGCGGCGTGCATGACGAGGCGGAGATTCGCGGCCACCGCCGCACCTATGTCGGCGCCATGCCCGGCCGTATCGTCTCCGGCCTGATCGCCGCCGGCAGCATGAATCCCGTCATGGTGCTCGATGAGATCGACAAGCTCGGCAGCGATTATCGCGGCGATCCCTCGTCCGCGCTGCTCGAGGTGCTTGATGGAGAGCAGAACAACCGCTTCCGCGACAATTTCCTCGAGATTCCGATCGATTTTTCTGACATTTTCTTTATCACCACTGCGAACACGACTTCCACCATCCCGCGCCCGCTGCTCGACCGCATGGAGGTCATTGAGCTCACGAGCTATACGGATGAGGAGAAGCTCCGCATTGCCAAGCGTCACCTGCTGCCGAAGCAGCGTGCCAAGCACGGTCTCAACGGCAATCAGCTGCGCGTGAGCGACACGGCGATCCGCGAGATCATTTCGCTCTATACGCGCGAATCCGGCGTGCGTACGCTCGAGCGCGAGCTGGCCTCCGTCTGCCGCAAGACGGCGCGCCAGATTGCGATGGGGGAGTGCAAAAGCGTGAACGTGAAGGCCGGCGGGCTGGAGCCGTTTCTCGGTGCGCCGCGCTATCAGCAGGATCATCTCTACTCCAAGGATGAGATCGGCATGGTGCGCGGTCTCGCCTGGACGCAGGTCGGCGGCGAGGTGCTCGATGTAGAGGTCGGCGTTGTTGACGGAAATGGGAAGCTGGAGCTCACCGGCAATCTCGGCGACGTGATGAAGGAATCCGCCCGCGCTGCGATCACCTATATCCGCAGCCGCGCCGAGGTGCTCGGCATCGATCCGGATTTCTATAAGAAAAAGGATATCCACATTCATTTCCCCGAAGGCGCCGTGCCGAAGGATGGCCCCAGCGCCGGCATTACGATCTGCATTGCGGTCATCTCCGCGCTCACGGAAACGCCGGTGCGCCGCGACCTTGCCATGACGGGCGAGATCACGCTGCGCGGCCGCATCCTGCCGATCGGCGGACTGAAGGAAAAAACCATGGCGGCGCTCCGCACGGGCATCACCACTGTCATCATCCCGAGCGAGAATGAAAAGGATCTCGCCGAGATCGATCAGACGGTGCGCTCGGCGCTGAACTTCGTCACCACCGACCATGTGGATAAAATTCTGGATGTGGCGTTTGCCCATCGTCTGCGCAAAAAGAAACCGACGAAGAGCGTCAAGAGCGAGTCTCACGGCGCTGAGCTTCGCCAGTGAAAGAGAGAATACCATGCCGGCACTGAATCTGAACAATGCGGAATTCATCAAATCCGCAGCCAATCCCAACGGCTTTCTGCGCACGGATGAGCCCTGCATCATTTTCGCGGGCAAATCCAATGTCGGAAAGTCCTCCGTCATCAACCGTGTTTTGAACCGCAAAAACTTCGCCCGCGTCGGCGCGCATCCGGGCAAGACCATCCACGTCAATTACTTTCACATTGACAAGAAGGTCTACTTCGTGGATCTCCCGGGCTATGGCTATGCCAGTGTTGCCAAGACCGAGCGCGAGCGCTGGGGAAAGATGATGGAAGCCTTTTTCAGCGACCCCGACCGCATCGATCTCGGCGTCATGATCGTCGATTCCCGGCATAAGCCGACGAAGGACGACGTCACCATGGCGGACTGGTTCCATTCCACCGGCTGCCCCCTCGTCGTCGTGGCGAACAAGACGGATAAGCTCAAAAAGTCTGAGATTGAACCGAATCTCAAGCTGATCGCGGAGACACTGTCTCTGGATGAGTCTGCGGTGCTGATCCCGTTTTCCGCCGAAAAGGGTACCGGAAGAGAGCTGCTTCTGGCGGAATTGATGAAGGTTGTCAAATAATCACGGCGGAGGGCCGGTTCATCCGGTCCTCCGTCTCTTTTTGAGGTGATGAAAGTGAAATCTCATCAGGGAAGGCACGTGCTCTATCTGATTTTCAATCTGATTCTGTATGTGTTCATCGGCGCGTTGTTTGGCGCGTGGATTGGCCTGAGCTCCAGACTTCGCGGCAGCTTCGACGCCGGACCTGCCGCGCTCGCTGTGTGCTGATTAGCTTCTATGCCGGCGTCCTGATCCAGACGGTTCTGCATGAGGGCGGACATATGATCTTTGGTCTGCTCACAGGCTATGGATTTGTTTCCTTTCGCGTGCTTCGATGGACATGGGTTCGAGTGGACGGCAAGATCGTTGTGCGAAAGTATTCTCTTCCGGGAACGCTCGGTCAATGCCTGCTCTCGCCCCCAAAGGGATATGAAGACATGGCAGACGCGCCATATGTCCTCTATCACCTTGGCGGCGTGCTTTTCAATCTGATTGCAGCTGCCGTGTTCCTGTGCCTGACGCTTCTGATTCCCGGCCTGTATGGAAGACTGGTTTGCGTCGGTCTTGCGCTTGCGGGCTTTCTGCTGGCCTGCACCAACGCGATACCAAACGAGCCCGGCGTGCTGAATAACGACGGCCGAAATCTGCTGGAGCTCCGCCGCAGCGCGGATGCCCGGCGCGATATGCAAAAGCAGCTTCAGATGACAGCGCTGCAGGCCGACGGTATGCGCCTTTGCGAGATGCCGGAGGAGCTGTTTGAAGCAAACGAAGAATCTGCGAAAAAATCCATGATCTCCGCTACGATCTATGCCGCGCAGGAAAACCGCTGTATGGATGAACAGATGTTTGAGAAGGCGGAGGAGTTGATCGATCTGCTGACAGAGCAGGATGTCTATCTGTCCTCGCAGCTGCAAAAATCGCTTCTGCGGATGGACAAGCTGTATCTGCGTGCAATCCGCGGTGAGTGTCCCAAGCCGGAAAAACGAGAGCAGAAGCTCCTCAAGGCTTATCGCGCGATGCTGTCGGTCTGCCGGACAAACTATGCGCTCTCGCTTGCCGCCGGAGATACTGCCCGGGCGGAAGCGGTGCTTGCTGAATTTGATCGTCTTGCATCCAATTACCCATATGCAGGTGATCTGGCAACAGAGCGGGCGCTCGTTGCGCTTGCGAGGGAGCGCATCTGCGCCGAGAATTGATTGCCGCTTGACAATTTCCCCCGGATTCAATAAGATATACTATGTATTGATATGTACAGAACTTCCGATGGAGGACCCAATATGAAAGAAGAAACCTGGTTTGAAGAGATGGAGCGCCGCATTCCGGTCGGCGAGGTGCGCACGCGTTTTGCGCCCAGCCCCATGGGCTATATGCACGTCGGTAATCTGCGTACTGCGCTCTATACGTATCTGATCGCCCGTCATCACGGCGGCAAGTTCATTCTCCGCATTGAAGACACCGATCAGGGTCGTCTGGTTGAAGGCGCGGTCGATGTGATCTATAAGACGATGGCCGAGTGCGGTCTGCAGCACGATGAGGGTCCCGACGTCGGCGGGCCGGTTGGACCGTATATCCAGACTGAGCGCCGCGGGCTCTATAAGGAATATGCCGAGCGTCTGATCGCGCGCGGACATGCCTATCGCTGCTTCTGCGATAAGGAGGACGCTGAGGAGGAGACCGTCTCCGACGGCGTTGCCATCCACAAGTACGATGGCCGCTGCTCCCGTCTGAGCGAGGCGGAGATTCAGGCAAATCTCGACGCCGGGAAGCCCTATGTCATCCGCCAGAAGATCCCGAGAGAGGGGAAGACCACCTTCCACGATGAGATCTTCGGTGATATCACGGTGGATAACGACACGCTCGACGATCAGGTGCTCATCAAGCGCGACGGCCTGCCGACCTATAACTTCGCCAACGTGATCGACGATCATCTCATGGGAATCACGCACGTCGTGCGCGGTTCGGAGTATCTCTCCTCCACGCCAAAGTACAACCTGCTCTATGAGGGCTTCGGCTGGGAGATCCCGAAGTATATCCATTGCTCGCCCGTTATGCGCGATCAGCACAACAAAATGTCCAAGCGCCACGGCGACCCGTCCTATGAGGATCTCATCGCGCAGGGCTACGTGACCGAGGCGGTTGTGAACTATGTCGCGCTGCTCGGCTGGGCCCCCGGCGGCGAGCAGGAGATTTTCTCCCTCTCCGAGCTGGAGCAGGCCTTTGATCTCAAGGGCATCTCCAAGTCTCCGGCAATCTTCGATATCGTGAAGCTGCGCTATTTCAACAGCGAGTATCTCCGCGCCATGGATCCCGCGCGCTTTGCCGAGATCGCGGAGCCCTATATCCGCAAGGCAGTGCCAAATCCCGATATCGATGCCAAGGCCATCGCCCCGCTGCTGCAGCAGCGCTGCGAGGTGCTCACCGAGATTCCGGAAAAGATTGCGTTCTTTGAGGCGCTGCCGGACTATGATCTCGCGCTCTACAGCAATAAGAAAAACAAGCTCAATCCCGAGGCGTCTCTGGAGCTTCTGCATGCGGTGCGCCCGCGCTTCGAGGCGCTTGAGGAATGGACGCCGGACTCCGTTCTCGGCGTGCTCTCGGGTCTTGCCCAGGAGCGCGATATGAAGATCGGCAAGGTCATGTGGCCGGTTCGCATCAGTGTCTCCGGTCAGGCGGTTACGCCCGGCGGCCCGGTGGAAATCTGCACGATTCTCGGCAAGGAGGAGTCGCTTCGGCGCATGGACGCCGGCATTAAGATGCTGGAGGAAGGAGCACAGGCATGAAGCGGAAGGGAATTGCCCGGCTGATCCCATGGCTGATCGGTCTGGACGTGCTTCTGCTGACGATCCTGCTCGTGGTGAATATCTTCCATATCCGGATTGATACGCCGGAGAATGCTGTCCCGGTTTTGCAAACGCAGCAGCCGGTATCTGACGAAGTGGTAACGCCGGAGCCGTTCACGCTTGGCGATGAACCGGAACAGATCCTGATCGACAACAGCGATGTGGATCGTCCCGCAGAGACCGCGCTGCCGCTCGGGGAAGAACAGCAGCAGACCACGCTCGTCGCGGGGAGCTTTGCCCTGCGCGGCGGTCCGGATTTCTCGCTCTATCTCGATTGAAGCCGGTTCCAGATCATCGAAAATGAAGGGCGCTGCTATGTCTGTCCGCAAAATGACGGCGGGGATCTGTATCTGGAAATTGCGTATTTCAACGGCGTCAGCGCAGAGCGTTTGGCACCCAGCGTGTTTCAGGATTATGGCATCATCATCCAGGCGAGCGACGTGGAGGATGCCGAGCTCAATGGCCATTCGGCAAAGCACGTCACTGCCAAGACGATGGAAAACCAGTTTGAGGCTTATGTGATGGATTCAGAGTCCGGCTGTGTTACGCTCGTGTTCTGCGGCTCGGACGCCATCTCCGAAACGACGCAGCAGGCGCTCAAGTCTTCCATGCAGACGTTCCAGCTCTCGGCTCGTCCGTAATTCTCTGCACATGAAAAAACACTCTTTTGGGTATCCTATCTGAAAGAGTGTTTTTTATTTGGAGGATATGACGATGAGCAGAAGAGGGAATATTCGCCTGCTTTCCTTTGCGCTTGCACTCGTGGTTTCTCTGGGCGTTGCGCTTGCGGCCTGTCATGTCGGTGCTGGGGGATATACCACGCGCCTGGACACACAGTCAACTCGCGCATTCGGAGAGGCGCAGAGCGCCGTTTCACGACTGCAGCGCTCTCTGGACGCCTGTGCATTTGCCACGGATGCAAAGATGCAGAGCGCACTGTGCACGCAGCTTTATGCAGACTCTCAGGCTGCAGAAGCGGCGCTCAGCGCGCTGCCGGTGGAGTTGGACGCATTGGAGCATCTCTCGTGTCAAATTGCGGTTGCAGGCGACTATGCCTATTTGCTTTCCCGCACGGCGGCGGAAGGAACTGCTGTGCCCTCAGATTCGCTTTCTGTTCTGTCCGGTTTTTCCGAATCTCTTCAGCTGCTGAACGATCAGCTATCCCAGATCAGGGAGGCTTATACCCAGGGCGACTTGGTTGCAGAATCCCGCGCTCTGCTGACGGACTCGCTTGATAATCTGGAAACGGAGTCTAAGAGCGCAGAGAAAACGCTCGATGATGCCTTTCACGAGCTGGCTCAAGCCTTTCCGAAAGTCGAGCCGCTTGTGTATGACGGCAAATTCAGCGATCACCCCAGCGATAAAGCGCGCGTGCTTTCGGGCAGATCCATCGTCTTGCCGGAGACAGCGCGGGAGAGGGCGGCGGCCTTTCTGCATTGCGATCCGTCCGCGCTTCAGCCGCTCGACGATCAGAGCGGAGCTTTCCCGTGCTGGAGATTTTCACTGCCCGAACAAAATGCGGTCATTGCGGTCACGGTGCGCGGCGGGGAAGTGGTGCAGTATCTCTCGGACTGTCTGGAGTCTGCAGATGCCGATCCCGAGCAGGCGGAGTCCTTGGCGAAGACCTTCCTCACCGAGCGTGGTTATCCGGAAATGGAGTGCGTCGAGACGGCTTCGGGCGGGAGTGAGATTACAATGATATTTGTTCCGCGGCAGGATGATGTGCTCTGTCTGCCGGATCGCGTGTCCCTGAGAATCTGCACCGCCTCCGGTCGGGTGACGGCATTCGATGCGACGGATTATCTCAAATATCATGCAAAACGCGTCTTCCCGCAGACAGAAAGCACATGGACGCCGCCGGAAGCGCTCGCGGTCGATTCTCAGCGAAAGGTTGTGCTTCGCTCTCCGGGCGGACAGGAGCGCTTCTGCATGGAGTATCTTTGCCATACGGAGAGCGGACGGTCGGTTTGCATTGATGTGAATGCAGAGACCGGGCTGCAGGAGCGGATTCGAATGGATGAAATGCCGATGCAGATCTTCGACTGATTGCCGGAAAGTCTTGACGAATTTTCTGGGAACGTGTATTATTATTGGGTATAGATTTTAGTCATCCATGGAGGATCCATAATGAATATCATACCCAAAGTAGAGTGCCGCCGCTGCGGCCGGGAGTTCTCCGGCATGCGCAGCCGCTGCCCGTATTGCGGAACCACGCGCGTCCGCGCGGGGGATACGGTTCCCCCGATTACTGCCAGTGAAGTTCCCGGAACGCCGGCAGCCCAGCGCGCTGAGGTCAACACGCGCTGGCAGACCATCTTCGGCCTGCTCCTGCTGGCCTGTGTTGTGCTCGCTGTGATTGTACTCATCACGGTCAGTTTGGCCGACGCGAAAGAGATCAACAGCTCCACTGCCCAGAATCTGCCCACACAGGATATTCTGCCCGAGGAGTCCTTTGAGCCGGAGGAATCCGCCGCGCCTGCGGAGAGCGCAGAGCCGACGGAAACGCCTTCTCCCGCTGACACCACCAGCGCGCAGGAGA
>JAFRDQ010000123.1 GCA_017411225.1 Oscillospiraceae bacterium
GCCCGATCCTCGCCATCGAGAACCTCTCCGCCACGACGCTGCGTAACCTGATCGGCGACCTCGAGCTCGACCAGTGCCTCACCAGCCGCGACATCATCAACTCCAAGATGCGCGAGATCCTCGACGAGGCCACCGACCCCTGGGGCATCAAGGTCAACCGCGTGGAGCTGAAGAACATTCTCCCGCCGCGCGAGATCCAGCAGGCCATGGAGAAGCAGATGAAGGCCGAGCGTGAGCGCCGCGAGGCGATTCTTCGCGCCGAGGGTGAAAAGCGCTCCGCCATTCTGACCGCCGAGGGCGAAAAGGAATCCGCCATTCTCCGCGCCGACGCGAAGAAGCAGCAGAAGATCCTCGAGGCCGAGGGCGAGGCGGAAGCGATTCTCGCCGTGCAGCGCGCCACCGCCGAGGGCATCCGCCTGATCAACGAGGCCGCCCCGAGCGACGCGCTCATCAAGCTGCGCAGCCTCGAAGCCTTTACCGCCGCAGCCGACGGCAAGGCCACGAAGATCATCATTCCAAGCGAGATCTCCGGTCTCGCCGGCATGGCCGCCGGACTGATTGAAGCGGTCAAGGACCCGAAGCAGTAAACTGCTTCAAATCAGCGCATGCGACGCATGCACTGATTTGAGAACTCGCGCTCCATCGCCCTTCGGTTGGTCGGCGCGAGGGCTCGCGTGACGCTTCGCCTCAGGGAGTTTTTCCGCCGCACATGTCGCCGGAAAAACGATTTGAATTGTTTCACGGCAAAGCCGTGAACTCTGCGAGGCAACTGAAATCAGCTGAGGTCACGAGCCAATCAACTCGTGACCTCTTTTTGGAGGAAACATGAAATTACCATTTTTTAAGAAAAAGAAACCGGAGCAGAGCGAGGTGCCGATGATCCGGCAGCAGATCATCCCCAAGGGCGTCTCCCCCATCGTGCGACCGAAGGAGGAGATCTACAAGCAGGCCCGCATGCGCACGCGCGTGCCGGAGGAGTATATGAAGATCGAGCTCTCCGACAAGGCGCTTAAGTTTCTGCGCGCGCACAATGCCGCTCCCGATCAGATCGACGCCTTTGCCCTGACGGACAAGTTCCAGGAGGCGATGGAAAAGGGTCTGCGCGGCGAGAAGGGCGGCCTTGCGATGCTGCCGACCTACTTCACCGCCGAGGGCGTGCATGTGCCGAACGACGAGCCCGTCGCCGTGATCGACGCGGGCGGCTCGCATCTGCGCGCAGCCCGGGTGCACTGGGACACCGGCATGCCCACGATAGAGCAGGAAGAGGTGCTCCCGATGCCCGGCATGGACGAGCCCGTGACCTGGACGAAGTTTGTAAAGCAGTGCGCGGATCTGCTCGAGCCGCGGCTTGAGGGCGTAAAGCGCGTCGGCATCTGCTTCTGCTACCCCGCCGAGGCGACGCCGGAGGGCGACCTGAAGGTGCTCACGATCGACAAAGAGGTGCACGTCACCGGCTCGAAGGGCAAGCTCGTGCGCGCGTCCATTGAAAAAGAACTCGCCAAGCGCGGCCACGAGGGGCTCTCCTTCGTGTGCATCAACGACACCGTCGCCGCGATCGTCCGCGGCAAGACGAGCGTTCCCCCGCGCTACGGCTCCGACTTTGCGGGCATGGTGCTCGGCACCGGCGTGAACACCGCCATGTACCTCCCCGTCGAGCGTATCGAGAAGCTCGGCATGGAAGCCGACGGCACGCGCATGATCGTGAACATGGAGTCCGGCTTCTTCTCCGACATTCCGCAGAGCGACTTTGACAAGCTCGTCGACGCCGGCACGGAAAAGCCCGGCACCTCCCTGTTTGAAAAGGCCGTCGCGGGCAAGTACCTCGGCGAGAACTGCCGCCTCGCGCTCAAGGCCGCGGCGCAGGAGGGCCTGTTTGAGGACGAGGAGACCACGAAGCGTCTCAAGGCCCTGCGCAAGACCGACACGGCGATCATCGACAAGTTTGCCACCAACCCCGATTACCGCGATCTCAAGGCCATGAAGGACGCGACGGACGCGGATCTGGAGCTTGCGCAGCACATCATCCTCGGCGTCTTCCGCCGCGCAGGGCTCATCGCCGTCTGCTGCGTCGCGGCGCTCTCGCGCCTGTCCGGCTTCGGCAGAGCCGACCGCTACAAGCCCGTGATCACCTGCGTGGACGGCTCGGTCTACAACCACAGCTTCTTCATGCACGAGGCGATCACCGACGGGATGCAGGACTTCACCGTGCAGGAGCTGAACATCTACAGCGTGTGCAAGGGCGTGGAGCAGGCCACGATCGTCGGCACGGCGGCAGCGGCGCTGATCTCGGATAAATAATTATTTATCAACGCTTGCAGTGCGGTGCCGGGTTTGCTATAATAACAGGGTAGATACCTTTACTACTATGACAGGAGGAGATCCAAGATGAAATGTCCGAAATGCGGCAGCGAAATGCAGATCGATGAGCATCGCAGATATGCCCTGCAGATGTGCTACAATTGCGGTTACATCGAAGGCCGTATGGCTGACGTGAAAAAGAAGGAGACCAACTTCGCGCATCTCAAGAACCTGAACATGAACGAGGCGATCGCCTTCATCTCCGCCGGGCTGGACATCAAGTCCAAGAAGGTCGCCCAGTGGCTGGATGACGAATTCGAGAAGTAAGCAAAAAGAGAGCCTGCTTTCGAGCAGGCTCTCTTTTTGATTAAAATTTGCTGATGGGAATACTCTCGTCATCCTCGCCGTGCTCTACTGCCCGGATCTCGGCGTCGTAGCCGTAGACTTCATTGACCTGAATGTGCACCGTGTCGCCGACCTTCTTGCCGAGCAGGGCCTTGCCGATCGGGCTCTCCTTGCTGACGAGGCCGTTCAGCGGATCCTGCCGCAGCGTGGTGACAAGGCGAATCTCCTGCTCCTCCTGATCCTCCTCGATCCAGATCGTCACTCTATCGAACAGCTGAATCCCGCCGCCGGGCGTGGAGGCCTCGATCACCTTCGCGGTCTTGATCATGCGCTCGAGATAGCGCACGCGGCTCTTGTTGCGGTTGAGCTCCTGCTTGGCCGCCTTATATTCAAAGTTCTCGCTCAGATCGCCGAAGGCACGCGCGACCTTCACCTGCTCAATCAGCTGCGGCATCAGCACCCGCTGGCGCTCGTCCAGCTCGGCGCGCATTTTATCGATATCTACCTGTGTCAGTTCGTCGTACATGGTTACAGATCCTTTTTGTTTTGATTCAATGAAAAAGCCTCGTCACAAGTGACGAGGCTTTTGGCAGCGGAAGACGGATTCGAATCCCCGAAACGCTTCGCGTTTCGTCGCTGCGCGAAGTGATCGAATGAGTGTGAGGGTTCGAATCATACACACCCAGTAAAAGAAACAACCCACCCGGTGGGTGAGTTGTTTCTTTGGCAGCGGAAGAAGGATTCGAAC
>JAFRDQ010000016.1 GCA_017411225.1 Oscillospiraceae bacterium
AAGCCCCTCCCCTACGGCATTACCCTGCCTGCTGCAGGTTTTTGAGTTCTTCCTCTTCCAGCACGCGATATGCCACCTTGCCGACGAGGGTTTTCGGCATGTCCTCCTTGAAGGCAATGTCATACGGCATGGCGTATTTTGCGATGTGCTTGCGGCAGTAGTCGAGGAGCATCTGTTTTGTCTCATCGTTCGCCGGATAGGCGGGATTGAGCTTGACGAACGCCTTGACCTTCTGCATCTTATACGGATCGGGCACGCCGATGACGCAGCTCATCTGCACGGCGTCGTGCGCATCGAGGATGTTTTCGATCTGGCCGGGATAGACGTTGTAGCCCGAGGAGATGATCATGCGCTTGGCGCGGCCGCGGAAGAAGATGAAGCCCTCCTCGTCCATGACGCCGAGGTCGCCCGTATAGACCCAGGTGAGCCCGTCGGCGTGGTGGCGCAGGGTCTGCGCGGTCTCGTCCGGGTGCTTCATGTACTCCATCATGACGGTTGGGCCGGCGAGCAGAATTTCGCCCTCCTCGCCGTAGGGCACCTCCTCGTCGGTGCCGGGCTTGACAATCTTAATATAGGTATCCGGGAACGGGATGCCGATGCTGCCCTCCTTGTGGTATTTGACCGGCGTGAGGCAGCAGGCCGTGACGGTCTCGGTCGTGCCGTAGCCCTCGCGGACCTGGATAGACGCGTTGTGATCCTTGAGGAACTTGTCAAACTTCTTTTTGAGCTCGACGGAGAGACTGTCGCCGCCGGAAAAGACGCCCTTGAGGCAGCTTAAGTCCGCGCCGTTCATGCTGTCGAGCCGGAGCAGGGCTTCATAGAGCGTGGGGACGCCGGCGATGAAGTTGCACTTGTACTTCACGATCTGCTTTGCGTAGCTCTGGGCGGTAAAGCGCGGGATGAGGATGCACCGGCCGCCCTGCGAGAGCATCGTGTGCACGCACACGCCGAGGCCGAAGCCGTGGAAGAGCGGCATGGCGGCGAGCATCTTGTCGCCGGGGCGGAACATGGGGTTCGTGGCGATGACCTGCTGGCCGAGGGCGTTGAAGTTCCGGTTCGAGAGCACGATGCCCTTCGTGGTGCCGGTCGTGCCGCCGGAATAGAGGATGACGGCGGGATCGTCGCCGCGGCGCTTCACGGCGTAGTTATAAAAGCACGCACGGCTGAGCTTTAAGAAATCCTTCCAGCGGATGACGGGGGCGTCCTTCGGGATCTTCTTGATCTTGCGGCCCTCGGTGAGCATATAGCCGGCCTTGATGGGCTTGGAGAGCGCGTCCTTGACCGAGGCGATGATGATGTTCACAACCTTGGTGTTTTCGCGGATGTGCTCGAACTTGTGGTAAAACTGGTCGAGCGTGATGGCCGTGACGGACTCGGACTCGTTGAGATAGAACTCGATCTCCTTTTCCGCGGAGAGCGGATGGATCATGTTGCAGATGCCGCCGATGAGGTTCACGGCATAGAACATATAGATCGCCTGCGGGCAGTTGGGCATGGCGATGGTGACCTTGTCGCCCTCGCGCACGCCGATCGTGCGCAGCGCCCTGGCGCAGCGCTGGATCTCGCGGATCATGGTCTTGTAGGTTGTGCTCTTGCCCATGAAGTCGAAGGCGATGTTGTCCGGATACATGGAGGCAATCTCCGCCACCTTGTCATACATCGAGCCCTCAAAATACGTCAGGTGCATCGGCACCTCGCCCATGTGCTCTGCCCAGGGCGTTTTGGCGGTAATGGCATTGTCCATTTCTGATCGTTTCCCTTTTCCTTATAGAATCTCAGTACTCAAACACCACGTGGCTGTCGGCGCTGACGGGCTCGAGCTCCTCATAGGGATAGCCCTCGGTGTAGGAGATCTGTCCGTAGCGGGTATAGTGATAATCCGCCTCGACGAGCTGATCGCCGTCATAGCTCAGATCGGCGTTCATCTCCAGCAGCACCTTGCCCTCCTCGGTCATATGCGTCCAGCCGGTGAAGTTGCCGTGCTCGTCGAGCTGATAGTAGATCACGTAGGTGAAGAGGACGGCGCCGTCCCCGCTGAGGGCGAAGACCTTCGCCATGCGCATGTGGTTGTTGGCGTCATAGCCGAAGGCGAACACCTTGCCGGTACTCTTATACTCGCTGCCCTCCTCGGCCGTGCGGGCATAGAGCTCCTTGTACTCGGTGGAGACGACGTCCTCGTTGTCCTCGAGCTCCTTGAGATCGAGATTGAAGCCCTCGACCGCGCTGAACTCCTCGACCGTCACAAGCGCGCCGTCGGAATAGACCTCGTCGCCGAGGATGTGGCCCTGCGCGTCGAAATAGTCCACGTTGTCGAGCACATCACCGTTGACATAGGACAGCGCCTTCAGATAGTGCGCGGCGCTCTCGGTCTCGGGCGTGGAGGTCTCCTTCGGCTCGGCGCCGCCGCAGGCCGCGAGCGCAAAGAGCATCAGCGCCGCGAGCAGGATGGAAATGGTTTTCTTCATGTTCATGTCTCCTTATGTTATGCGTTACTTGAAATCGAACTCGCTGGGCTCGCCGATGGGGCGGTCCAGCAGCTCGGGGTGGGCGAAAATGTGCTTGACGAGCTTGAGCGAGCGGACGAAATAGAACCCGTCGGCGATGCGCTCATCGAGCGTGCAGCCGAGATCGACCACGTCGCGGATCTCCTTGCGGCCGTCGGGCATGACCATCTCCTCCTTGTGGAGCGTGCCGATGGCGACGACGATGCTGTTCGTGCCGTAATCGTTCAGATGGTGGTAGACCGCGGGACCCTTGATGCTGCCGAGGTTTGTCAGCAGGACGGTGGAATAGTTCGTGTCGCCGTCCGTGAGCGCCTTGGGGTTGACGCCCCAGAAGTCGAGCCAGCGGATGACGCGGATGATCGCCATGAGCAGAATGCGCGGGATCTTGGCGAACGAATCGACCACGGCGTCGATGCCGCCGGTGGACGAGGCGCTCTTTTTCGTCTCCTTCACGTCGCCGGCAATCTTTCGGCTGAGCGTGTCGAGCGTGTCGGTCTCCTTCGGCACATAGAACATGAGCGACTCCTCGGCATTGTCGGCAAACTTGCGCTTGGCGACGAAGCCGATGCTGATCTCATGCCGCTCATACATGCGGCGGCCCTGAATGAAGCGGTTCATCTTCGGCCGCTCATGGATCATGCGCGCGATGGCGACGATGAAGCAGTGAAAGAGCGTGGTGCGGTAATCGGGGTGCTCGGCGTTTTTGCGCTCGATGTATTTGACAAGCTCGGTTGCGTCGATCTTCTCGTTGACATAGACCTCCGCCGCCGTGCGCCTGGGCATGATGTGCATCATGATCGTCGTGAGACCGGGCACATCGCGCACCCAGCGTCCGTCCCGGCGGTCTCCCCAGCGGCGTTTGATGGATTTATCCATGCAGATTCCTCCGTTGATTCAATATGAAAAAACAATCACCGCTCATAATAGAACAAAATCCGTGAAAAAACAAGCCGGAGCACAAATTTTGTCGCAGATATTCACCAGTGAGTTGAAACGGTGTTGAGAATATGATACATTAAATGTTATGGTACGACAAATTCTTATGAAAAGGAAGGGATTACCATGGCACACAGACCGAACATTCTCAAGCTGGCGACGAAGATCAGCCTTGAGAGCATGACCTACACCGGCATCACCTACAACGACCCCGAGTACAAGATTCTGGAGCCGATCATCGACGACGATATGTGCCAGATCATGATGCACATGCGTCTGGAAGCCAACCGCACCGTGGAGGACATCGCAAAGCGCGCGAAGAAGAGCGTGCACCACACGCAGGAGCAGCTCGACAAGCTATGTAAAACCGGCGCCGTGCGCGAGCGCGTGCGCAACGGCAAGACCTACTATTTCTATCCGATCTGGGTGCCCGGCATCATGGAGGGCATCATGGCCAACCGCGAGCAGTGCGACAAATACCCCGTGCTCGGCGAGTGCTTTGAGGAATACACCCGCCGCCGCGTGAGCATGCTCGCCCCGTTTATGGACGCCGGCATGAACATGATGCGCGTCATCCCCGTGCAGGCCGCGATTGAAAACAACTCCCGCAAGGCGAGCTATGACGAGGTGCACCGTCTCGTGGAGAACGCCTGGGCGATCTCCGTGGGCGCCTGCTCCTGCCGCCGGTCCCGCCGCCTGATGGGCGAGGGCTGCGGACACCTCGAGGATGACATGTGCATCTACCTCAACGACAACGCGATCAACTACTCCAAGATCGGCGAGCACCGCCTGATCGACAAGGAGGAGGCCTATGAGATCCTCAAGCGCGCCGAGCGCAACGGCCTCGTGCACGAGCTGAACGTCTCCCCCGGCTATGAGGACGCGACCGCGATCTGCAACTGCTGCGGCTGCAGCTGCTATGCGCTGCGCATCGCGACCTATTTCCGCGCGCCCGACGCCGTGAAATCAAACTACGTCGCCCGCGTGGACAAGGACAAGTGCGTCGCCTGCGGCCAGTGCGTGGAAAACTGCCAGGTCAACGCCATGAAGCTCGGCAGCAAGCTCTGCACCGCCGAGACGACGATCCCGCGCCCGACCGAGACCGCGCGCAACACCCTGCTCTGGGGCGGCAAGAACTATAATCCCGACTTCCGCATGAACCGCACCAACGTGACTGAGAGCGGCACCGCGCCGTGCAAGGCGGCATGTCCTGCGCACGTTTCCGTGCAGGGCTATGTGGCGCTCGCGAAGCAGGGGCGGTATCTCGAGGCGCTCCAGCTCATCAAGAAGCACAACCCCTTCCCCGCCATCTGCGGCCGCATCTGCAACAAGCCCTGCGAGGCCGCCTGCATGCGCGGCGAGGTGGACAGCGCCGTCGCGATCGACGATCTGAAGAAGTTCATCGCCGAGCAGGATCTGAATGCCGAGCAGCGCTGGATTCCGCCGATGGAAAACCCGCGCGGCATCCCGTTTGCCGAGCCCATCGCCGTCATCGGCGCGGGCCCCGCGGGTCTGAGCTGCGCCTACTACCTGCGCGAGAAGGGCTACCCCGTGACCGTGTTTGAAAAGGAGAAGGTGCTCGGCGGCATGCCCGCCCTCGCAATCCCCTCCTTCCGGCTGGAAAAGGACGTGCTGAACGCGGAGATCGACGTGCTGCGCCAGATGGGCGTGGAGTTCAAGACCGGCGTGGAGGTCGGGCGCGACGTCACGCTCGACGCGCTGCGCGCGCAGGGCTTCAAGGCGTTCTTCCTCGGCGTCGGCGCTGGCAGGTCCGGCACGATCAACGTTCCGGGCGCGGACGGCAAGACCGTGTGCTTCGCGCTCGACATGCTCAAGAAGGTCAATCTCGGCCACAACCCGAAGCTGGGCGACGATATCGTGATCATCTCCGGCGGCATCAGCACAAACTTCATCACGCTCGACGCGGCCCGCACCGCCGCAGCCCTCGGCGCCAAGCACGTGACCGTGATCGCGCCGAGAAAGATCGGCACGTTCAGCAACGTGAAGTCCGGCGTGGAGGCAGCCCAGGCCAACGGCGTGGAATTCGTCTGCGAGGCCGAGGTCACGGCCATTTCCGCCAAGGACGTCGCCTACACGCAGGCGGGTGAGGCCAAGAAGGTCAAGGCCTCCGCCGTGGTGATCGCGATGGACCGCACCGTCGATCTCGGCGGCATCGGTCTGGGTCTGAGCGAAAAGGGCCTTGTTGCGGTCAACGGCGAATCCATGCAGACCGCCGTGGCGGACGTGTTCGCCGGCGGCGACGTCGTGACCGGCCCGCGCTATGCGATCAACGCGATCGCCGCCGGCCGCGAGGCTGCACTCTCGATCCACCGCTATGTCCACGAGGGACAGGATCTCGTGCTCGGCCGCGACCACATGGACTACAAGGGCCTCAACCGCAAGACCGCGGTCATCAACCCGCAGGCCTACAGCCCGGCAGAGCGTCAGGTCGCCGAGCGCAAGACCGCGAAGGGCAAGAACGCCGCCTGGCGCGACACGCGCGGCGTGCTCACCCCCGAGCAGGCAAAAACGGAGGCTTCCCGCTGCCTCGGCTGCGGCGTGGCAATGGTGGACGAATACATGTGCGTCGGCTGCGCGATCTGCACCACGCACTGCAAGTTCGGCGCGATCCGTATGGAGAAGATCTCCGACGAGGGCAACCTGGAGTACTTCCACACGCTCGGCCGCATTGCGACGAATCTGCCGAACAAGCTCTCCTCCGTCGCTGTGAAGCACATCGGAAGAATCGGAAAGTAACACCATGCACGAAATTGGCATTGTACGTCAGATCGTCCGCACCGTGACGGACTTCGCGCAGAAAAACGGCATCGGCGAGATTGCCGAGGTCGTGGTCGACTGCGGCGAGCTCTCGCTCGTGATCCCGAAGTATCTGCAGGACATTTACCCCGTCGTCACGGAGGGCACGATCTTGGAGAACACGAAGCTGCTCGTGAATGAAATTCCCGGCATGGCGGAGTGCGACGAATGCGACGAGATCTTCAACGTCGTGGAGCACAAGGGCTACTGCCCCGCCTGCGGCAGCTTTGAAAAAACCATCCTCTCCGGGCAGGATTTCGGCATCCGCGAAATCCACGTGCCGGACGGGGAATGAGCGAAACGGAGGGTATATCGCTATGGCAAAGAAAAAGACAATTCTGGATCTGCAGAAGATGAAGGAGACCGGCGAGCAGGCCGTCTGGATGATCATCTATGACGCCTGCCTCGCCGCCTGCGCCGAGGAGGCCGGGATGGACATGATTCTCGTGGGCGACTCCATGGGCATGATCATCTACGGCTGGGAGGGTACCGTGCCCGTGACGATGGACATGTCCATCGCCCACTGCCAGGGCGTGCGCCGCGGCGCGCCGAACACCTATCTCATCGGCGATATGCCCTTCGGCGCGTATCACGCGAGCTGCGAGGACGCGGTCAACAACGCCGTCCGCTTCATCAAGGAGGGCGGCGTGGACGCCATTAAGCTCGAGGGCGGCGTCGCCGTGGCGGACAAGATCGAGGCCATCTCGAAGGCGGGCATCGTCGTCTTCGGCCACGTGGGGCTCACGCCGCAGTCCTCCGCCGCGATGGGCGGCTTCAAGGTGCAGGGCAAGAACACCGCCGCCGCGAAGGCCGTCATCGACGACGCCGTGGCCGTCTACAAGGCCGGCGCGCGCTGCCTGCTCTTAGAGGGCGTGCCGGAGGAGACGGCGAGCTTCATCCACAAGCTGCTGCCGATCCCGGTCTACGGCATCGGCGCTGGCGCGGACTGCGACGGGCAGGTGCTCCTGGCCGCCGACGCGCTTGGCGTTTACAAGAACTTCACGCCGAAGTTCGCGAAGAAATACTGTAACATCGGCGAGATCGCGACCAAGGGCATGGCCGACTATATCGCCGAGGTCAAGTCCGGCGCCTTCCCCGCGCCGGAGCACAAGTACAAGTTCACCGGCGACAAGGACGAGTTTGCCGCCTTCCTCGCCGAATACGAAAAGGAACTCGATCTGTAACGAGGAGGGAGCCCATGCCTGAATTTGCAAAGCGGCTTTCCTACATGGAGCAGACCGCCGAGGTGCTGCGCGGGCTCTTCGGCGCGATGAGCGACCCGTCGATCATCTCCTTCGGCGGCGGGGCTCCGGCCTCGGTCGCCCTCCCGGTCGAGCAGCTGCACGAGATCGCCCGCGAGGTCCTGCGCCGCGAGAGGCGCGGCGTGGAGGCGCTGCAGTACGGGCCCGTGCCCGGCGTGCGCCAGCTGCGCGAGATCGTGGCGGACAAGCTCTTGAAGCCGAACGGCGTCGACGCGGACCCCGATGACATTCTGATCGTGAACGGCGGGCTTGAGACGATGAACCTGCTCTGCCAGGTGTTCATCAGCCCGGGCGACGTGATTCTCTGCGAATCGCCGTCGTTTGTGCACTGCGTGGAAATCTTCGAGATGTTCGAGGCCAAATGCATCGGCTGCGAGATGGACGAGCACGGCATCGTCATCGAGGACGTGGAGGCGAAGATTCAAAAGCATCACCCGAAGATGGTGTACGTGATCCCGACCTTCCAGAACCCGACGGGAAAGACCCTCCCCGCCGAGCGGAGACGCGCGCTCGCCGAGCTCGGCAGCAAATACGACGTGATCATCCTCGAGGACGACCCCTACCGCGACCTGCGCTACTCGGGAGCGCCGCTCCTGCCCATCCAGTCCTATGACCGGACGGGCCACACCGTGATGGCGGGCAGCTTTTCCAAGATCTTTTCCCCCGGCAGCCGCCTCGGCTATGTGCACGCGAGGAAGGAGATCATCGCGCACCTGACGGACGCGAAAATCGCCACGAACTCGCACACGGCGATGCTGCCGCAGATCCTCTGCGCGGAGTTCTTCGCGCGCGGGTACTTCGAGCAGCACCTGAAAAACCTCTGCGCGGTGCACCGCGAGCGGCGCGACGCGATGATGGCGGCGCTGGAAAAGTACATGCCCGCGGGCACGAAGTGGGTCTATCCGGACGGCGGCCTCTTCAGCTGGGTGGAGCTGCCCGGCGGCATCGACGCGACGGAGCTGCTCAAAGAGGCCAGAGCCCACGGCGTGGCCTACATCGCGGGCGAGGGCTTCTTCGCCGACAAACGCGGCGAGGGCAAAAACTGCATGCGCATCAGCTTCGGCAACGTGACAAGCGAGCAGATCGAAACCGGCATGCAGCGGCTCGGGAAGCTGATTGCCTCGAAGCTCTGACTCCATTTTCCAATTTTACTGTAGGGGAGGGGCGTGCCCCTCCCGCGCAGAACCATCTGAATCGAACAGAAACAAAGGCGAATACGCAGAGTTCAAATTCTGCGAATTCGCCTTTCACTTATGATATCTCAAGCCCGGAACGCCGGGAGGGGCAAGCCCCTCCCCTACAAACCGTTCTCCGCAAATGGCGTGTTACTGTGCACGGTAAAGGAACGTGACGATCATGGCGCGATTGCAGCCCGCGTTGGGGTGGAAGATGTCATCCGCACCGTCGCCGTTCGTGATGCCCTCGGCCACCGCCCAGAGGACGCCGTCGGTAAACCAGGTGTTCGCCGGCACGTCGGTGAAGGGATTATCCGCGCCCTCAATCGCCTCAGCGCCCTTGGCGCGGAAGAGGAACGTGACGATGTGCGCGCGCGTGCACTCGGCCTTCGGCGCGAAGGTATCGTCGGAGACACCGTTCGTAACGCCCGCCTGCACCGCCCAGAGGACGGCGTGATAGAAGTAATCGCTCTCCTTCACATCGGTGAAGGGGTTGACCGCGTCCTCCGGCACGGCGGGCGAGCCCGCAGCGCGGTAGAGGAACGTGACGGCCTCGGCGCGGGTGCAGACCGCGAGCGGATCGAAGTGCGTCTCATCGCGGCCGTTGGTGATCTCGTTCAAGACCGCCCAGTCGACCGGCTCGTGGTACCAGCCCTCCGGGCCGCGGTCCACGTCGACAAACGCCCTGCTCGGGCAATCGTCGCCGCCGTCGCAGCCGTCCTTCGCCCAGTGGGCGTAGAGCGTGGTATCACCCTCAAAGAGATACAGCGGCTCCAGCGGTTCGCCGCCCTCGGGCTCCAGGAACCAGCCGAGGAAGGTATAGCCCTCGCGCTCGGCGGGCGGATAGCTCAAAAGCGTATAGGGCAGGCCCTCCGCCTCGATGGTATACAGCGCCGGCACCGGGCACGTGCCGCCCATGGGATCGAACGTGATCTGATAGCCCTGGGGTATGAACTTGCGCACGTTCACATCGCAGGTGCCCGTCAGCGGGAAGGTACCCTCCGGCACCTCGCCGTGCGCGTAAATCTGCGTCCAGCCCTCGCCCACGGCGGTCACGAAACCGTTTTCATCCACGGTCGCAACAGACGGGTCCATGGATTCCCAGGTGATCTTGTCGTGCGGGCAGTCCTCCGGCTGCAGGATGGCATGCAGCTGTGTCGTCTCGCCGAGCGCGAGGTAGATTTCCGGCTGGTCGATCGCGATGCTCAGCGGATAATAATCCTCCGAAAGCGTGATGAGCTCGCTCGCGGTGTTGTCCGCGTAGTCCTTCGCCTCGAGCTGGAGCACATCCGTGCGCAGGCCAAGACCGTTCAGATGCTGCAGGAACGCCTCCAGATCGAGCTCAAGCGTATAAACCCCGTCCGCCTTTGTGAGGCTCTTTACATAGGGGAGGCTGTCATACCGTCCGTGCTCCAGCCCGAGATCCGTGACGACGAATGCATCCGGCGAGAGAACCCAGGTGGCCGGCGCGGCGACGGTGAAGTAGCTCAGCTTGAAGTTGTCCGAAACGGTCAGACTGAGCGTGCGGCTGCCCTGCTCGCCGGAGATCTCATACTGCATTTCCGGCTGCGTCCAGTCGCAGTAGATGCGCTTGGACCAGCTCTCCACCGTCTCGCCGCCGGCGAGACGGGCCGACACCGTGTAGGTATACCAGCCCTCCGGAAGCCACTCGCCCTCATCGTCAAACGCATAGAACGAGCCCTGCGCATCCAGCTGATTTTCCATAAACTCCTGAAAATCGCTGTCGCCCTTGAGGCAGGCGCGGCGGACGTTCGTCTGCTCATGCTGTTCGACGATCTGGCCGTCCTCATTGGTCAGCACCGCGCTGACCCACGCTGCGGGGCGCAGCAGAACGGTATGGCTCCGAAAACCGCTGAAGAGGAACTCCCCCGTCGGAGAGATCGAGGCGGCGTCCGGATCCACATAGGGTGCGGTGTGGACGTTTCCGTATTCGTCCACGGTTTCCACGAGCTCTGCCGGGTTGGTGCCGAGCTCCGTATCCGTGAAGCTCACCAGACGCGGCGCGGCGTGCGCGCCCTCCAGATCCAGCAGCGGGGCGGCCTCCCAGTCGCCCACAGAGGCCAGATACGGCAGACCGAGATCCGAGCCGGAGCCGTCCTCGGCATAGAGGCGCACAAAGCCGTCGAGGAAGACGCCGTTTTCCGCCGCGGCAGCCGCCTCGCGGAAGGCGTCGGTCACGGTGAGCGTGACGGTGACGGTCTGCTCGCCCCCGGCGGGGACGGAGATCACGTCACGAATCTGAACATCCACGCCCTTTCCGGCGTAGTTCGTGGAGGTGAGCTGGAAGCGGCCATCGGCCATATCCTGCGCGAGCGCAAGCACCTCGGAGCGATAGGTCAGCGGCTCGGAGGTGAGATTGTGCACCGTGAAGGAGAAGGTAAAGGGGCCCTCCCCGGCGCCGAGCTCGGCCTTGGGGCGCTCAGAGCCCGGCACGGAGATCCACGCCTTCGCGTCCATGGCGGAGACGATGTTGCCCATGCCCGCGCCCTGCCGCAGCGGGGAGATGAAGCCGCCGCCGTTGATCGGATCCGTCACGGGCTCGGCAGAGCTCATGAGCAGCGTTTCGGCCAGCTGCGTGAGCGTGAGCGGCGTATCATAGTTTTTCTCCTTCAGATACTGCCGCAGCAAAATGAGCTCGCCCGCCGCCTGGGGCGAGGACATGGACGTGCCGGACATGCGCTCATATGCGTCCGTGCTCCCGGCAACGGAGGAATAGACCTGCGCGCCGATGGCGGCGATCTCCGGCTTGAGCTTCAGCTCGGGCGCCGGGCCCCAGCTGGTGGAGTTGTCCGGCGGATAGGCCGTGACCCGCGCGCCGTCGACAGAGATGCGCTTCTCTCCGTCCAGAATGGTTCTGGCCGCGTCATAGGAGAAGAACACAAGCGGAACCTTGCCGTCCTCCTCCTCAAAGCCGCTGGCATACTGCCAGGTATCGTCCAGGCAGAACACAATCAGCTTTGCGCCGGACTCCTGCGCGCGAAGATACAGCTGGCTGTAGCCGCCCCAGTAATCGCGCAGATCCAGAAAGACGGCAGCGCCGGCAGCCTCGGCGGGATAGTCGCCGCTGCCGTCGCCGCAGTCCACGGCGGCGAGCTCCGTCCCTCCAAGCGTGGACAGCGGCGGGATCGTGCCGTTGCTGCCGTTTGCGCCGTCAACCGCGTAATAATCCTGACCGCCGGCATGGATGCACTCGTAGGACCGCATGGTCATGTTCGCAACGGCCAGCGCAGCGTCATAGGACGCAGGACTGCCGACGGTGCCGGCGTCCGGCATGGTGACCGGCGTCGGCCAGCCCAGCACGCCAAACGGGCCCTCGTTGCCCGCGGAGCAGCAGAGCGTCACATCTGCGGCGCGGAGATTTTCATACACGCGCTGCGTGGTCTCGTTCGGATATGCGGCAAAGCCGCCGGGCATGCCGAGGCTCATGTTCACGCAGTCCGCGCCAAGCACCACGGCGTCCTCCAGCGCGGCGAGGATGGCGTCCTCGTCGGAGCTGTCGTCCCAGTCAAATACCTTCATATACAGCAGCTGCGCATCCGGCGCAACGCCGATGATCTCGCCGCCGTTGGCCGCGGCGATGCCGGAGACGTGCGTGCCGTGCGGATTGTCGCTCGTCACATCCGCGTCGTGGTCATAGTAGTCGAAGCAGTAGGGGATCTTGTCGCTGCGCCAGAGCGCGTCCGCGCTCGCCTCCTCCGCGATGGTCAGCGAGGGGAGCTTCTCCGCAATGTCCGCCTTGGAGAGCTTCGGATTCGGCACCGTGCCGGAGAAGGCCTCGTGCTCGGGCAGGAGCATCGTGTCCAGCACGGCGATGACCTGTCCCTCGCCGGTGTAGCCGCGCTTGTGCGCGTCCAGCGCGCCGACGACGGCCTGCGAATCGGCGTTGGCCCAGCCGCCCTCGGGCTCTACGAGCGTGTACGTCTGCGCGACGAAGGCATTGCGCACGCCGCGGAGCGCGCGGATCTCATCGAGAACCCCCTCCGGCGCCGTGAGGGAGAAGCCCTGCAGCAGCACGGAGTAGTCATAGCCGAAGGTGACCTTGGGCGCTGCCTCGCCCTCCGCCGAGAGCGGCGACGCCGTCTCGACGAGATCGCGGATGGCGTCCTTCACGTCCTCGCGCGAGGGCGTGGGCGCAAAGAGGCTCAGCGGGAAGGCCTTCGGCTCAGAGAGCTCCACGATCATGCGCACCGGCTCGCCGGGATCGGCAGCCGCCGGAGCCTGCGCCGCCCGCGCCGGAACGGCGCCGAGGGACAGACTCAGCAGCAGGATCGCCGCAAGCAGGAGCGAGAGTCGGTTTCGTTTCATATGCGTTTCCTCCTGTGGTATTCACAAACTGAATCACCAACAGAGTATCACACAAATGACGAAAAATCCACGATTGGGATGGTAATTAAGAGATAAAAAATGAACGTCACAGACCGGCCGGTCTGTGACGTTCCGCGTGTTCTCTTTCAGTGTCCTAAATATTCGAGCAGCAGCGCTCTCGTGTGCTCGGCGAGGGCGCTGGTTTTGCTGGCCTTGACCTCGTCCGCGTCGATCGTCTCGAGGATGGTGAGCACGACCTTCGTGCGGCGGAAGGGGAAGTTTTTGAGCACGTTTTCCGTGTTCTCCGTCGCCATGATGACGACCGGGACGTGCGCCTTCTGCGCGGCCTTGAAGGACCCGGCGTGAAACTCCTGCAGGTTGCCGTCCTTCGTGCGCGTGCCCTCGGGGTAGATGCCGTAGGAGCAGACGTGGTTTTTCATGCGCTCGGCCGCGGTGTTGATCGTCTTGAGGGCGTTGCGCGCGTTCTCGCGGTCGATGGCGAGATAGCCCGCGCTCCACGCGGCGGAGCCGAGATAGAGCTTATAGATGTTCTCCGGCTTGGAGATGAAGGCAAAGGGCCGGTCGCGCAGGGCCGCATGCGTCGTGAGCGGGTCGAACGCGGAGCGGTGGTTGCTCACAAGCAGAAACTCCCCCTCCGGCAGCCACTCCGTGCCGCGCAGCTCAAAGCTTACGCCCGTGAGGGCGAGCAGCCAGTCGATGAACAGGAGCGTGTTCTTCTGATAAAAGGGGCTGATGCCCGTCCATTCGGCGTCCATGTCCACGCGCTTGCAGATGATCCACGTATAGAGCAGATACAGCCCGTTCCAGAGGACAAACGCCAGCGGCAGAATCAGCAGAATCCACCATTTGCTCAGCGCCGTCCAGATGCAGAACACGCCCAGCGTCGTCAGTAATGCGGGAATCCAGAGCAAATAAAACATCATTCCGGTCCGCCTCCGTTTTCTTCAAAAATATGCGTGTACATTATAGCCATTCTGTCTTGGATCGTCAATGAACGGTCTGTAAATCCTCACGAAATACATTTTCTGGTTAAATTTTTGGGACAATTTCAGCAGATTGAACAGTGCATTCTTTCCCGCTTTGCTGTAGAATATCAGTTGACGAAAAACAACCTTCGTATAGGAGGCGAGACGCTTGTCGGAACGCATTGGAGAAAAAGAACGATTCCTGCAGGAGATGATCCGCCGAATCGCCACGGGCGAGCTGGCAAGCGGCACAAAGCTGCCGACAGAGAGCGAGCTCGCCGAGGAATACGGCATCGCGAAGACGAACATCCATCTGGGCATCAAGGAGCTCGAGCGCCTCGGCTTTGTGCAGGTCGTGCCGCGCCACGCGGTTTACATTGCGGACATGCACGAGAGTCTCACGCTCGACGGCGTGAACGCCACGTTCCGCTATGTGGACGGGCTGCCGAACCGCGCCGTTGCATCCGCGCTGCTGGAGCTGCGCGAGATGATGGCCTTCGGCGTCATGCGCTGGATGACGCGCCACCCCGACCGCGCGCACATGGATCAGCTGCGCCAGTGCTGCACGGCGCTGGAGCAGGCCGCCGCCGTCGGCGGGACCGAGGCCGTCTATCCCCCGCTGCTGGATTTCATGCGGGTTTTTTATCACGAGGCGGGCAACGACATTTTCCCGCTGCTGATCCGCTCGTTTTCCGACACGATGATGAAGTCCGTGAGCTATATGGCGCGCTTTGCCGACCCCGTGGAGATGGCGGCGGTCTACCGCTCGGTGCTGCAGCACGTGGACGCGGGCGACGTCTTTGCCGCCATGGACGTCTGGGCGGCCTGGAACACGAGGCTGTCGGTGTTCCTGCTGGAAGCAAATTTCCCGCTGTAATGCAATCCGGAGGGGCTTGCCCCTCCGGTTTTTTGCCATACTCAAAGTCTTGTCATTGCGAGCCAGTGACCGACGTCACTGGTGTGGCA
Source organism: Oscillospiraceae bacterium (assembly GCA_017411225.1). Lineage (GTDB taxonomy): Bacteria > Bacillota > Clostridia > Oscillospirales > Oscillospiraceae > CAG-103. Next base: position 14,973 of record JAFRDQ010000016.1, read on the forward strand.
ATCCGCATCCCCCAGCGGCTGACTCAGATTTTAGTCTCTGCCAAGGGGAACGGATTGCCACACCAGCGTGCGCGCTGGCTCGCAATGACATGCTTTTGATGCGCTGCTTCTAACGCAGCTGCCCACAGCAATCATATGAGGCGAATTCGTTCCGTCTGCGAATTCGCCTCATCGCTTTCTTTGCTTTTGAATCGACCTGCGCGGGAGGGGCGAGCCCCTCCCCTACAGCCGGGTTTTACGCCGCGAGATATCTGGTCATAATCGTTGCGATCTGCGCTCTGGTGGCGGTGCCGTTCGGGAGGAGGGCGCCGGTGTCGGTGCCCTGCAGGAGGCCCTTGGCGACGCACCACTGCATCGCGTCGTGCGCCCAGTCGGGCACGTCGCCCGCGTCCGGGAAGGAGAGCACACCGCGCGCGGCAGTGTCGAGCCCCTTATAGGCCGCATACCGCATCAGAATCGCGGCGGCCTGCGCGCGCGTGAGCGTGTCGTCCGGGCCGAAGGTGTTCTCATCATAGCCCAGCACGACGCCGGTGCTCCTGGCCCACGCCACGGCGGAGGCATACCACGCGTCCGCCGAGACGTCGGCGAAGCTGCTGCCGGAGACGGCGGGGCGGCCCTCGAGGTTATAGAGGATCTGCACCATCTGCGCGCGGGTCAGGTTCGTGTCCGGGGAGAACATGGTCTGGGACATGCCGGTCATGACGCCGTTTTCATAGACATAGCGCACCGCGTCGAGATACCAGGCGCTCGCCGCCACGTCCGCGAACGGAAGACCGGTGCCGGTCTGGCCGCCGGGGAAACCGGGCTGCTGTCCGCCCTGATCCGGCGGCGTCTGCCCGCCGGGGAAACCGGGCTGCTGTCCGCCCTGATCCGGCGGCGTCTGCCCGCCGGGGA